>JAFQEB010000146.1 GCA_017399225.1 Clostridia bacterium | reverse complement strand
GGATCAAACTCTTGCGTTTAATCCTTTATCTAACCGGTTCCACCGGCAAGACTCAACTCATTCGGAATTACTGTCTCTTGTTTGCGTTATTCTTGTTCTGTATCGTTTTCAAGGTTCAGTGCCGAACTCTCGCGAGTCAGCTTGTATATCTTATCAAAATTCCGCATTGATGTCAACACCCAATTTTCAATTTTTCTTCATTTTTTTGATATTTGCAGTCTTTCCGAACATTCTAAAACGTTTTCTTCGAATTAGTTCCCATCATATTCCGAACATTTCCATCGCATCATACTGCTGCATGTTCGCCTTCCTTATTGATTCTCCTGCTTTTATCCTTGCCAACCCCGGCTTGCCATGCTACAATATCCCCATCAAGCAAACGGAGGCTGACCCCATGCGCAAGAACGAGATCCTCACCCTGACCGCCGATACCCTGGGCGCCGACCTGGAGGGCGTGTGCCGCCACGAGGGCATGGCCGTATTCGTGCCCGGGCTGCTGCCGGGCGAGACTGCGCCGGTTCGCATCGTGAAGGTGGAGAAGCGCTACGCCTTCGGGCGCATGGAAAGTCAGCCGGAAGCCCCCTCCCCCGAGCGCCGCAGCCCCGATTGTCCCGCCTATCCCCGCTGCGGCGGCTGCTCCGGGCGGCACATGAGCTACGAGGCCACCCTCGAGGCCAAGCGCCGTCAGGTGCAGGACTGCTTCCAGCGCATCGGCAAGCTGAATATCGCCGTTCCGCCGGTGCTGGGCATGACAGACCCCTCCGCCTACCGCAACAAGACGGCCCTCCCCGTGGGCGGGACCTCCGAAGCGCCCTGCGTGGGCTTCTATGCCCCCCGCAGCCACGCCATCATCCCCATCGACCGCTGCCCCAACGCCATGCCTCCGGCGGACGCTCTCTGCCGGGCCGTGCTGGACTGGATCAAAGCGCAGCGCGTGAGCATATATAATGAAGAAACTCATTCCGGCCTGATGCGCCATATCGTCATCCGCGTCAATCGCAGGCACGAGGCCATGGTGACGCTGGCGGTCAACGGCACGTCGATCCCCAAGGCAGAGACGCTCTGGGCCGCCCTCCAGCCCCTGGGGGCGGTAAGCCTGATCCTGAACGAGAACCGGGAGCGCACCAACGTGATCCTTGGCCGGAAGTTCCGCACGCTCTTTGGCGAATCCACCCTTAAGGACGTGCTGTGCGGCCTGGAATTTGACCTGAGCCCCGCAGCTTTCTTCCAGGTGAACCCGCAGCAGACGGAGGTGCTCTACCGGACGGCCCTGAACTTCGCTGACCTTCAGCCCGGCAACCGCCTCTGCGACGTGTACTGCGGCGCAGGCACCATCAGCCTGATGATGGCGCGCCACTGCCGCGAGGTGCTGGGCATCGAGATCGTGCCCCAGGCGATCGAGAACGCCAAGGCCAACGCCGATCGCAACGGCGTCACCAACGCAGCCTTCCGCTGCGGCGCGGCAGAAGATGTTCTGCCCGCCCTGGTGGACGAGGGCCTGCGCCCGGACGTGATCGTCATCGACCCGCCGCGCAAGGGCGTGGAGCCTGCGGTCATCGACGCCATCGCCAAGGCGGGGCCCCGCAGGGTGGTGTACGTCAGCTGCAACGTGGCTACCCAGGCCCGCGACGCCGCGCTGCTGGCTGAAAAGGGCTACACCCTGGAGAAGGTGCAGCCGGTGGATATGTTCTGCTGGACCAGCGGGGTAGAGTGCGTTGCACTTTTCGCCCAAACCTGATATCCCCGGCGCATCCTGCCGGCAAAAGTGCTGCCCCCGTGCATCCTCCGCACAGGGGCAGCTTTTTCTTCATCTCTGAATAGAGATCGCCTGCGTGCGATCCTCATAGCCCTGGGCGTCCACGGGGACGATCAGGAGGTCGTAGACGTCCGGATCAGCAGTTCCCTGGCCATAGAAGCCGTCGGCGCTCCGGGTCGCAGCGGCCAGCTTCTGGCCGGTCGTCACGTCGTAGAGCATGAAGACGGCAGCGTCCTGGCCGTTGGGCCTGACGTCGGCAGAGGTGATCGCCAGGGTGACCTTGCCGGAGCTGGCGATCGTCAGGGTGCCCCGGAGGGGATACTGCTGGAGGGACTGATCGGGGTGGTTCTCCAGATGGAACACCGCGTCCGTCGTCAGCGCGCTCCTGGGCACAAAGCCGCGGATCTGGTCGCCCGTGCTGCTTTCCACATAGGCCCATTCGCCCATGGTCGCCAGCCATTCCACCCATGCGCCCTGGGGCAGGGTCAGCACGGTATCGCCGGTGAACAGCGGGTCGTCCGTCAGGGACACGCTGCGGGTGGTGTACGCCGCCCTGGAGGAGAAGCGCAGCTCCGGCACCTGCACGCCGCTGGGCAGCGCGCTTTCCCGGATCCAGCCGATGCGCATATGATCGCGGGAGAGGTCATACTGGATCATGATCCAGCCGTCCTCCCGGCCGAACACCTGGATCCAGTCATTGGTGCTGACGGCCGCCTTGCCGTTACCGCCGCGGCCGTAGCCCTCGCCGGGGCCTTGATAGACCTCATACTTCCTGCCGCCGGTGAATTTGATGCTCTGGGCAGCCAGCTCGCCGGAGGGGATCTCGGGCGCGACGCTCAGCGACTTCCTGGCCTGGGCGCGGGTCTTGGGCAGGGCGTCGAAGGACACATACCGCAGATCCCGCTGCACCGTGCCCGCCACGCGGCCGAGCTTTTCCACATCAGTGAAGTTGTAGTAGCTCACACCGCTGTCCGTCACATAAGCCTGCTCATAGCCGGCCTCGCGGTCCATATAGGCATACAGCCGGAAGCTCCCGCTCCGCCAGTGATAGGATACGGTCTGCATCCAGTACTCCTCGTGGGCCTTGTCGATGCGGATCACATCAAAGCCCAAGGCGTCAACGTAGGCCGCATTTGAATTCCCCTGGCTGATCTCCTCGCCCGCCGTATGCCGACGGAAATACGCATAACCCTCGCCCTGGGGTACGGCGTCTGCATTGCGCATCCAGTATTCCATCCCGTCGCCGTCATCATGGTAGCCCAGCAGCACCCGGCTGTGCCCCTGCGACATCAGCGCAAAACCATAATCGCCCTTGGACGTACCGGCAATGCTGATATAATCCTCCATCAGATAATCGGGATAGCGCTCCTGAATATGCAAAAGCACCTGGGCGGGCGGTTCGTCCGTATAGGTATCGCCGAAGCGATCCGCAAGGGCCGTACCCGCGCAGAGCGTCGTGAGGATCAGCATCCAGAAAATCACCTTTTTGATAAGCTGCTTCATATCACAGCACCTCCTTGCCCACTAAACGAACGAGCCTGAGAAATTATGGCAGGTTTCCCCGCCGTCTGCAGATTTTACACTTGTAAAAGATTCCCCGAACAGGGCTGGACGAAACCCGCCGGCTGTTGTATGATAGAATCATCTCATTATATATAGTAGAAACTGCGCCGCACGAAAGGAGCCCTCCCATGAAAACCCTCGTCCTCTGGCTGCTGGTCATCCTCGGCCTGTTTGTGATCGTTCTGCCTGCCGTCCGCTGCGTGTTAAAGCGCCTGAGCTGCGCGGCCAGGCTGAGCAGCCTCTGCCGCAAACACGGCCTCACCCTGCACGGCGCCCACCCCCTCTGGTTTTTGGGCACCCGCTTTTCCCGCCGCTGCGACTGCGTGATCGAGGCCCCCGGCCAGGTCTTTGCCATCAAACTCTTCGGGGTGATGTGGTCCTCCCGGGTGCTGGTCTTCCGGGAGACCGGGGAGTACTTCTTCCGCCGGTATTCCAACATCCTCATGATCATCTTCGACGCCTTCGACGGCGCCTTCCGCCCCCTGCCGGAATATGATTTCTCCCGCGCAGAGCGCTTCGCCGCCGGCAAGCCCCGCCGGGACGTGCTGCTGCTGTGCCCCATCCCCATGGAGATCCGCATCCAGCCCCACAGCGGGCAGGAAACCGTGACCGGCCCCGGAGACACCCTCTTCGGCATGGAGCTGGCCTCCCTGTCCCACCTGCTGCGCGTGGTGGAAAATGCCGCAGAGCAGCCCTCCAACTGACAACATGAAGCCTTGTGCCTGTCCGTCCGTGTAGAGCGGGCGGGCTTTTTTGATGCGTTTGGCAAGGGCCAACGCAGCCAAAAGGCTCTCCCTTTGGGAGAGCTCCCGCGCAAGCGGGTGAGAGGGTTCGCGCGTCCGCAGACGCGCCCCGTGCGGCACGGGTAACCGCCACTCGAAAAACCTTCCCCCTGGGGGAAGGGGGACCGCCGCGTCAGCGGTGGTGGATGAGGCCGTTACCCCATGCGGCAATCCGAACCCGTAGCAAGGCGGGCGACCAATGGTCGCCCCTACAGTTATGCGAGCGTCAACGCAACCAAAAGGCTCTCCCTTTGGGAGAGCTCCCGCGCAGCGGGTGAGAGGGTTCACACGTCCGCAGACGCGCCCCGTGCGGCACGGGTGACCGCCACTCGAAAAACCTTCCCCCTCGGGGAAGGGGGCCGCCGCGTCAGCGGTGGTGGATGAGGCCGTTACCCCATGCGACAATCCGAACCCGCAGCAAGGCGGGCGACCAATGGTCGCCCCTACGGGTATAGGGGCATCCACGCAGCCGAATGACTGAGGGAGTCCGTGCGGCTCGCATTTCCCACCCTGCCACAAAGAACCTGCCAACCAAAGCCTCCCTTGTGTAAAGGGAGGTGGATCGCCGCAAGGCGAGACGGAGGGATTGCCTGCGACAGGCTATGTTTGCCGGGAGTTGCGCAGGTCTGTGGAGGCAATCCCTCAGCCCCTTCGGGGCAGCTCCCTTTACACAAGGGAGCCTTTGTCTGTGCCGTTGCCCGGATGCCCATTTGCCGCTTGCCTCTCATTCCTGCAAGGAAACAACAACCAAAGCCTCCCTTGTGCAAAGGGAGGTGGATCGCCACAAGGCGAGACCGGTGGAGACCCTCCGCCGCACCAACGCTGCCGCCGCACATAGGTTGTACAGGGCAAAACCCTTCACCCGCGGTCACACGGCGCGGCGTCCCTGCGGCCTCCAGATGTTACCCGCCTCGCTTCACCGCATTAAACCAGTACACCATTTCAGCATATTTCGTCCCTTGTTGGGATATTTTTCGCCTAATTTGGTTACATGCCATGTCACGTCTAAAAATTTTCATGCAATTTTCATGTAATTTTTGTGTAAAAACACTTGTAATTGCACTGATAACGTGCTAAAATAACATTGTAAACAGGATTTCGGTTACATGACATTGCATTCCGACCTTGAATCGAAAGGTGTTATATATGAAGATGCGTACTGCCCTGCGAGTTCTGCTGCTGGTCGCCCTGACGCTGGCCCTGATCGTGCCGGCTCATGCCGACGTGTGGCTGCCCTCCGGTCTGACCCAGATCGCCGATCAGGCTTTCATGGACGCGGCGTGGCTCTCCGGCAACTGCACCATCCCCGACGGCGTCACCTCCATCGGCGCGCAGGCCTTCCACGGCTGCACCGGCCTAACCAAGCTGAGCATCCCCGCCTCCGTCAAGCACATCGGCTCCAAGGCCTTCTACGGCTGCACCGGCCTGAGCGGCAACCTGGTTCTCTCCTCTGACGTGACCGTCGCCGACGACGCTTTCGAAAACTGCCCCAACCTCAACGTTCAGTACGGCAAGTCCGGCTCCTCCATCGAGACCTTCACCTGGATCGAAGAGAACAACGAGATCACCATCACCGGCTTCATGGGCACCGGCAGCACTGCCAACGTGACCCTGCCCTCCTCCATCGACGGCAAGCCCGTGACCGCTATCGCCAGCTTCGCCTTCTCTTCCACCCCCATCAAGAGCATCTCCCTGCCCTACTCCCTCAAGACCATCGGCGAGCACGCCTTCTCCTACTGCGATGAGCTGACCCGCGTGTCCATGCCCAGCAGCGTTTCCTCCATCGGCCGCTACGCCTTCTACTACTGCAGCAAGCTCGAGGGCACCCTGCAGCTGATCGACACCAAGATCCCCTCCAACGCCTTCACCGGCTGCGGCAGCCTGACCGTGATGAACTTCGCCACCAATGGCGACGGCACCCTGACCCTGTCCAGCTGCACCGGCAGCCGCGCCAGCATGACCGTCCCCGCCGCTGTCAACGGCATGACCGTGACCGGCGTCGGCCGCGAAGCCCTCGCTTTCCTGACCACCCTGCAGCAGGTCAACCTGCCCCACACCGTTACCTCCATCGGCCAGAGCGCGTTCTACTACTGCTCCGCGCTGGAGACCATCTCCCTGCCCGAGGGCGTGACCTCCATCGGCGCCAGCGCCTTCTACAACTGCACCGCCCTGCGCAGCGTGAAGCTGCCCAAGAGCGTGACCTCCATCGGCTCCATGGCGTTCTACAACTGCCTGCAGCTGACCGGCACGATGAACTTCATCGACGCCTCCATCAACGCCAGCGCCTTCAGCGGCTGCGAAAACGTGATGGTGTTCTGCTACACCTCCAACGGCAGCAACCTGACCCTGACCGCCGTGCGCGGCGCCGCTGCCCAGATCACCGTTCCCGCTCAGGTCAGCGGCCGCGCCGTGACCGCCCTGGGCCCCCAGGCCTTCTACTACTGCCCCAACGTCAAGACCATCGCCCTGCCCGACAGCTTCACCTCCATCTGCGACGAAGCTTTCTACCAGTGCGCGACCCTGGAAAATGTGAATATCCCCGCCTCCGCGACCTCCATCGGCGCGGGCGCGTTCTACCGCTGCTCCTCCCTGAAGAGCGTCAGCATCCCCGCCACCGTCAACACTCTGGGCTCCCAGGCCTTCTACGGCTGCACCGCCATGACCTCCATGTCTCTGGGCAACGTCAACGCCAAGATCGGCGCTTACGCCTTCGCTGACTGCACCAGCCTCAAGAGCGTCAACCTCCCCGAGGGCTTCACCAACTTCGGCAACATGTCCTTCACCAACTCCGCCTGGATGGATCAGAAGGTCGCCGACCTGGCCCTGGATATCACCGCCGGCTGCACCAACGATTATGACAAGGCCCTGGCCCTGCACGACTGGATCGTCAACAACACCGCCTACGACATGACCTACACCTACTACGGCCCCGAAGGCGTGCTGTTCCACGGCACCGGCGTGTGCAACGCCTACACCCTGACCTACAGCATGATGCTGGACGCGGTGGGCATCGCCAACCGTACCGTCACCGGCACCGCCACCGACCGCTACACCGGCAACTCCGGCGGCCACGCCTGGACCCTCGTGCTGATCAACGGCTCCTGGCTCCACGTGGACACCACCTGGGACGATCCGGTTCCCAACGGCCGCGAGCGCCACACCTACTTCGGCCTGACCGACGCCGAGATGGCCAAGGATCACTCCTGGAACACCGCCAACTACCCCGCCGCCGACGGCACCACCTACACCGCTTCCCTGAACGTTCAGAATCGCTCCGTCGAGGAGACCACCGAGAACAACACCATCGACGACGAGATCGAGACCCTGAACACCAAGACCAAGACCAAGAAGAAGGGTTAATGCAAGCACGGCTCCGCAGCTTCAAGCTGCGGAGCCTTTTTTGTTGCGGCAACTCCCGCATGATCCGCATGGGACGCGTCTGCGGACGCGCAAACCCTCTCACCCGCTTGCGCGGGAGCTCTCCCGAAGGGAGAGCCTTTTGGTTGCGTTGACACCTGCGTACCCGTAGGGGCGACCATTGGTCGCCCGCCCTGCTGCAGGGTTCGGATTGCCGCACGGGGCGCGTCTGCGGACGCGCAAACCCTCTCACCCGCTTACGCGGGAGCTCTCCCGAAGGGAGAGCCTTTTGGTTGCGTTGACGCCTGCGTACCCGTAGGGGCGACCATTGGTCGCCCGCCACGCTGCGGGTTCGGATTGCTGCACAGGGGCAACGGCCTCATCCACCACCGCTGGCGCGGCGGTCCCCCTTCCCCGAAGGGAAGGTTTTACGAATGCGCTGCCCACATGCGCAAAATTGCAAAAAAGTCCGATAAATGCAGGAAAAAAGGGCATTTACCCCCTTGCAAAAGCTTGCAATGTCTGCTATAATCCTTAATTGGCACATCCTTGCGATGCACAAAAGGATGCATCGCCAAACGTCCAAGAGGAGGTGAAAATGATGAATAGGTATGAACTGACCTACATCATCGATACTGCACTGGAAGAGACCGCTCGTAAG
>JAFQEB010000145.1 GCA_017399225.1 Clostridia bacterium | reverse complement strand
TGTAAGGTATGTTTTTTGCAAGCAAAAAACGCCCCGCCCCGGCGGCAAAGCCCCCGGATACGATTACAGTCAGAGGGCCTGCGGGCCCTCCGACACCTCCCAGAGGTTTTTGACAGTCTGAGGCTCCCCCTTGGGGGGAGCTGTCACCGCAGGTGACTGAGAGGGTCTCGCGCGTCCGCAGACGCGCCCCCATGTGGCAGTATGAACCTGCGGCACAGCGGGCGACCAATGGTCGCCCCTACAGGATTGGAATCCACGCCGATAGAACCTTCCCCCCTGGGGGAAGGGGGACCACCGCGCCAGCGGTGGTGGATGAGGCCGTCGCCCCTACGGGACTGGCTTCCCCACGGCCAAAAGCCTCCCTCCTTGAGGGAGGTGGCATCGCGCTTGCGCGATGCCGGTGGGAGCCCGTGCCAGAGGACGTCTGCCCGTTTGTAAAAATCCTGCGCTGACCACTGCATCAATTGACTTTCCCGAGTCAATATGCTATGCTGGCATATGGATTACATCCCTTTTACCCGACGATATGGAAAGGCAGATCGACCGATGAAGAAATTCCTCACAGGGCTGCTCCTGAGCCTTCTGATGCTGTGCGCAGCCAGCGCGGCGTTTGCGGCGGAGGCCGTAGATATCACTGAATTCTGCAAGCTGAAGGCGTCCTCGAGCAAGTTCAAAATGTCTCAGATGACGGATAAAAAGTATACCACCTATATGTACACCAACGAGCAGAAGAATCCCTATGTCACCATCACGGCGGACAAGGAGCATCTGATCGGCTCGGTGTATGTGTGCTTCGGCAGCCTGCCGGAGAAGTGGGTGGTGCAGACCTCCGACAACGGCAAGGACTGGTTCACTGCCGCGGAGGGCCCTGCGTATCTCCACGCCTATGTGGAGCTGCCTGAGCCCAGCCGCTATGCCCGCGTGCTGGCCATGACGGATGCGAAGTATGAGCTGTACATCAACGAGATCTTTGTGCTCTCCGAGGGCGATTGCCCCTCCTGGGTGCAGGTCTGGCAGCCCACCCATGAGAAGGCGGAGCTGATGTTCATCTCCACCCATCCGGACGATGAGCTGATCTTCTTCGGCGGCGCGATCCCGACCTACGCGGCGGAGATGCAGCGCAAGGTGGTCATCGCCTACTTCACCGGATCCAATGAGACCCGCACCTCCGAGCTGCTCAACGGCCTGTGGCATATGGGCGTGCGCAATTACCCCATCATCGGCGATTTCCGCGACAACAAGGCCAAGAGCATTGAGACGGCCTACAAGAATGCCGGCAAGCGGACCAAGGTCAACGAGTGGTTTGTGGAACTGTACCGCAAGTATAAGCCCGAGGTCGTCGTGACCCAGGATATTGAAGGCGAGTACGGCCATAGTCAGCACAAGATGGTCTCCGAGGCGGCGTACAACGCCATCGCCCTGGCGGCCAACGAGGATGAATACATCGACCTGACCGTCGCCCACGGCGTGTGGGAGGTCAAGAAGTTCTACCGCCACCTGTGGCCGGAAAGCCAGATCATCTTCGACTGGGACGTGCCCCTTGCCAGCATGAATGGCTCCACCGGCTTTGAGCTGGCCAGCGAGGCCTATAAGCTCTACCACAAGACCCAGGCGGGCTCCGGCTATTCGGTGGATGAGACCGGCCGGGAATATGATAACCGCATCTTCGGCCTGGTGCACACCACCGTGGGCGAGGATGTTCAGCACAATGACTTCCTGGAGAACATCGAACGGGATACGAGCGGCGCTCCCCAGGCGACCCCTGCCCCGGTGGAGGTTCCCCGCTATCAGGAGCTGCTGCCCGAGCTGAACGAGAAGGGCTTTCTGGACGAGGGCGAATTCATCTACTCCTCCGAGGACGAGGGCCTGTGGATCTTCATCGACGAGACCAGCAAGGTCATCATCGAGCGCAAGTATGATCCCGTGCAGCCCCTGACCTGGTTCGAGGCGGATCTGTACACGGATATCGAGGCGGGCGAGATGATCCGCACGCTGTGGAACGACGAGACCAAGCGCGACAAGATCCGCGTGGACGCAATGGAGACGGCAAAGAAGCGCGGTGCGGTCTTTGCCATGAACACCGATTACTTCACCTACCGCGTGGATGTGGACGCCTCCGGCCGTCGCACGGGCGTGGTGGTGCGCGACGGTAAGATCCTCTACGATGATCCCTATACCGAGAAGAAGGCCAATGTGAACGGCCTGTTCCCCAACCTGGACATGCTGGCCTTCTATCCCGACGGCACGCTGGATGTTTACCGCAGCTACGAGATCACCGCCCAGGAGATGCTCGACAAGGGCGCTTACGCGGTCTACTCCTTCGGCCCCTACCTGATGAAGGACGGCGAGATCTCCGAGCTGGCCTACAAGAACGACGAGAACACCAATCCCCGCTGCGCCATCGGCATGGTGGAGCCCGGTCACTACGTCGCCATCATGGCGGAGGGTCGCCTCAAGGGCCGCAGCGCGGGCATCACCGTCAGCTATCTGGCCAAGCTCATGCGCGCCAAGGGCTGTCAGGTGGCCTTCAACCTGGACGGCGGCCAGACGGCGGTGATGATCTTCATGGGCAAGCAGCTCAACCAGATCGGCGAATACGACGGCGGCAAGACCAACTCCCGCAAGACCTGTGAGATCATGGCGGTGGGCTTCTCCGACCAGGTGGGCCAGTACGAGGTCAAATAAATACGGATTCAGCGATTTGCAGCGGCTCCCGGCGGTTTGCCGGGGGCCGTTTTGCGTCGGGAGACCTCATCCGTCTTCGGACTGCGTCCGAATCCACCTTCCCCATGGGGGAAGGCTATCTACTGAACCGCCGTCCACACCAACTCTGCCTTCCCCTTTGGGGAAGGTGTCGCCGCCGTGAGGCGGTGACGGATGAGGTCTTCCTGCCGTATGAGAGAGCAGCCATGCCGCTGCGCAAGGCCCTGCAAACCGCTGCATCGTCGTGTTTTTTGTCTTTCCGCGCTTCCGGCGTTTACAATTCGCGGAAAATCAGGTATACTGAACAGGAACAGGGAAGAAAAGGCAACACTGAATCGTCTTTATAGATGAAAGCACCCGACCAATGGAGGTATGAGCCATGAAGCGACTTGCGACACTGCTCCTGACCGCGCTGCTCCTGCTGGTGTGCATGACCGGCACGGCCCTTGCGGAGAACAAGTTCTATTTCGACAAAAACGCCAGCACCGTCTTTGAGGGCGAGACCCTGCAGCTGGAGCTGATCCGGGAGGGCGACTGCGCCGATGACGGCGAGCTGTCCTTCAAGTCCTCCAACCAGAAGTGCGTCACCGTCGATCCGGACGGCGTGGTGTACGGCGTGGGCAAGGGCTCTGCCACCATCACCGCCACCCTCAAGGGCGCCAAGCGCACCTGGACGGCCAAGCTGACCGTCACCTGTGCCCGTGCGGTCACGGAGGTGCGGGTGAACGAGGAAAAGCTGCCTGTTTACGGCATGTACGATCCGCTGCTGGCGGGCGTGGTGAGCATGGATGACGCTTACGGCGAGCTGCCCGTGCTGGTGCTGCGCCGCGGCAAGAGCCAGACCGTCAATGCGACCCTCTATCCCACCGACGCGACCAACCGCAAGTGGCAGCTGACCACCTCTGATGCGGATATCGTGCGGGTGAGCGGCACCTCCCTGACGGGCCGTGCGGCGGGCGAATGCCTCGTTACCGTGCAGAGCGTGCAGAACCCCGAGGTCTACGCGGCCTACCGCGCGCTGGTGGTGGAGCCGGTGACGAAGGTGAAGGTCACGGGCGATGAGAAGTCCATGTTCATCGGCGAGAGCGTGATGCTTGAGGCCTCCGTTACCCCGTCCGACGCCACCATTCAGGGCGTGGTGTGGTCCAGCGACCGCCCCGACAACGCCTCCGTGGATGAGTACGGCGTGGTGACCGGCGTTTCCAAGGGCGAGGCGAAGATCACCGCCAGGGCTGCCGATGGCTCCGGCCAGTACGGTACCTTCACCGTGACGGTCAAGCAGCAGCCTGAGGAGATCACCCTGAACCAGGAGAGCTATAGCCTCAAGGTCGGCAACTATATCACCCTGAAGGCCAACGTCCTGCCCAGCACGACCAACGACAAGGCCGTCAGCTGGTATTCCTCCGACGAGACCGTGGCGAAGGTCAATGCCTCCGGCCGCGTGACCGCCGTCAGCCCCGGCACGGCCATCATCACCTGCGAGAGCAAGACCCATCCCCATGTGTACGCCCAGACGGTGATCAGCGTATACCAGCCGGTGACGAAGATTGCCTTCATCGAGAAGAATCCCTATGTGGCCGTGGGTCAGAGCATCACCCTGAGCTGGGAGGTCGGCCCCGATACCGCCACGGATACCTCCGTGACCCTCTCCACCAACAAGGAGAGCGTGCTGGAGGTGCATCAGGATGGCACCATCGTGGGCCTCAAGCGCGGCGAGGCGTATGTGTATGCCACCGCCAATGACGGCTCCGGCAAGAAGGCCACCATCAAGGTGCAGGTCACCCAGCCCGTGGAGGGCGTGGAGATGAAGTACGACGAGGTCAGCGTGGGCGTGGGCAAGAAGGTGACCAACACCGCCCAGTTCCTGCCCTCCGACGCCTCCATCACCAACATGACCTGGTACAGCCAGGACCCCGGCATCGCTACGGTATCCGGCACCGGCGCCAAGGCCACCGTTACCGGCAAGGCCTGGGGCAATACCACCATCATCGGCGTGACGGAGGACGGTAAGTTCGTCACCACCTTCGACGTCTCCGTGGGCAACTTGGATGAGGCGCTGGTCATCACCAACCTCTATGTGGAGAACAGCGATACCATCCGCATCGTCACCTACAACCAGTCCAACCTGGTCATCACCCGCTTCTATTACGAGATCGAGTGCTTTGACGCCTGGGGCAATCCGCTGAGCTGCAACAGCCGTAACTACTCCAACAAGTTCGAGGGCAGCAACAAGCACACCATCTATCCCGGCGAATCCCTGGGCAAGGGCACCTACTCCTTCGGCAGCGAGTTCAACCGCCCCTGGGGCATCGGCAAGGTGGTCATGACCATCACCGGCTACGAGACCGAGGACGGCACCAGCCGCTACATCCGCGAGGAGAACCGCGTTTCCCGCGAGTGGGAGGTCACGGTGCTGGACGGGTACAATTGGTAATTCGGAATTAGGAATTAGGAATTGAGTTTGTGCTTCCGGGTTCCACATGCCGCACGGCTTCCTTCGGGGGGCCGTGCGATTTTTCTTTTCATTCATGGCGATGTGTGCTACAATATACAGTCAGGGATCCCTATGGGCCCCGCCAACCAAATTCCGAATTCCGAATTCAGCATTCCGAATTTCCCGACGCAGGAGGGATACCGTGCCCGATCTCATTGTCATCGGCGGCGGCCACGCAGGCTGCGAAGCCGCCCTTGCCGCAGCCCGCATGGGCATTGATACATTGCTTCTCACCCTGAATATGGACGGCATTGCCCTCATGGCCTGCAACCCGGTCATCGGCGGCAGCGCCAAGGGGCACCTCGTCCGCGAGCTGGACGCGCTGGGCGGCGAAATGGGCCTGGCCATCGACGATACCTTCCTGCAGAGCCGCATGCTCAACACCTCGAAGGGCCCGGCGGTGCATGCCCTGCGCGCCCAGGCGGACAAGCAGGAATATCAAAATCGCATGCGCACAGCGCTCTTCACGCAGGAGCGGCTGACCGTCCGCCAGGGCGAGGTCTCCGCTATCGACGTGGAGGATGGGCGCGTTGTCGCGGTGCATACCGCCAGCGGTCAGCGCATCCCCTGCCGGGCAGCCATCGTCGCCAGCGGCGTGTATCTGCGCAGCGACATCATCATCGGCGAGAGCATCACCCCCGGCGGCCCCCAGGGCCTGATGAGCGCGCCGCTGCTCTCTGCGAGCCTGGAAAGCATCGGCTTCCCGCTGCGACGCTTCAAAACGGGTACGCCTGCCCGCATCGACGTGCGCTCCATCGACTTCGATGAGATGACGCCCCAGCCCGGTGACGAGCCCGTCGTGCCCTTCTCCTTCCTCACGGAGAAGGAAATGGTCAACACCCACCAGTGCTACCTGACCTGGACGACCCAGGAGACCCACGATATCATCCGCGCGAACCTGCACCGTGCGCCGCTGTATTCCGGCAAGATCCACGGCGTGGGCCCGCGCTACTGCCCCTCCATCGAGGACAAGATCGTCAAGTTCGCCGACAAGGACCGCCATCAGGTGTTCCTGGAGCCGGAGGGCGCGAAGAGCCACGAATGGTATGTGCAGGGCATGTCCACGAGCCTCCCGGAGGACGTGCAGTGGCAGATGTACCGCAGCGTTCCCGGCCTGCGCCGCGCGGAGCTGACCCGCCTGGCCTACGCCATCGAGTACGATTGCATCGACAGCCGCCAATTGAAGCCCAGCCTGGAGAGCCTGCATGTGAAGGGCCTCTTCTTCGCCGGGCAGATCAACGGCACCAGCGGCTACGAGGAGGCCGCCTGTCAGGGCCTGCTGGCGGGCATGAACGCCGCGCTGGGCATCCAGGGCAAGGAGGCTCTCGTACTCACCCGCGACATGGCCTACATCGGCGTACTGACCGACGACCTGACTACCAAGGGCACGGACGAACCCTACCGCATGATGACCAGCCGCGCCGAGCATCGCCTGAAGCTGCGGCAGGATAATGCTGATCTGCGGCTGACGAAGATCAGCCACGACCTGGGCCTTGCCACCGACGAGCGCATGGAGCGCACCGAGCGGAAGATCCGCGAGACGGAGCAGCTGCTGGGCACTTTGAAGGCCACCCGCTACACTCCCGGCGCGGACTTCAACGCCTGGCTGACGGCTCATGGGCAGCCGGAGGCCGCAGCCGGCGTGTCTGCCGAGGAGCTGCTGCGCCGCCCGGAGATCCGGCTGAGCGACCTGTGCGAGATGAGCCCGGAGCTGGATATCGACGATCCGCAGGCGAAGGAGCAGGCGGAGATCGCGGTGAAGTACGCCGGGTATCTGGACAGGCAGGATGCGATGATCCGCCGCGCGAGGGCGCTGGAGGAGACGCTGCTGCCGGAGGAATTGGCATATGCGGAGGTCACGGGCCTGCGGATCGAGGCGCGGCAGAAGCTGGAGAAGCAGCGTCCGCGCAGCCTGGCGGCGGCGAGCCGCATTCCGGGCGTCTCCCCGGCGGACGTAGCCGTCCTGATGATCTACCTTGAAAAGACAAGAAACTAAGGAGGAGAAAAACGGGTCAAGGGCCTAAGGCCCTTGCGGGGGATGGAAGGGGCCGCGGAGGCCCCTTCCCCGTCGGAGACCCCCGCGCCGCAGCGCACCCTCTCAGTCAGCTAACACTGACAGCTCTCCCGGAGGGAGAGCCCTTACCCCCCGCGCCTTTCACGAATCCGCAGGATTCGTAGAAACAGCTCACGCAGCCGCAAAGGAACCCGTCACCCCTCCCTGCACAACCCGCAAGGCCCCCGTCACCCCTCCCTGTACAACCCGCAAAGGAGCAGCCGCCGACCAAGTGCCTTTTGGCTGGTCAAAAGGAGGACGCCCATGATCAACTTCCGCGCCATCACCGAGGAAAACTTCGACGCCATCATCCGTATGAAGCGCCCGGACGACGAGCATTTTGTGGCCAGCAACGCCTACTCCCTGGCGCAGGCCTGGCTGTACCGGGATAACGGCGACGTCTACCCCTTCGCCATCTACAATGACGATCAGCCCGTCGGCTTCATGATGCTGGACGAAGACCTCGAAGAGAAGTGCCTCATCATCTGGCGCATCATGTTCCCCGACGAGCACCGCTTCAAGGGCTACGGCACCGCAGCCATCGGCAAAATCATCGACCTGGCCCGCGAGAGCGGCAAGTATGCCTTCCTGCTGATCGACTACGCGCCGGACAACAAAGTCGCCGAGCACGTCTACAAGAAGCTGGGCTTTGAACCCACGGGCAAATTCGAGTATGGAGAATACGAGCTGAAGCTCACACTCTAAATTCCGAATTTCCACCCCGCTGAAGAAAGAAGGCGTAAGAAGCATGTCCCCCTCCTACCTCCTCGTCCTGCTGGGCGTGGTGATGGTGTCCTACTCCGGGCCGCTGGTGACGCTGGGCCTGCAGCATGGCGCGAATCCGGCGACCATCGCGATGATGCGCATGGCCCTGTCGGCGGCGATCCTGCTGCCGATGCTCTTCGTGAAGCGAAAGGGCGCGCAGGAAGCGCCCGTGCGCAGCCTGATGAAGATGACCCGCAGCCAGTGGCTGTGGAGCGTGGCGGCCAGCGTGTGCCTGGCGCTGCATTATCTGACCTGGATGACCTCGCTGGATCAGACGGACACCTTTGCCTCCGTGGCGCTGGTGTGTACGCAGCCGCTGTTTGTGGCGGCGCTCTCCGGCGTCGTGCTGAAGGAGAAAATGCCCCGTGCAGCCATCCCCGGCGCACTGGTGGCCGTGGCGGGCGCGCTGATGATTGCCGCCAACGGCCTGGGCAGCCAGAACACCGGCGACCTGACCGGCGCGCTGCTGGCGCTGGCAGGGGCTATCATGATGGCCGGGCACTGGCTGTGCAACCGCTATGCCCGCCGCACGGTGGAGGCGCTGCCCTTCATGGTGCTGCTCTACGCCCAGACGGCGCTGCTGCTGGCGCTGGCGCTGCCCTTCCTGGGCGGCTTCCGGCTGCCCTGGCCTGCCTTCTGGTGCGTGGTGGGCCTTGCTGCAGGCTGCACGCTGCTGGGGCACTCGATGTTCACCCTCGCGCTGGGAAAGGTCTCGGCGACAGTGGTGAGCTTTGCGCTGCTGGGCGAGCCCGTGGGCGCGATGGTCTGGAGCTATGTCATGTTCGACAAGATCCCGGAGCCGCTGGTGTTCGTCGGCGGCATGGTGATCATCGGCGGCCTGGCGCTGTACCTGATGGGCACCAGCGGGATGCTGAAGCGGAAGTGAGATCGCAGCACGGCGGGCGACCAATGGTCGCCCCTACGGCGTTACGCACATATAAAACCTTCCCCCCGGGGAGGGGGACCGCCGCGTCAGCGGTGGTGGATGAGGCCGCCCCTCACGGGCAGGCGGCATCAACGCAGCCAAAAGGCTCTCCCTTGGGGAGAGCTCCCGCGACAGCGGGTGGGAGGGTCTTGCGCGTCCGCAGACGCGCCTCCCTGTGAGGCAGTATGCCCCCGCAGCACGGCGGGCGGCCAGTGGCCGGCCCCCTCTTCCCAAAACGCCGATTCTATGGTAAAATGATTATCAGCATTGCATATTCAAGGAGGGATCTCCCATGTCCGAGAAGGAAAAGAAGGGCCTGTTTGCGCGGCTCCGCGAAGGTCTGAGCAAGACCCGCAGCGCCATGACGGGCCGTGTGGATACACTGGTGAAGGAAACCCGCAAGATCGACGAGGATTTCTATGAGGAGCTGGAGGACATCCTGCTCCTGTCCGACTGCGGCATGAAGGCCACCATGGCCATCATGGACGAGCTGCGCGAGCGAGTGGCGGCGGGCAAGGTCAAGGACGCCGAGGAGGCGAAGAACATCCTCAAGCAGATCATGGTCGAGCAGATGAACATCCCGCGTCCCCCGCTGAAGTGGCCGATGGTCATGCTGGTGGTGGGCGTCAACGGCGTTGGCAAGACCACCACTATCGGTAAGCTGGCGCTGCGCTTCCAGAACATCGGCCGCCGCATCATCCTGTGTGCGGGCGATACCTTCCGTGCCGCGGCGGCGGAGCAGCTGACCGTGTGGGCCGAGCGGGCCCGCGTGCCGATCGTCAAGCACGCCGAGGGGGCCGATCCGGCAGCGGTGGTGTTCGACGGCGTGAAGTCCGCCAAGGCCCAGGGCGCGGATCTGCTGATCGTGGATACCGCCGGCCGTCTGCACAACAAGAAGAACCTGATGGACGAACTGAACAAGATGCGCCGCGTCATCGACCGGGAATACCCCGAGGCCGAGGTGCGCTGTATGCTGGTGCTGGACGCCACCACGGGTCAGAACGGTCTGGTCCAGGCCCGCGCCTTCAAGGAAGTGTGCGAGATCGGCGGCATCATCCTGACCAAGCTGGACGGCACGGCCAAGGGCGGCATCGCGCTGGCCATCCGCCAGGAGCTGGAGGTGCCCGTGTGGTACATCGGCGTGGGCGAGGGCATCGACGACCTGCAGCCCTTCAGCGCAAAGGACTTTGTCGAGGCCCTGTTCTGATCATCCGGTGATATCTGATGCGTCTCTGCGTATGATGGAATGACATCATCTGCGGAGGCGAAGGGTGAAGGAGATCTCATGGGCGGCCTGCCTGCGCCTGGGGGCGACGGCGGTCGCGGTATATATGATCTGTGCCGGAGGCGACAGGCTTTCGGCGCTTACGGGCATCATGACGCCCCTGCTGCTGGGCGGGGGCGTTGCTTATGTGGCGGGCCTCCCCATGGAGGCGCTGGAGCGCAGGCTCTTCCCCCGGGGTGGGCGGCTTGGGCGCGCAGTGTGCCTGACCCTCTCCCTGGCCGGGGGGATCGCCCTGACGGCATGGCTGGCCTGGGTGATATTGCCGGAGCTGCTGCGCGGCGTTGCGCTGCTGGCCGGGGAGCTGCCCGGGCTGCTGGCAGCCTTTGCCGAATGGCTGGAGCGTTCCGGCGCGGCAGCGTGGCTCCGGCTTGCGCCCAACTGGCATGACCTGACGGAGCGAGCCGCTTCGATGGCCCTGGAGGGGGCCGGACGGCTGCTGGGTACAGCGGCAGAGACGCTCTCTGCCCTGACCGCAGGGGCTGCCAACCTGGCGCTGGCGGTGGTCTTTGCCGCCTACATCCTGGCCGGCAAGGAACGCCTGGGCGCGCAGCTGACCTGCCTGTCCCGGCGCCTGCTGGGGGAGCGGGCCCATGGCTGCATCGTGCAGGTGCTGCGGGCGCTGAACGAGGCGCTGCGCACCTATGTGAAGGGCCAGGTGTTGGAGGCGCTGCTGCTGGGCTGCCTGTGCCTGCTGGGCATGATGGCGCTGGGCTTGCCCGGCGCGCTGACGATCTCAGTGCTGGCAGGCGTGTCCGCGGCGATCCCGCTGGCAGGCACGCCCCTGGCGGCCGCAGCCGGCGCGGCGATGCTGATGCCCTGCGGCGCGGGCTGCGCGCTGAAATTCCTGATCTTTTTCCTGATCCTGCAGCAGGTGGAGAGCAACCTCATCTATCCCCGGCTGGTGGGGGCGACCCTCGGCCTGCCGCCGGTGTGGATGCTCACCGTGATGCTGCTGGGCGGAGGGCTCTTCGGCCTGCCCGGCGCGGTGCTGGCCGTGCCCGTGGCAGCGGCGGCGAAGCGGCTGCTGGAGGAGGAGAATGAACCATGACGAAACTGACTCCGTATTCCGCAGCCTCGCGGGATGCGATGACGGCGTTGCTGGCTGCGTTCTATGCGGAACACTACGCGCTGTCGGAAAACGAGGCGGCGGCAGTGACGCCGGAGCGCCTGACGGCTGCGGAGGAGGATCTGGCAGACTGGGAGGCGCGGGAAGATGCGGCGCTGTTCTTCATTGAGGAGGACGGCAAAACTGCAGGACTGCTCTTTCTGGCACGGCACGGCGGAACGGTCGTGTGGATCGAGAACCTCTTCATCCGGCCGGAACTGCGCCGGCGGGGGATTGCCACGCGGGCTGTTGTGCTGGCGGAGGAGATCGCCCGGCGGGACATGCACGCCCCGGCTGTCAGCATGGACGTGATCCCGCAGAACCTGGCGGCGATGCGGCTGTATCACGCGCTGGGCTATGATACATTGCAGATGATCACCATGCGCAAGCCCCTGCAGGGAGCGATGCGCGAGGGCCGGACAGACCTGTTGGGTCTGCCGTTCCGGATTTGAAGTTTGGAGGTGGCGCTATGCCGTCCCTGTCCCCTTATCGTAGTGACCTTGATTATGCCTACGCCCCGGGCATGTTCCCGGCGATGGAGTGCCTGCTGCACCGGCCGGAGAGCGCGCGGCGCATCCTCCTGCACTCCAAGTCCGCAGGGACGGAGGGGGCCCAGCGCCTGACGGAGCTGGCGGCGAAGCTGCATGTCCGCGTCGAGGAGGCTGACCGTGCCCTTGCCCGCATCTCCGGCAAGGAGAACTGTTTTGCGGCGGCGGTGTTCAGCAAGTTCGATGACGCCCTGGCGGCGGACAAGCCCCACGTCGTGCTCCACAACCCCTCGGACTGCGGCAATGTGGGCACCATCCTGCGCACGGCCCTGGGCTTCGGCGTGGAGGACGTGGCCCTCATCCGCCCCTGCGTGGACGTATTTGACCCCCGCGTGGTGCGCGCCAGCATGGGCAGCATGTTCCAGCTGCGCATCCATACCTATGATACCTTTCAGGCTTACGAGGCTGATCACCCGGCGCGCGCGCTGTTCCCCTTCATGCTGGACGGCTCCCGCAGCCTGCCGGACGTGCTGGCCCAGGGCGTGCCGGAAAGGTGGACGCTCATCTTCGGCAACGAGGGCAGCGGCCTGCCGCAGGAGTTTGCGAAGAAGGGCCAGCCGGTGCGTATCCCCTCCAACGAGCGGATCGACTCGCTGAACCTGTCCATCGCCGCGGCCATCGGCATCTACGGCTTCACTCGCTGACGCATCGGCCCCCGCCATTCCACTATTCACTATTCATTATTCACTATTCACTATTCACTCCTGGTGGCCCCCCAACAACCGCTAAGGCACATCGTTCTCCAAGCCGGCGGCCACCAGAGAATCACGCAATCCCGCCCAAGCAAAAGCTCCCCGCAAAGCAAGACGAAAGGAGGCTCCCGCCATGAGCTATGAGGATCTGCTGAGCCAGATATACTCCGAATTGCCCCACCTGAAGGGCGCGCTGTCCGCGCCCCGCGTGGTGTACGTCCGCGCCCAGGGAAAGGTGTACATCACCTTTGAATCCAGCGTGCTGGTGGAGGAGGCTTCCTTCCTGCGGATGGAGCGCATCCTGCGCCGCATCTTCCCCCAGAAGCCCCTGGCGCTGCGCGTCGTGTCCCCGGGCCTCAAGGAGGATTTCATCGATAACATCAGCGCCTACAAGCCTGTGCTGACGGACTTCCTCAAGCGCAACTACCCCGCCTCCGTCTCCTGGATGGATCAGATCGACTGGCGCTGCCTGGATGATCACATCACGCTCACCTTTCCTGACCCCTTCTCCATGGCCTATATGGCCAAGCAGAACGTGGCGGCCCGACTCGCCCAGGCGGTGAAGGATATCTTCTCGCTGGAAATGAAGGTCGAATTGACCGTGGCGGGCGATCAGGAGAAGCGCCTGGAGGAGATCCGGCAGGAGCGGGAGAAGGCTGCGGCGATCACCTACACCACCGCCGAGCTGGCGGAGAAGTATGGCGCGGGCACGCCTGCCCAGCCCAAGCCCGAAAAGGAAAAGAAGGAGCGAAAACCCCGGGAAAAGAAATCCGACGCAGAGCGCGCCGAGGAGGCAGCCCGTGCCGCCGCCATCGCCGCCGCCGAGGAAGCAAAGAAGGCGGATATTCTCACGCCCCAGATGACCAACACCGCCATCGGCAAGCCCATCATGGGCCGCGCCATTGCGGACAAGCCCATCGAGATGAAGGAGCTGACCTCCGATGCGGGCCTGGTCGTTGTGCAGGGCGATATCTTCAAAATGGAGACGAAGGAGCTCAAGGGCGGCGAGATGCTGCTGGTCACCTTCGCCGTCACGGACTACACATCGTCCATCCTGTGCAAGAATTTCTTCCGCTTCCGCCGGGGTCAGTTCGGCAAGCGCCGCAATGAGGACGAGCCCCTGCCGCCCATCACCCCCGAGGAGCGGCAGGCTGTCATGGACAAGGTCAATCAGATCAAGGTCGGCATGAACGTCAAGATCCGCGGCGAGTGCATGTACGACAACTTCGCCCGCGAGCTGTCCATCTCCGTGCGCGATATGGTGCCCATGGAGCGCATCGAGCGTGAGGACACGGCCGAGGAAAAGCGCATCGAGCTGCACATGCACACCAACATGTCCAACATGGACGCCATGACTCCCGCGGGCGACCTGATCAAGCGCGCCATCAAGTGGGGGCACCCGGCGGTGGCCATCACCGACCACGGCGTGGTGCAGGCTTTCCCGGCGGCCTTCAACGCAGTCAAGAAGCAGCCCATCAAGCTGATCCCCGGCTGCGAGGGCTACATGATCGACGAAAAGCAGGCCGTCGCGAACGCCGACGACCGGTCGATGGACGACCCCATTATCGTGCTGGACTTTGAGTCCACGGGCCTGAACACCGCTGTGGACCGCGTCATCGAGATCGGCGCGGTGAAGGTGGTGGGCGGCACGGTGGTGGATTCCCTGTCCCTGCTGGTGAACCCCAAGCAGCCGCTGAAGGAGAAGATCGTCAAGCTGACCGGCATCACCGACATGATGCTGGCGGACAAGGAGACTGCCGAGACCGCCATCCCGAAACTGATGGACTTTATCGGCGACGCGCCCATCGCGGCCCACAACGCGGCCTTTGATGCGTCCCTGCTCAAGGCGGAATTGAAGCGCCTGGGCCGCACCTTCAACGCGCCGGTCATCGACACCCTGACCCTCAGCCGCAAGATGTTCCCGGAAATGAAGAGCTTCAAGCTCTCCGCCGTGTGCAAGCAGCTGCAGGTGTCCCTCAAAAACGCCCACCGCGCCGTGCATGACGCGACGGCAACCGCCCACTGCCTCAACCGCATGTTCAAGATGCTCCAGGAGGATAAGGGCCTGCGCACCCTCGCCGACATCAACACCCTCAAGGGCGGCGCGATCGGCGACAGCTACCATGTCATCATCCTCGTCAAGACCCAGGACGGCCTGGTGAACCTGAACAGGCTCGTCACCATCGGCCATCTGGACTACTTCCGCCGCCGCCCCCACATGCCCAAGCATGAGATCCAGCGGCTGCGGGAGGGCCTCATCATCGGCAGCGCCTGCGAGGCGGGCGAGCTGTTCCAGGCGGTGCTCGCCAACGAGCCCTGGGAGAAGCTGAAGGAGATCGCCAGCTGGTACGACTACCTCGAGATCCAGCCCATCGGCAACAACTACTTCATGGTGCGCGAGGGCAGAATCCCCGACGAGGAGGGCCTGCGCGACCTCAACCGCATCATCGTCAAGCTCGGCGAGGAGCTGGGCAAGCCGGTTGTTGCTACGGGCGACGTGCACTTCCTCGACCCGCACCACGCCAAGAACCGCGCCATCATCCAGGCCGGCATGGGCTTTGAGGACGCGGACAACCAGGCCCCCCTGTACTTCAAGACCACCGACGAAATGCTGGAAGAGTTTGCCTACCTCGGCCCGGAAAAGTGCCATGAGGTGGTCATCGACAACCCCCGCAAGATCGCCGACCAGGTGGAGAAGCTGCAATTGTTCCCCATCCACCCCAAGGGCGAGGACACCTTCCAGCCCCTGTGGGAGGACGCGGCGGACAATATTCAAAATATGACCTGGGGCCGCGCGAAGGAGATGTACGGCGACGAGCTGCCGGAGATCGTCGTGGCCCGCATCGAAAAGGAGCTCAAGTCCATCATCGGCTACGGCTTCGCAACCCTGTACAACATCGCCCAGAAGCTGGTGAAGAAGTCCAACGACGACGGCTATCTGGTGGGCTCCCGCGGCTCGGTGGGCTCGTCCTTCGTGGCCCATATGTGCGGCATCACCGAGGTGAACGCCCTGCCGCCCCATTACCGCTGCATCCACTGCCGCAAGGGCTTCTTCGACGTGGACAAGGCCGCCTACAAGATGGGTGTGGACCTGCCGGACAAGGACTGCCCCATCTGCGGCAAGCCCCTGACCAAGGACGGCTTCGATATTCCCTTCGAGGTCTTCCTGGGCTTCGAGGGCGACAACGTGCCTGATATCGACCTGAACTTCTCCGGCGAATACCAGAACCGCGCCCACCATTATGTAGAAGAGCTGTTCGGCCACGACCATGTGTTCCGCGCAGGCACCATTTCCGGTCTGGCGGACAAAACCGCCTACGGCTATGTGGCCAAGTACATGGAAGAACGCGGCATCCAGGCTGGCAACACCGAGAAAGAACGCCTGATGGCAGGCTGCGTGGGCGTGAAGCGCACCACCGGCCAGCACCCCGGCGGCATGGTCGTTGTGCCCAAGGAGTACGAAATCTACCAGTTCACCGCCGTCAATCATCCCGCTGACGACCTGAACAGCGACTTCACCACCACCCACTTCGACTTCAACTCCATGCATGATATCCTGGTGAAGCTGGACTGCCTGGGACACGACGATCCCACGGTGTTGCACATGCTGGAGGAGCTCACCGGCATTCCCCCGGCGGAGGTTCCCCTGGACGATCCGGCGGTGCGAAGCCTCTTCCAGTCCCCGGAGGCCCTGGGTGTGACCCGCGCTGACATCGACTGCACCACCGGCACCTTCGGTATTCCGGAATTTGGCACGGGCTTCGTCCGCGGCATGCTGG
>JAFQEB010000144.1 GCA_017399225.1 Clostridia bacterium | reverse complement strand
CCACGCCGGCGATGTTGCCCACGCCGATGGTGGCCGCCAGCGCCGTACACAGGGCCTGGAAGGGAGAGATGGCCTTGCCGGTCTCATCATGCTTGATGACGTCCTTGCTGAACAGGCTGCCGATGGTGTTCTTCCACCACATGCCGATGTGAGTCACCTGGAACACCTTGGTGATGATCGTGGTCAGCAGGCCGGTGGCCAGCAGCAGCACCAGACCCAGCGTCGTCCAGATGAAGGTGTTGACGACGTCATTGCCCTGCGCCAGGGCTTTCAGAAACTGTTCCATGATTGCGTCCCCTTTCGTAAGAAAAAAAATCAGCCGCCCGCAAAACGGGCAGCTCCGGGGGATCGATGCAGACACAGATACGCAATGGTATTTGATTCGCCTGCTCCGTCCTTTTGCCTGAGAGATTCCACCGATGCTTCCACCGGCGTTGCACCTTCGGCACTCATCGAAATGAGGTTCTCCGGAGTCCCCTCCAACCGCAGGGCTACCTGCGGTTTTCGTCGGGAATGGTCATATTCTATCGGCTTCGATGTAATCTGTCAAGTGTTTTGGGCGGTCTTTCTCTGTCTATTTATTGTTTTTTGTGTGCAGGCGTCCACAGGAAAGCCCGGGCAAGCATTTGCCCGGGCCGGAATGTATCATACGCCAAACATCACCCAGATCAGCACATAGGCGGGGATCACCGCCGCCAGGGTAAAGGGGATGCCGATCTTGAAGAAGTCACCGTTGCTCACCTCATGGCCCGCCTTGCGCAGGATGCCGATGCCGGTGATATTCGCAGAGGCGCCGATGGGCGTGCAGTTGCCGCCCAGGGTCGCACCGGAGAGCAGGCCGAAGTACAGCGCGGTCGGGTCGATGTTCATCACTGCGGCAAGGCTTGCGATCACCGGGATCATGGTTGCCACATAGGGGATGTTGTCGATGAAGGCCGAGATCAGCACGGAGGCCCACACGATGATGGTGTAGAGCAGGAAGACGTTGACGTTACCGCCGCCCGCCTGGGCCAGCAGGTTCGCCGCCGCATCGATCACGCCCTGGGCCTTGATGCCGCCGATCATCAGGAAGAGGCCCAGCAACAGGCCGATGGTCTCCAGGTCGATGCTCCTGAGCGGGCCGGTCACCGCGGTGATATCGCGGCGCCTGATATAGCTGTGGATGAGCCCCGCGGCCAGCATGGCGCAGCAGATCAGGCCGTTGGTGACGTCCGGCTTGTTCGGAATAAAGGACGCACCGATCAGCAGCGCAATGGTGCCCACCAGCAGGATGGAGGGCACATAGTCCGTGACCTCCGTGCGGGCCGCGACCTTGGGGATCCGCCCCTTCTCCTTGCGGAAAAGGAAGAAGAGGATCGCCGCAGAGATCAGCGCGCCGATCTCCACCACGAAGAACATGCCGGGCCTGCCCTGATACCAGATGAAATCGGTGAAGCTCATATCCAGCGCCGAGCCCAGCATGATCGCCGTAGTGTCGCCCACCAGCGTCGCCGCGCCCTGCAGGTTGGAGGACACCGCGATGCCGATGATGAAGGGCACCGGGTTCGTTTTGAGCTTCCTGCAGATCTCCAGCGCCACCGGGGCCACCATCAGCACGGTGGCCACATTGTCCATGAAGGCGGAAATGACGCCTGCAAACAGCGCCAGCGCCACCGCAGCCATCTGCACGCTGGAGACACGCTCCATCACCAGATCCGCCAGCAGCGCAGGCATCTTGCTCTCAATGAAGAGCGCCACCAGGCCCATGGTGCCGGCGATCATCAGCAGTACGTTCAGGTCGATCGCAGGCATGATCTCCCCCAGCGGCAGCATACCCGTGACGATAAAGATCAGCGCCGCGCCCAGCGCAATATAGGGGCGGTACTTGCTGAAGGCAAGCATCAGCACATACGCGGCTGCAAAAACGATCAGAGCAGGGATCAATGCATTCATCCTTTCTTGGGCACATCAGGTACTTCCGGAACATCTATATAAAGGCGGGCCCTGCCGGCGCATCATCGCATCGGCAAGGCCCAACCGGATTTACATCAGTCGCCGAAGGAGATGCCCATGTTCTTGGCCGTCACGATCATCTGATGATCGGCAGGCACCAGCTTGGGCACGCCGGCAATGTCCTCCAGCTTGTTGTGAACGATCTCGTTGCCCTTCAGGGCCACGGTCACGCCGAAGACGCCGTCGCGGATCAGCTCCGCCGCATGGACGCCGAACTGGGTGGAGAGCACGCGGTCATAGGCATTGGGGCTGCCGCCGCGCTGGATGTGGCCGGGCACGACGCTGCGGGCCTCCACGCCCACCAGCTCGCGCAGCTGCTGGGCCACATAGGCGCCGGCGGAGAAGTGCTCGGCAGCGCGCTTCTGCTCGCGCTCCTTCTTCTTCATCTTCGCCTCCTCGGGGGTCATGGCGCCCTCGGCCACGGCGAGGATGGTGAAGCCCTTGTTGGACTTG
>JAFQEB010000017.1 GCA_017399225.1 Clostridia bacterium | reverse complement strand
CCTGTCGCGTGTCTCCTTGCTGATAGATGGATTGTCGTTGCATACGCGTGAAACAGTTGACGGCGAAACGCCTGCAAGCGCTGCAACATCCTTGATCGTTACTGCCATGCTGATTCTCCTTGGTTAAAGCTGTACTTGTGCGTTCTGGGACATATTGTAGCGAAAGATGTCGAATTTGTCAAATGTGTTTTCAAGGAATTGCACGGCGATTTGCGTAAATTTTGCACAGTGTTTCACAAATTTACATCGTTTTCGTCCTTTCGAATTTGGTTAATTCGACAGTTAACACTATATACCAGAAAGAGCATTGCAATATTTATGCAAATTTGGTACATTTTATATGCAAACTTTCTGCAATTCTAATGCAAACGATGAAAGAGAGGATCAACCAGCATGACGAACAAGTTGCAAATGGTCATCGCCCCACTGAGCGGACAACCCGTACTGCTGAGCGAAGTGCCGGACGAGGTGTTCTCCCAGAAGGTGCTGGGCGACGGCGTGGCCATCATTCCCGATGACGGCAAGCTGTACAGCCCCGTGAACGGCGAGATCTCTACGGTTGCCGAGACGCTCCATGCCTACGGCTTCACCTCAGATGACGGCCTTGAAATCCTGGTCCATGTGGGTCTGGACACCGTGGGCCTCAAGGGCGAGGGATTCAAGCCCTGTGTCAAGGAAGGCGACCGGGTGAAGGTCGGCGATCTGGTAGCCGAAATCGACCTCGATTACATCAAGGCCCAGGGCCTGAACACCATCACGCCCGTCATCATCTGCGACGGCGCGGATGAAAAGCAGCTCTGCCCTGCCAGCAGCCATGTGACTGCCGGTCAGCATGCTGTGATCACCCTGAAGGACGATGCGGCAGAGCCTGCCAAAGATGAGCCTGCCGCGAAGCCGGAAGCAAAGCCGGCAGTGAAGCCCGAAGCGTCCGAGAAGAAGGGCAAGATCAACTTTGACTTCCTTCAGAAGCTGGGCAAGGTGCTCATGACGGTCATCGCGGTCATGCCTGCCGCAGGTCTGATGCTCTCCATCGGTAAGCTGATCCAGATGGCTGGTGCGGATGTGTCGATCCTCATGACCATCGGCGCGACCATGGAGCAGATCGGCTGGGCCATCATCGGCAATCTGCACATCCTGTTTGCAGCAGCCATCGGCGGCAGCTGGGCCAAGGAACGCGCAGGCGGCGCGTTTGCGGCAATCATCGCCTTCGTGCTCATCAACTGCATCACCGGCTCCGTCTTTGGCGTGACCAGCGATATGCTCGCGACCGAGGGCGCGGTGGTGCACAGCCTCTTCGGCCAGGAGATGCTGGTGGAGAATTACTTCACGGAAGTCCTGGGCCGCCCCGCGCTGAACATGGGCGTGTTCATCGGCATCATCGCTGGCTTTGTCGGCGGCGTGGTGTACAACAAGTTCTACAACTTCCGCAAACTGCCGGATGCGCTGGCCTTCTTCAACGGCAAGCGCTTCGTGCCCCTGATGGTCATCGCTTACTCTGTGGTGATCTCCCTGGTGCTTTCCGTGATCTGGCCGCTGATCCAGTCCGGCATCAATGCCTTCGGCGTGTGGATCGCCAATTCCTCCGAAACCTCTCCCGTGCTGGCTCCTTTCATCTACGGAACCCTGGAGCGTCTGCTGCTGCCCTTCGGTCTGCACCACATGCTCACCATCCCCATGAATTACACTTCCTTCGGCGGCGAATACCTGATCCAGACCGGCGCATCTGCGGGAACCATGGTCTATGGTCAGGATCCCCTGTGGCTGGCCTGGGTGACCGACCTGATCAATTTCAAGGACGCCGGCAACGTGGCCGCTGCTGAGAACCTGATGGCGACCGTCATTCCCGCCCGCTTCAAGGTGGGTCAGATGATCGGTGCAACCGGTCTGCTGATGGGCGTAGCGCTGGCGATGTATCGCCGCGTTGATCCTGATAAGCGCAAGCGCTACCGTTCCATGTTCATTTCCACCACCCTGGCGGTGTTCCTCACCGGCGTGACGGAGCCGATCGAGTTCATGTTCATGTTCTGCGCGCTGCCGCTGTACATCGTCTATGCGATCCTGCAGGGCTGTGCCTTCGCGCTGGCGGGCATCGTTGACCTGCGCCTGCATTCCTTCGGCAACCTGGAGTTCCTGACCCGCGTGCCCATGAGCCTGAAGGCAGGTCTGGGCGGCGACATCATCAATTTTATCATCGCCTGCGTGGTGTTCCTTGGCATCGGCTATGCTGTGGCCTACTTCATGATCGGCAAGATGAAGTTTGCCACGCCCGGCCGTCTGGGCAACTACAACGATGAAAGTGCCGAAGAGCCCGCGACCGTTGCACAGCAGAACGCGGCCGCCGGCAAGGAAGGCAGCCAGGCGGAGCGGATCATCGCGCTGCTGGGCGGCCGGGAGAACATCACTCTGGTGGACGCCTGCATGACCCGTCTGCGCGTGACCGTCAAGGATGCGGCCAAGGTTGCAGACAAGGACGCATGGAAGGCGGAGGGCGCCATGTCCCTGCTCGTCAAGGGCAATGGCATCCAGGCAGTTTACGGCCCCAAGGCTGACGTGATCAAGTCCGACATCAACGACATTCTTTGATAACCCCGGCGGCGCGGTAAGCTGCTGCGCCGCCCCTTCCCGAAGGGAGGCATTCTCATGAAGATCATGACGCTCAATACCCATTCTCTGGTGGAGAAGAACTACGCGGAGAAGCTGCAGCAGTTCGTGCGCGGCGTGCTGGAAGAAATGCCGGACGTTGTTGCGCTGCAGGAGGTCAACCAGACCATCGCCGCCCCCCTGGCGGACGAAGCGCTGCTGACCGGCTACGTGCCGGCACAGACCGCCGTTCCCGTCCGGGCGGACAACCATGTCGCCAATGTCGCGAAGCTCCTGCGGGAAGCAGGCGTTCCGTGCAGCTGGACCTATCTGCCCATCAAGGTGGGCTACGGCAAGTACGACGAGGGTCTGGCGATGCTGGTGCTGGAGCGGGAGATCTCCCATGTGGAGAGCTTCCTCATCAGCCGCGCGGACGACTACGCCAACTGGAAGACCCGCAAGGTGCTGGGCATGCAGGTCGAAGGCCTGACGGACTGGTTCTACACCGTCCACATGGGCTGGTGGGAGGACGAGCAGGAGCCGTTCCTGGCCCAATGGAAGGTGCTCAACGCCTTTGTGACCACCAAGCCGCGCCATGCGCCAGTCTGGCTGCTGGGTGATTTCAACTCCCCGGCAGAGGTGCGCGGCGAGGGCTATGACAAGATCGCCGCCACCGGCTGGTATGACACCTTCCGCTATGCACAGGAGCATGACAGCGGCCTGACCGTCCCTGGCGTGATCGACGGCTGGCGCGGCAAGATGGCCGATACGGCCGCAGAGGGCATGCGCATCGACCTGATCTGGTGCTCGCTGCCGGAGAAGATCGCCGTCTCCCGCGTCGTGTTCAACGGCGAGAATCATCCGGTCGTGTCCGACCACTTCGGCGTGATGATCGAGACATTGCCCCATGGAAATGAACCATCAAAGCAGCCAGAGTCCCCCTGGGGCGACTTTGACAGCGATATGGAGGATGACGAATGATGAACCGAGCTGCTGGCGTGCTGCTGCCCATCACCAGCCTGCCGTCCCGATACGGCGTGGGCTGCTTTGACCGGTGCGCCTATGAATTTGTGGACTATCTGAAGGAGGCCGGCCAGACCTTCTGGCAGTTCCTGCCGATCTGCCCCACCTCCTACGGCGACTCTCCCTACCAGAGCTTTTCCACCTTCGCGGGCAACCCCTACTTCATCAGCCTCGAAGCGCTGATCGACGAAGGCGTGCTGACGCAGGCGGAATGCGACGAAGCTGATTTTGGTGCGGACGCGTCCGCCATTGACTACGAAAAGCTCTACAACGCCCGCTACCCCCTGCTGCGCAGGGCCTACGAGCGCAGCCGCATCGCGGAGAACGGCGACTACCAGCGCTTTACCTCCGAAAACGCCTGGTGGCTGGAGGACTACGCGCTGTTCATGGCGCTGAAGAACTTCTTCGGCGGCCAGTGCTGGTACGAGTGGCCGGAGGATATCCGCCTGCGCTGGGGCTTTGCGCTGGACTACTACCGGCGCGAGCTGTACTACGATATCGAGTTCCAGAAGTACCTGCAGTTCAAGTTCTTCCAGCAGTACCGGGCGCTAAAGCAGTACGCCAACGCGAATCACATCAGGCTCATCGGCGATATCCCGATCTACGTTGCCATGGACAGCGCCGATACCTGGGCCAATCCGCAGCTTTTCCAGCTGGATGAGAGCTGCATGCCCATCGCCGTGGCGGGCTGCCCGCCGGACGGCTTCTCCGCGACCGGCCAGCTCTGGGGCAATCCGCTCTATCGCTGGGACTATCACCGCGAGACCGGCTATCAGTGGTGGCTGAGCCGCCTGTGGTATTGCTATCAGCTCTACGACGTGACCCGCATCGACCATTTTCGCGGCTTCGACGAGTATTACAGCATCCCCTACGGCGCGGAAACGGCCATCGGCGGACACTGGGAAAAGGGCCCCGGCATTGACCTGTTCCGCTGTGCGGAGCAGAATCTCGGCTGGCATGAGGTGATCGCGGAGGATCTGGGCTATGTGACGGACACGGTGCGGCAGCTGGTGCGGGACAGCGGCTTCCCGGGAATGAAGGTGCTCGAGTTCGCCTTCGACGCCCGCGACACCGGCTCCGCCAGCGACTACCTGCCCCACAACTATCCCGTCAACAGCGTCGCCTACACCGGCACGCATGACAACGAAACGCTGGCAGGCTGGTTCAGCGTCATCAGCAAGGAAGAGCGACAGATGGCGCGGGATTACCTGTGCGACCAGCACACGCCTGCGAAATACCTGCACCGCTCCTTCATCGCACTGGCCATGCGCAGCGCCGCGAAGACCTGCATCATTCCCATGCAGGATTACCTCGGCGTGGACAACAGCGCACGCATCAACAAGCCGTCCACCGTCGGACAGAACTGGCGCTGGCGCATCACGCAGGAGCAGCTGAACGATGCACTGAAGACGGAAATGCACGAAACAGCCAGGCGCTACGGCCGCCTGAACTGGGACAACGAACCTGAAGAAACGGAAACCACTGCCGACAAGGCAGAGAAATAAAGGGAGGACACCACGATGAAGACGTTTGAGTACACCATTACCGATGCGCTGGGCATCCATGCCCGTCCCGCCGTCCTGCTGGCCAAGGAAGCCAAGGCCTTTGCCGACACTGTGATCACCGTCGCCAAGGGCGGCAATGCCGTGAAGGCCAGCCAGCTGATGAAGCTGATGAGCCTGGGCGTGAAGCAGGGCGACGTGGTGACCGTGACGGCTGACGGCGCGAACGAGGACGCTGCGATCGCTGCCATGGAAGCTTTCTTCAAGGCGAATCTGTGATCAGACTGACACACGGAAGAGGTATCAAAGATGATTCTCATGCAGGGTAAGGGCGTATCCAAGGGCGTTGTGAAGGGGCCGCTGTACTTCTTCCGCCGTCAGGACACGACCGTTGTAAAGACCACCGTCACTGACCTGTCTGCCGAGCAGGCCCGCCTCCAGCAGGCGCAGGAGAAGGCCATTGCCCAGCTGGAAGCGCTGGCAGAGCGCTGCCGCGAGGAAGCGGGCGACGAATCCGCTGTGCTGTTCGAGACGCATGCGATGTTCGTGGAGGACGAGGACTTCGTCGAGTGCATCCATTCCACCATGGAGGAGGGCTGCAACGCCGAGTACGCCGTGCAGACCGCCGGTGAGCAGTTCGCCGCCATGTTTGCCGCGATGGATGACGCCTACATGCAGGCCCGCGCCGCTGACATCCGCGATGTGGCCCGCCGCATCCTGAACAACCTGATGGGCGTGGTCGAGGGCGGCATCGACTCCGACGAGCCGGTCATCGTTGCCGCAGACGACCTCGCGCCCTCGGAGACCATCCAGCTGGACAAGTCGAAGATCCTCGGCTTCGTCACCCAGGGCGGCTCCGGCAACAGCCACACCGCCATCCTGGCCCGCACGATGGGCATCCCTGCCGTTTGCGGCCTGGGCGATGCGCTGAAGGCGGACTACGCGGGCCGTTTTGCCTATGTGGACGGCGAAACCGGCAGCGTTGTTCTGGAGCCGGACGAGTTGACCCTGGCCACCATGCGCGAAAAGTATGCCCGCCAGCAGGAAATGAACGCTCTCTACCAGACCATGAAGGGTCAGGAGGACGTGACGCTGGACGGCAAGAAGGTCAATGTGTACTGCAACATCGGCTCTCCCGAGGATGTGGCGGCGGTGCTGTCCAACGACGGGCAGGGCATTGGCCTGTTCCGCTCGGAGTTCCTGTACCTCGCGGCGGACGACTATCCCAGCGAGGATACGCAGTTCGAGGCCTACAAGAGCGTCGCCGCCGCCATGGACGGCAAGCGGGTCATCATCCGTACGCTGGATATCGGCGCGGACAAGCAGGTCGCCTACTTCGACATGAAGAAGGAGGAGAATCCTGCGCTGGGCGTGCGGGCGATCCGCATCTGCCTGAACCGCCCGGAGGTCTTCCGCGCCCAGCTGCGCGCGCTGTACCGCGCATCGGCCTACGGGAAGATCGCCATCATGTTCCCGATGATCACCTCCGTCTGGGAGGTGCGCGAGTGCAAGCGCGCCTGCCAGAAGGTCATGGCCGAGCTGGAGAAGGAAGGCATCCCCTTCAACAAGGACACGGAGATCGGCGTGATGATCGAAACGCCCGCCTCCGTCTTCGTGGCGGAGGAGCTGGCCCGGGAGGTCGATTTCTTCTCCGTGGGCACCAACGACCTGACCCAGTACACCCTGGCCTGCGACCGCCAGGCCAATGACCTGGGCAAGTTCTTCGACCCCCATCACCCCGCCGTGCTGCGCGCCCTCAAGATGGCGGCGGACGCAGCCCACAAGGCTGGTATCTGGATCGGCATCTGCGGAGAACTGGGCGCGGATGTGAGCATGCTGCCCACCTTCCTGGCCATCGGGATCGATGAGCTGTCCGTTTCGCCCTCTGCCGTGCTGCCGCTGCGCGCAGCGATCCGTAAGAGCATCGCGAAAACCTGCACGCTGGAAGCGCTGGAGTGCTGACAATCATAT
>JAFQEB010000143.1 GCA_017399225.1 Clostridia bacterium | reverse complement strand
CCACGGATTGGGATGATCCCGGCAACTGTGAGCGGTGGCGCACCGCGTGGGCTGACACAACCAACCGCTATCTGGAACGTGCCGGAGAAGACGTTCGGCTTGATCTCCGTTCATACGAGAGGCAGGGAGTTGATCTGGTTCCCACCGTCCACATGGGACCTGTTGTTACCTACCTGGAGCAGCAGGGCATCCGCACAGAAATTGGCCAGTACAACGAGGAAATCAAGCAGCTCAACCGTGTGCTGCAATCGTTGAAGGCACGGCTGGCATCGCTGAAAAAGTGGCTGGCAGAGGCCATTCGAAAAACGGCAGAGATCATGAAGCCTGAGCCACACCAACCTTCGCTGATGGAATACATTCAGGTGTTCCAGAATCTACGCAGGGCCGGTCGTGCGGACTGGGGCAAGAAGGCAAGGCAGACTGCTGGTATCAACGACCTGAAATTCGCAGCACAAGTACAGTTCTTCATGCAGGAAGCTGGTATCCGCACGCTGCATGATTTCAATGAATTTGTTGGCAAACAGCAAAAAAGCCTCACCCAGCTTGACGGCGTGGGCAAGGCGATTCGGAAGAAGCAAACGGCACTCAAGCATCTGGAAAACTTCCAGCGGCTCAAGCCTATTTCCGACAAGAGCAAACAGGGACTCGGTTTCATGTGCAAGCAGTATGCAGAGAAGCACCAGCAGGAGCTGAACGAGTTTGCAAAAGCCGTGCGGTATATGAATGCCAACGGGATCAAGGCGACAGCCCAACCGCGAATCTCTGATGAATTGCAGCAGCTGCTGAGTGAACAGACACAGCTTCGTGCGTCACTCGCGGAACAGAACGTTGATCCTGATCTGATCGAGCGCATCCGTCACTGTGTTGATATAGTCATCAAGGCTGGCGAGGAACCGAGGCAGAGGGAGTCAATCAGGGCGCAGTTAAATGAATCTCAACGACGCTATAGCCGAAATCACCATCAAAAAGGGGCAGTTCAGTGTCAAATCGTGCAGTAAAAATTAAATGGAGTTTATTGTCTGCATCGCGCATGGTCGTTTTTCACGTTTTCTTCGCGTAGATTGTTTTTCGGATACAGTGTTGACGCAGTTTTCTTTACATTGCCAGCTTGCACATGAAATTGTTTCAAAATCACCCAGAATCATCGTTTTTTCTTCTTTTACAGCGAATCTCAACGCTACATAATGTATACAGCAAAATCTGCAACTTTATGGATAAGGGGCGAAACACATGACGGAGTTGAACCGGGTCTGGCTTTTGTCGATACAGGAGAAGCTGCATCGCAAGATGCTATATGCTGTGGATAAGGCACAGGCGCTGGACGGTATTCCCTACACCACCCGAGATGGCGAATGGCTTACGGGCCCCTTTGACGGCATCTGCTGGTGGACGAACGGTTTCTGGTCTGGCACCATGTGGCAGATGTACCTGATGACGGGCGATGGGCGCTATGCTACCGAAGCAAAGCGCGGCGAAAAGCTGCTGGACGCCGCCTTTGAGGAATACTGGCATCTGCATCATGATGTGGGCTTTATGTGGCGGCTGTCCTCGGCAGCGGCGTATGACCTGACAGGCGACGAAGTCAGCCGCAAGCGCGCCATGATCGCAGCGAATCTGCTGGCCGGACGCTACAACCCGCTGGGCTTCATCCGGGCGTGGAATGACGATTGCACCGGCTGGGCGATCATCGACTGCATGATGAACCTGTCGCTGCTGTACTGGGCCAGCGAGAAAAGCGGTGATCCGCGCTTCTGCAAGATCGCCATGCAGCACGCGGATACCGCCATGAAGCACTTTGTCCGTGAGGATGGCAGCTGCAATCACATCGTCATCTTCGACCCAGAGACGATGGAAGTGCTGGACAAGCCCGGCGGGCAGGGCTACGGCCCCGGTTCCTCCTGGTCGCGCGGGCAAAGCTGGGCGATGTATGGCTTCTTGATCTCCTATCGCTACACCGGGAAACAGGAATACCTTGAGACAGCGAAAAAAGTTTCCGACTATTTCCTGTCCTGCATCGGGGTGGACGGTATCCCTGATTCCGACTTCCGAGCGCCGAAGGAGGATGTCCGCAAGGACAATGTAGCTGGTGCTATTGCCGCCTGTGCGCTGATCGACCTGTCCCGGGAGCTGAAGGACGAGCACTATCTGGAGGAGGCCCTTCGTCTTCTGCGAGCCATGGAGCAGCAGGATGCGGATTGGTCGCAGGACTGTCCTGCCATCTTCCGGCGCTGCCGGGCGGCATGGAACAGTGAAGACCATCAGACGATGCAGTACGGCGATTACTTCTTTATCGAGGCCGTTAACAAGTTGCGTGGCGAATCCTATCACATGTGGTAATCGGATATTCTGCAAGCCAGTTTTCACGCAAATGTGAAAATTGGCTTGTTTTTTACCATTCATATGCCTTTTTTACTCTTTTAGCTTTCCGGGAGCAACCGATATAATCATGATGAATTGATAGCTGTGCAAAGGAGGAACAACCAGTGACTGCTCATACGCTGCCTGTCAAGAAGAAAGAACATACCGGCATACGCGGCGTCATCCGTGAGCTGCTAATGAACAAGCACCTCTACCTGATGATGCTGCCTACCGTGATCTGGTTCGCCGTATTCTGCTACTTCCCGCTATACGGTATCACCCTTGCCTTCAAGGAGTATGACTTTGCGCTGGGCATCGGCGGAAGTCCGCTTGTGGGATTCAAGAACTTCGAGTTCCTGTTTGCCTATGACGGCATCGGGCGTGTGTTCTTCAATACGATCTACCTGAATGTGCTCTTCATTGTCAGCACCACCATCATTTCGGTCGTGCTGGCCATCATGTTCTCGGAGATCAAGAACAAGACCTTCAAGCGCGTGACCCAGTCCATCGCCATTCTGCCCCATTTCGTGTCCTGGGCAGTGGTTTCTCTGGTGCTGCAGGCTTTTGTGGGTACGACGGGTCTGCTCAACCAGGCATTCAAGGCGTTGGGCATGTCCCGCATCAGCTTCTACAACGAGCCGGAGCTCTGGCCGTGGATCTTCGTCGTCCTGCGAATCTGGCAGGGCTGCGGCTTTGGTACGGTGACCTACATCGCTGCCATCACCGGCTTTGACACCAGCATGTACGAGGCTGCCCGCGTGGACGGCGCGACCCGCTTCCAGCAGATCCGCCTCATCACCCTGCCGCTGCTGAAGCCCACCATTGTCATCCTGACCATCATGAGCGTGGGCAACATCTTCCGCGGCGATTTTGGCATGATCTACGCCATGGTGCGCGATACGGCCAAGCTGCTCCCGACGACTGATGTTATCGACACCTTCGTTTACCGCGCTCTGCGCCAGATGAACAATCTGGGCATGAGTACCGCAACGAGCCTGTTCCAGTCGGTGGTAGGCTGCATCCTTGTCATCAGCGTCAACGCGCTGGCCAAGAAGCTGGACCCCGACACGGCGCTGTTCTGATGAAAGGAGTGGAAGAAGATGAAAGAGAATGTGATCCGCTCCAACAAGATCAAAACACCAACCAGTGACAAGATCCTGCAAGCCGTCATTATCGTGGTCATCACGGCGTTCTGCGTGTTCTGCCTGCTGCCCTTCGTGGTGGTCATCACCGGCGCATTCGAGCGTGAGCTGAACCTGAAGCGCTTCGGCTACGCCCTCTACATCCGTGAATTCTCTACCTCCGCCTTTGAACTGATCCTGAAAGATCAGCAGATCCCCAATTCCTACAAGGTGACCATTTTCACCACCGTGGTTGGCACGCTGCTGAGTATGCTGTTTACCATCACAGCGGCTTATCCCTTGTCGCTGAAAAAGGTGAAGTACCGCAATGTCGTCAACTTCATGATCTACTTCACCATGCTCTTCGGCGGCGGTCTGGTTCCCACCTACCTGCTGATCAGCCAGACCCTGGGGCTGAAGGACAACATCTGGGTGCTGATCCTGCCGGTCATGTGCTCGGCGTGGAACATATTCCTGATGCGCAACTTCTTCTCCGGCGTACCAAAGGAATTGTCGGAATCTGCCTACATTGACGGCGCGAACGACTTCACCATCCTCTTCCGAATCGTGCTGCCGGTATCCGTGCCTGGCATTGCCACCATCAGCCTGTTCTACGCGCTGGGCTACTGGAACCAGTGGTACAACGCCATGCTGTACATCAACGATTACAGCAAGATGCCCCTGCAGTACCTGATCATGGACTTGGCCCGCTCCGGCGACGCGCTGCGTGAGATCGCCCAATACACCGGCCAATCCCTGAACAGTATGCCTGGCCTGTCCCTGAAGATGGCGACGACCCTGGTCACCATCGGCCCCATCGTGCTGCTCTACCCCTTCGTGCAGCGCTACTTCACCTCCGGCCTGACCGTCGGCGCCGTCAAAGGGTGACTTCGTCACATTTTCCGCGATTGGGTTGGCTGTTTCTGCACAGACCTATCGCGTGTTTGCCGGGCCTTTACCTGGCGCAGGCCTCCGGCCACTCATCGGCCGGGCTACATTGGTTGTCTGTAACCACATCACATCGGATATATGGCGGTGCAATCCGTCATGATCATAAATAACAAGGAGGAATTACCCCATGAAGCGCATCGTTTCCCTGCTTCTGTCCCTGGCCCTCATCCTCGGTATGATGGGCACCTTTGCGACGGCGGAAGAAAAGACCGTGGTGAAGATCCAGGTCATGAACGCCTTCCAGAACCTCGAGCCCGTGCTCGAAGAGTACTACAAGCGTGTTGCCAACGATCCCGTGCTGAGCAACATCGAGCTGGACTTCTCCTACGTCACCGGCGGCGACTACAAGGACAAGATCAACATGCTCATGACCACCCAGGACGAGGTGAAGGATCTGGTCTTCATCGGCGCCTGGCACGGTCTGGAGGACTTCGCCAAGGGCGGCAAGCTGGCTGACCTGAGCAAGTACTTCAACAACCCCGAGTACCCCGGTCTGCAGAAGGCCTTCTCCGAGGGCATGGTGGAAGCTGCCATGACCTACTACCAGAAGGAAGACGGCACCTGGGCCAAGGGCCTGTACAAGATCCCGCTGATGCAGGCGATGGAAGACATGCGCGGCCTGTGCTACCGTGAGGATCTGCGCGTGAAGTACGACCTGCCCGAGATCACCAACGACGAGACCCTGATGCAGTACCTGGAGACCGTCATGGCCAATGAGGCTGACATGGCCTTCGGCTGGTCCATGTACATGGGCTTCGCTTACCAGGGCTCCACTCACTTCACCGGTATGCTGGACAACGTGTATGACCTTGACATCTTCGGCGGCAACTGGGAGGCTCCCTTCCATGTGGCTCTGTCCGAGGATGGCACCAAGGTTCTCAACGCTGTCATCATGGGCGACTCCGAGGCTGAATTCGCCAAGATGCCCGAAGGCTACCAGCATGACTTCATCACCGCCTATCGCCTCGATCAGCTGAAGTGGGAAGAGTACCTCTCTCCCTACCGCGGCACCTCCGAGGAAGAGCTGGGCTATGCTCCCGTTTCCTACGCGCCCCTGACCGAGATGGCTTCCCGCATCAACGATCTGGGCAACGACGTTGACCTGCTGACCATCTGGCCCGACGCTTCCCTGCGCTTCTACCCCGCCGAAGAGGCCCAGCGCAACATGACCCCCGCTTCCATCGTCAGCCCCATGGTGTCCAACAACTTCATCTGCGTCCCCGCCTGGTCCACCAATGTTGACGCCACCATGAAGTTCCTGGATTGGATGTTCGCCTCTCAGGAGAACCACGACCTGTTCGAGCTGGGCGTGGAAGGCCTGCATTGGGAAGCCATCGGTGACAAGGGCTACAAGTCCCTGGGCACCGACGAGTCCAACACCTACACCATGCCTGGCTACTCCTTCACCTGGAATCCCAACTATGTCCGCTACAACGAGGCGGTCATGCAGAACGACGAGCTGAAGGCCTACTACGACTACCAGAACGACGTGTCCTCCTACGTGCCCAGCAAGATCGCCGGCTTCACCTTCGACACCACCAACGTGGTGACCGAGGTTGCCACCATCACCGCTTACGCGGGCGAGCTGCAGCTGCGCTACGCTCTGGGCGGCGACGACACCGAGAAGATCATCGCTGACTTCCACAAGCGTGCCACCGAGGCGGGTCTGGAAAAGGTCCGTGCTGAGCTGATCAGCCAGCTGCAGGCCTTCCTGGACATGAAGAATTCTGCCGAGTAATCCCTTTTCCCCTCACGCGGGTCGTCCTGTGCGGCGACCCGCATTTTGGGTATTTTCCGGTTGGTTTGAATCTGATATAATAGAATCAGATAGATCGTTTCATCAGCCCAAAGGAGCATCCTTCCATGAAACTGCTTGTTGTAGACGATGACCGCTACGCCCGGGAGGGCATTCTTTCCTGCCTGCCGCTGGCGGAGATGGGCATCAACAATGTGATGCAGACCCATGACGGCAAAACGGCGCTGGAGATCGTGCGCTGGTTCTGCCCGGACATCATCATCACCGATATCTGCATGCCCCGCATGGACGGCATGTCTTTTGCTGCTGCCGTAAGGAAGGTGCAGCCGGAATGCCTGCTGATCTTCATCACCGGCTTTGCGGAGATCGGCTACCTCAAGCAGGCCATTGAGCTGTCCGCGGTCGCCTTTGTGGAAAAGCCCCTGCAGCCGGATGAGCTGATCCATGCAGTGCAGAATGCCATCAGCAAGCATCAGGAGCGGATGAACGCAGACCAGCGCACGGAAAGCCTGCAGAAGCTGCGTCGTCAGCAGGCCGCTGCGATGATGATGCACACCCGAAAGGATCTGCTGGAGCTGCGGAGCCTGTGCGCCAAGATCGGCTTCCCGACGGATGCGGCATACCGCTGCCTTTCGCTGCGGGCGCCGCAGACCAATATGCATGACGTGCTGGATATCCTGGCGGACGTGGCGGCAAAGAACGGCTTCGACTGCGCGGCGGATCAGCGGGAGGACCGGAATGTCTATGCCGTGCTGGCAGCAGGAAAGCGCAAGCAGCCCCGGGACCTTTCGGCACTTGTGGACATGCTGCACAAGCGCCTGCTGGGCATCGTGACGGCGGAGGGCATGGTGGTGACCTCTTTGGAGAAGGTGCACGAGAGTCGCAAGGCGGCCTCCCGGATGCTGGAGGGCAGCTTCTACGATGAAGGCCGGACGCATTTCCCGTATGAGGAGAAAAACACTCCTGCGGTGCTGTCGGTCGATGCGTATGCGCAGTTTGTGCGCCTGCTGGAGGAAAACGCTGCCCGGCTTCCGGCCTGGCTGGAGGAGTTGCTGACCAGGGTAGAGGCAGTGCGCAGCGATCGGGTGGAATCCGTCAAGTCCCTGATGCTTGCGATTCTGCGGGAGCTGTACCGCCGCACGCCCGATCTGTACGGCAAGGTGTACGGCATCTCCCAGGCCAGCGAGCTGGAGGATTATGTGGCCTCCGTTACCGGCATCGGGCAGTTCCGGGAGATGCTGTCGGTGTTGTTCAGGCAGCTGAATGCCATGGAGGATACGAACTCCCGGTTCTCTCAGGTTGTGCGGGACGCAAAGAGCTTTATCGCCCAGCACATACATGAGCCGGAGCTGGGCCTGAAGGAGATCGCTGCGCAGGTGAACTTCTCTGCGGCCTATCTGAATGTGGTCTTCCGCACGGAAACCGGCATGACGGTCAAGCAGTACCTGATCGACTGCCGCCTCCGGGAGGCCAAGCGGTTGCTGAAGGATCCCTCCGTACGCATCACGGAGATCGCCCAGCGCTGCGGGTATTCCAATTCCAACTATTTCGCCAAGGCATTCAAGGAATCCACCGGTATGACGCCCGGTGAATACAGGGAGCGTAAGGTATGAAAAAGCTGGGCGGCCTTTCCTTTTCGGCAAAGATCGTGCTGATCGTCTTTCTTGCCGTGCTGCCGATGGTGGCCATTACGCTTGTGTCCATGTATGAGCTGAAGCTCTCCACGGACAGCCGGCAGATGGCCCTGATCGAGAACAACTTTGATCAGGCACACCGCACGCTGGAGGAGAAGATGGAGGGCGTCCATGCCATTTCGACGCTGATGACGGTGAACGAGCAGGTCAACACGGCCCTCCGCAGCGCCAGCAAGGAGGATATGCGGCAGCAGCTGTCCTCCTTTGAGGTCATCACGTCCTATGTTCGGAATATTGAAATGAGCCATGAAGGCACAAAGGTGTACCTGTTCGTGGACGATGAATATATGATCGCCCAGGACAGAAGCACCCGCTACCGTGCAATCAGCGCGCTGCAGGGGATGGCGTGGTCGTCCTCGCTGCTCAACGGCATGGGTCATCCGCAGTGGATCTACACCGAATCCCTGCTGGAAAAGGGGCAGAAGAGCCTCTCGCAGATGCGTGCGCTGATGGATCATAACGATTACACGCAGACCCTCTGCGTGCTGGCGGTCTCGCTGGACGAAGCGCAGGTGCAGGGCGTGCTGGGCAACGCGATCGCGGAGCAGTTCATGGCGATCTGCACGGCGGACGGCGCAGTGCTGACCAGCAACGGCGCAGAGAAACCGCCGGTGGACAAGCTGCCTGTCCGCAGCCATCAGGATGCGTTTTCCCTCCTGCCGCTGGGAGGAGCGGAGTATTATCTTGCCGCCCGGGAACTGAGCGACTCCGGGCTGTATCTGGTATCGGTTTTGCCCAAGAGCCTGATGAATCAGGAGGTCAGCGTTGTCCGAAACCGCGTGCTGCTGTCCTATCTGGCGATCTTCCTGGTGATGGCGCTGGTCCTTCTGCCCATGACCAGCCGGCTGGTGCGCCGCATCCGTCAGCTGGGCCGCCAGCTGGCAGAGGTGCCCACCCAGGGCCTGAAGAAGCTGCAGCCCGCCGTGCAGCAGGATGAGATCGGACAGCTGATCTCCGCCTACAACACGATGGTGGACGAAATGGAGCGCATGCTGACGACCCAGTACGACCTGGGCCGTGCCAAGGCGGGCGCGGAGCTCAAGGCGCTGCAGAGCCAGATCAATCCTCACTTCCTGTACAATACGCTGGACATGGTCAGCTGGATGGCCAAGAAGCAGGAAACGGATAAGATCCAGCAGGTCATGGTGTCCCTGTCCCAGTTCTACAAGCTGACCCTGTCCGGCGGACGGGATATTATCACCCTGGAGGAGGAGCTGCGGCTGTGTGACGCTTACATGCGCATCCAGCAGCTGCGCTGGGAGGGCGCCATTGATTATATGGTGGAGGCTGACGATGAGCTGCTTCACGCGCGTCTGCCCAAGATCACCCTGCAGCCTCTGATCGAGAATGCCATCAAGCATGGCATCATGCAGCGCGGCGAGGCACGGGGAAACATCATCATCAGCGCAGCCCTGGAGGAAGAAAAGGAAGGCCGCTGGATGACCCTGAGCGTGCTGGACAACGGCGTGGGCATGGAGAACAGCGAGGAACAGCTGCAAAAGGGCAGCGGGAGCCATTATGGCATGAAGAATATTGAGCAGCGGCTGGCGCTGTTCTACGATACGGAGATCCATATTCAGGTGGACAGTGAGAGCGGGCTGGGTACCTGCGTATCGCTGACGCTGCCGGTCATTGAGGATAAGGAGGCGCAGATAAAGTGAAACGCCTGATAATACTGCTGTGCGCGATGCTGCTGCTCACGGGCTGCACCGGCACCCCGGCCCCTGTGAAGCAGGCGGATGAACCACCGCAGGAGGTTGTGACCCTGCAGGCAATCACCCTCGGCAATATGCCGGAGGGTGGTCTGGACAGCCTCTATGCCCAGTTGGATGCACTGACCGTCCCTGAGCTGGGCTGCAAGCTGCGATTTACCTACATCCCCTGGGGCGACGAGCGCAACCAGATCAATATTGCCATCTCCTCCGGCGAATACGACATTATCCCGCAGGGCAATTTCTCGGACTACCAGCTCATGGCGGCCAGAAATGCGTTCCTGGACATCAAGCCCTATCTGACGCTGGTTCCGGCGCTGGTGGAACATTATAAGATTTCCGGCGAGGATGTGCTGGCCAATGCGGAGATCGACGGGAAGCTCTTCGGCATCCCCCAGCACGGTGCGCCGGGTGTAGAGACGGACGAGGGCTTCTTCTACCGAGAGGATCTTCGCAAGGCCTGGGGACTGGAGCCCATCACCGATTTGGCAACGATGGAGGCGTACCTCTACCGCGCCAAAGAGGACGAGGCGTTCCGGGACAAGCCGCTCATCACGGACAACCGCATCTGGACCTGCCTGTGGATGATGCTGACGAAGGACGTATATTTTGAAGTCACCAGCTTTACTGATACGCCCTATGTCGTCTGCCCGATTGATATGCCCTATCAGGCAGTCAGCCGGGTGGAAACGCCGGAATTCCGGCAGGTGCTGACGTATCTGGCCAAGTGGTACCGGGACGGCATCCTGGACAAGCGGCTGCTCACCCTGTCTGCCAACGAGGGCAGCTCCGGCAGAGCGATGATGCTGGCAGGCGACAAGCCCTGCGAAACCAACAGCCCCATCTGGTCCATCAATCGCGACTGGATCCCTGTACTGTCCGAAGCGCACCCGAAGTGGGAGTACGGCTTCTTCACCTACAACGCGGGCGGACGCATCACGCAGTACAAGGAGACCTCCTCCAGCGGCAGCCTGCTGTCCATCTCCAGCCGGACGAAGCATCCGGAAATTGCCGTGCGCCTGCTGGAAAAGCTGCACACCGATCAGCGGTACTACACGCTCCTTCTCTACGGCGTGGAGGGCGAGCATTACTACCGGAATGAGCAGGGCGTCCATAATGAAGGCATTCCGTCTGGGAAGCGATTTGCAGGCTGGTCGGCGGCAGCGGATACCTATCTGGACTGGCCAGCGATCTACAATGTAGATTCCCAGTGGACGCGTGATGTTTATCTGCCTTTGCGGGAGAAGGGAAACCTGCTGGTTGCGAATGCGGTGTTCCACCCGTTGAACCAGTTCACCTTCAACATCAATCCCGTTGGCAGCGAAGCCACTGCGCTGGCAGCGGCATGGAATACCTACATGCTGCCGCTTTTGTGCGGCATGTCCGAAAGCATTGACGCTGGGCTGGATGAGGCGATCCAGATGCTCAGAAAAGCCGGGCTGGACGCCTACCTGGCGGAAGTCCAAAGCCAGTTGACCCAATTCAAGCAGGAAAGTGAGAAGTGATGAACATGAAAGGACAGATCATTGCGCCTCCTGTTCCCGCAGGCGTGGAGCAGGATCATCATTTTGCTGTGCAGGTGCGCCCTGTCGGTACGGAAGATTGGACGAATGTCCCGACCTACGCCGCGTGGGTGGACATGCACGATGTGCGCCAGACTGCGGTGGGTATTTTCGACTTCACCGGACCGGTGGAGGTGCGCCTGCGCCCCAATGTGTTCTACATCCACAGCGCCATCGTGCGGCCTGTGTCTTTGGGCATCACGGCAGACTGCGACGGTCATGAGGTAATCTTCACACTGGACAGACCGGCAGACATGATGATCGAGATCAACAAGGAGCGCTTTCGCTGCCTGCACCTGTTCGCGGGCGCGATTCAGGAAGAGCCCACAGAGAACGTGATCCGCCTGGAGCCTGTGCCCGGTCGTCCGCGCACGACCGGCGTGGACATCCTGCTGCCCCGTCTGGCCTCCATGCCCAAGGGTCGCACGCTGTTCTTTGGACCGGGTCTGCATGTGGTGGGCGAGTATGTATTCCCTGTCCCCTCGGATACCCGGCTGTACCTTGCACCCGGCGCGGTGGTGATCGGCACATTCATCCTGCAGGATGCGGAGAATGTGGTCATCGAGGGCCACGGTGTGATCCTGCAAAGGAGCTTCCACCGCTTCAGCGGCATCAACGGCGTGCGCATCAGCCGCTGCCGGAATGTACGCATCGAGGGTGTGACCTTCATCAACCCGCCCCACTACACCGTTGCGCTGGGCGGCGCGGAAAACGTGACAATCCGCGGCATCCGCTCCTTCTCCTGTGAGGGCTGGAGCGACGGGATCGACATGATGAGCAGCCATCATATCCACGTGGACGGCTGCTTCCTGCGCACCTCGGATGACTGCATCGCCATTTACGGCAGCCGCTGGGACTATCGTGGAGGCAGCCATGACGTGCTGGTGGAAAACTGCACCCTCTGGGCGGACGTGGCTCACCCGACCAACATTGGCACCCACGGCGACCATGAGCATGACGGCGATATCATTGAGCGCATCACCTTCCGCAACATCGACATCCTGGAGCATCACGAGCATCAGCCGGGCTATCTGGGCTGCATGGCCATCAACCCCGGTGACAAGAACACCGTGCGGGATGTGCTGTATGAGGATATCCGCGTGGAGCACATCGAGCACGGCAAGCTCATCGACCTGCAGGTAAAGTACAACCCGGACTACAACCCCGCTCCCGGCAGACGCATTGAACGGGTGACCTTCCGCAATATCCGCTGCGGCTGCATGCCGCCGGTGGCGTCGGTCATCGCGGGCTACGATGCGGAGCACGATGTGCGCCATATCCGTCTGGCGAACGTGCAAGTCTGCGGCGGGCCGCTGCCGCTCCACATCGGCGATTTCGCATCGGACGTGACGGTGGAGGATAACGCATGATCCAGAATCCCATTTTGCGGGGTTTCAACCCCGATCCCTCCATCGTCCGCGTGGGAGAGGATTACTACATCGCCACATCCACCTTCGAGTGGTTTCCGGGCGTGCAGATCCATCATTCCCGCGACCTGAAGCATTGGCGGCTGCTGACCCGGCCGCTGGATCGCGTCAGCCAGCTGGATCTGCGGGGCGTGGGCGCGTCCCAGGGCGTGTGGGCTCCCTGCCTGACATATCACGAGGGCACCTTCTATCTTGTGTACACCGTGGTGCAGGCCTTCTACTGCAACATGTACGATACCCACAACTATATCGTCACCGCGCCTGATATCATGGGCCCCTGGTCTGAGCCCACAGCGCTGAGCAACTTTGGCTTCGACCCGTCCCTCTTCCACGATGACGACGGACGGAAATACATGGTCTGCATGGTGACGGATCACCGGGTGCCGAAGAGGTATGCCGGTCGTCTGCTGGTGCAGGAATACGACGTGGAGAAGAAGCAGCTCATCGGCGAGCGCCATGAGGTGTATCAGGGCGGAAGCATCTTCCTGGAGGGGCCGCACCTGTTCAAGCGGGACGGCTGGTACTATCTGTTCTGCGCGGATACCGGCACCGGCGTGCTGCACGGGCAGACGATGCTGCGCTCCCGGAATGTCTTCGGCCCCTATGATATGGATCAGACGGCTTTCGACGTCCCCGGCAAAGCGCCGTCCATGCTGACCTCCCGCCATCACCCTGAGCTATATCTGCAAAAGGCAGGTCATGCCGATCTGGTGCAGACGCAAAACGGCGAATGGTACATGGTGCATCTGTGCGGCCGTCCGCTGGATCGCTGCAATCCGCCGGATGCACCACGTTTCCCCGGCATTGCCCGCTACATGCTGGGCCGGGAAACGGCGATCCAGAAGGTGTACTGGACGGAGGACGGCTGGCTGCGGCTGAGCAACGGTACGAATCTGCCGGACGCGCAGGTGCAGGAGCCGGATCTGCCGGAATGCCCCTGGCCGGAGCTCCCTGCTCATGACGACTTTGATCAGCCGGAGTTGTCGCTGGCATGGCAGTCCCTGCGGATGCCCCTGAAGGACTTTTCGCTGACGGAACGTCCTGGTTTTCTGCGGCTGTACGGCGGAAACGGGCTCGGCTCCCGGTTTGAGCAGAGCTTCATTTCCCAAAGGCTGACGGAAGTGGACGCCTGTATCGCGACTGTCGTGGATTTCCATCCGGAATGCTATAAGCAGATGGCTGGGCTGATCCTGTACTATGATTACGACAACTACATTTACCTGCATGTCACCCATGATGAGGAGCTGGGGCGCGTTGTGACCCTGCTGACGGCGGAGAATAAGCGATACACCTATCCCGTCGGGTACATCGCACTTCCGGACGGGCCTGTCCGGCTGCGAATGATGTTGCGTAAAGGTTGGGTCAGCTGCGCCTATGCCGCTGGGGATGATGCATGGCAGCCCATCGGCAAAGAGATGGACGGTAGCTTTCTGTCCGATGAAGCCTGCAATGAGGGCTGGTTTACTGGAACGATGGCTGGTCTTTGCTGCCAGGATCTGACGGGCACAAAACTGCCTGCTGATTTCAACTACTTCTGTATGAATGCATAAATGGACCGCCGGATCGATGTGTGAAGCATTTGATCCGGCGGTTGTTTATGTAATAAGGTTATCTTTCGTCGGGATGCCAATCGTATCGTGATGTATCTTTATTATGCTTGTGTTTTATTTTTAGAAAACAGTTGGTTATGGTGAAACACCCCTTGACAAATCGAATCACAAAAGAATCTATTGGAGGCATACGCCCGGGACAATGGCTTCACCAATTGTCGGCACTATACGGATGATGGTTACAGCGGCGGCAACTTCGACCGTCCCGGCTGGCAACAGCTGTTGGCAGACATTGAAGCTGGCATTGTCAAGACGGTGCTGGTCAAGGACATGAGCCGTGTTGGTCGCAACTATGTTGAAACAGGCTTCTATACAGAAGTGTACTTCGCCCGGATGGGTGTGCGGTTCATCGCCATCAACAACAACATTGACAATGCCAATCCGGAAAGCACTGAGTTTGCAGGTATCCTCAACATCATGAACGACTGGTACTTGCGGGACATATCCCGCAAAATCCGGTCTGCAGCGCAGCAAAAGGGTAAATCGGGGAAGCCATTAGCCACGCATCCTTGCTTTGGGTATGCCAAAGATCCAGATGACAAGAATCATTGGTTGATTGACCCGGAAGCAGCAGATACCGTCCGTCGTATTTTTGAACTGGCTGCATCAGGTATATCACAACTGAAAATCTGCCGCACATTAGTACAGGAGAAGCGTGTTACACCGGGGTACTACCTTGCGCAGAGAGAACCGGATGGTTTCGGAAGGCAATATGCTTCCTGCCAGCCATACAACTGGGCAAGACGAATGATATGCAAGATTGTGCGGCGTCAGGAGTATCTGGGGCATACTGTGAACTTCAAAACCTGTCAGTCAGAATACAGGGGCAAACAGATCAGCGTACCGGCGAAAGATCAGCTGGTCTTTACAGGCACCCATGACCCGATTGTTGATGAACAATTGTGGCAGGCAGCGCAACGGATATTTCATCCAGAAATGTCTTCTGCTCCAGGCAAACCTTGTGTATTCAACGGCCTGATGGTTTGTGGAGAATGCGGTGTGCCAATGCAGTTCCACCGTATGACCGGACATGAGGAATATAATGATTTCATATGCCGGACTCACTACAATTCTGCTGCCTATGAAACGAGGCTTTGCACACACAATTCTATCCGTGTTACCGTCATCCGGGAAAT
>JAFQEB010000142.1 GCA_017399225.1 Clostridia bacterium | reverse complement strand
TGCTTCTGCTTGTGCTTGGGATTCTCGCAGATCACCATGACCTTGCCCTTGCGGCGGATGATCTTGCACTTCTCGCAGATGGGCTTCACGGACGGACGAACCTTCATGCTCTGTTACCTCCTGTTGTAGAGTCTGAGCGGGGGCAGAGGCCGAAGCTGCCGCTCCCGGATTGATTCATGCAAAGCTGTTGCACAGCACTGACTATTATACACCACTTGACACGATCAGTCAAGGGGTATCTCCTGATTTTTGCGATACAGGAGGTCAGGGGCAGCCAGATCAGGACTTGCTGCGCCAGGTGATGCGGCCACGATTGAGATCGTAGGGAGACAGCTCAATGGTCACCTTGTCGCCGGGATAGATACGGATGAAGTTCATGCGCATCTTGCCGGAGATGACCGCCGTCACCTGATGACCATTGGGCAGTTCGACCTTGAACATGGCGTTGGGAAGGGCTTCAATGACCTTGCCTTCCATTTCGATGACATCGCTCTTGGACATTTTCAGTCCTCCTTTATCGGGGCCTCGTTGACAAGGCTCCCCTTCTCGTTCTCAACGGCGGACGCATCCGCACCAGCTAACGTTTTCACATCCAGGCCGTGCGCTTCCAGAGCGCTGCGCAGGTCGCTGTCCTGCAGGTGACGGTTGGGCAGCGTGGCGCCGTCCACATTCACCATGATCGGCTTGGCACGAAGGTGCTTGACCTTCTTTTTCTTCGGATGGGAGATCTTGCGCGTCAGGCCGTCGGCCATGAGCACAAACTGATCGTCGATCACCTCCAGGACGATGAAATACCGTCCTGCATCGCGGCCCTGGGTGGACAGCACCACCCGGCCCGCTTCCATCGTCAGGCGCTCCATCATTCCTCCTCCTTCCAGACAAAGCCCGGATAGGTCAGGATCTCAGGAAGCCCATCTTCATTGATGGCAATGGTATGCTCATAGTGGGAGCACAGGCTCCGGTCACGGGTGCGGTAGCACCACTGATCGGGGTCGCAGGTGACGCGCCAGTCGCCGGCAGAGATCATCGGCTCGATGGCGATGGTCATGCCCTTGCGCAGGCGCAGGCCCTTGCCGGGAACGCCGTAGTTGTACACCGGCGGATCCTCGTGCATCTCGCGGCCAATGCCGTGACCGGTCAGGTCGCGGATGACGCCACAGCCATGGCTTTCCGCCCACTCCTGGCACGCATGGCCCACATCGCCCAGACGGTTGCCCGCCACGGCCTGCCGTGCCGCACGCCAGAAGCACTGCTCGGTGATCTCGATCAGGCTCTGGGCCTCAGCGGAGATCTCCCCCACGCCGACAGTAAAAGCACTGTCCGCCTGCCAGCCATCCAGGATCAGGCCGCAGTCGATGGAGATGATCTGGCCGTCCTTCAGGATCTGCTTTTCAGAGGGAATGCCGTGCACCACCGCGTCATCCACCGATGCGCAGATGGAGGCCGGATACCCTTCGTAATGCAGGAAGGAAGGGATCGCATGATTCCTGCGGATCAGCTGCTCGGCATATACGTCCAGTGCGGCGGTGCTGACGCCGGGCTTGACTGCCTCACGGACCTTTTGCAGAACCTCGTAAAGCAGCGCACCGGCCTCCCGCATCTTCGCGATCTGGTCGGGATTCTTCAAACTGATCATGGCTTAGCCTTTCACAACAGCCAGAATGGACTCGAAGATCGTGTCCATATCCTGCGCGCCGTCGATGACCTTGAGGTTGCCCTTCTTCTGGTAGTAATCCACCAGGGGGGCAGTCTGCTCATGGTACACATTCAGGCGGGCCAGAACGGTCTCGGCGCTGTCGTCCTTGCGCTGGATGAGCTCTTCGCCGCAGGCAGCGCACTTGGTCTCGCCGTTCAGGCGGGACACATGGTAGGTGGCGCCGCAGGCAAGGCACACGCGGCGGCCGCTCAGGCGGGCGATCAGCTCCTCGTCAGCCACGTCCAGGTCGACGACAACGTCGATCTTGGCGATGGTGTCAAGGGCCTCGGCCTGGGGCACCGTACGGGGGAAGCCGTCCAGGATGTAGCCGTTCTGGCAGTCATCCATGGCCAGGCGCTCACGCACGATATCGATGATGACCTCGTCCGGCACCAGCTTGCCGGCCTCGACGAACTGCTTCGCCTTCAGGCCCGTGGGAGTCTCCTCCTTCATGGCACGGCGGAGGATATCGCCGGTAGAGATCTGAGGAATGTTCAGGGCCGCACAAATGCGCTGCGCCTGAGTGCCCTTACCCGCACCGGGAGGGCCAAGAAAGATCACATTCATGATGATGCTCCTTCCTGTAGGTTATCGTATGACAGATGCCAGCTCCTTATGCCATGCCGCAGGGCACGCAAGAAGGAAAGCCATGCACCGAAGAAGCGGACTTACGACGGTGCATGGCCTGATCAGTTTACATGAAACCGTTGTCCTTGGAGGTCTCGATGCCACGGATGGACATCTCGCCCTGGAGGGTACGGATGGTCTCCAGAGAGACGCTCACGGCGATCAGCATGGAGGACGCAGCGAAGGGGATACCAACGTTTGCGTACGCCAGCAGGATGGAGCCGCCCGCATTGAGCACCGCCAGGAACAGCGCCGCAAACAGGTTGAGGCGGTTGACGGTACGGTTCAGGTAGGCTTCAATGTTCTTGCCGCGGGTACCCGGAATGGTGGCGCCCTGCTCGATCAGCTGCTGGGCCTGCTTCTTCGCATCAAAGCTGATGGAGGAGTAGAAGAAGGTGAACAGCACGATGAGGATGGTGGAGATGAGGATGTAGAACCAGTGAGACTGATTCAGCCAGGTCTCGCACCAGAGGCGGAAGCCATTCGTCGGGCTCAGGAACTGAGCGATGATAGACGGGAAGGACAGGAAGCTGGAAGCGAAGATCAGGGGCAGAACGCCGACGGACACGACCTTCAGGGTCATGTGGGTGTTCTGACCGCCGTACACGCGGCGACCCTTCACCTGCTTGGCAATCTGCAGGGGCACACGACGCTCGCCCAGATCAACGAAGGTAACAAACACAACGATGACCAGCACCGCGATGATGAACACCACGAAGCGGAGGAGCGCGAACCACCAATCACCATTGATGGGAGAGGCCACCAGAGACAGGACGACCTTCGCAATACCCTCAAAGAGGTTGCCGACGATACCGACGAAGATCAGCAGGGAGATACCGTTGCCGATGCCCTTGTCGGTGATCTTCTCGCCGATCCACATGGCCAGGGCAGAGCCGCCAGCCATGGACAGACCGATGAGGATGTTCGCCCACACGCCATACTGCTGGGTGTTGGCAAAACCCATGGCGTTGGACAGGCCGATGGCCTGCACCGCAGCCAGGACGACCGTCATGTAACGGGTCCAGCGGGTGATCTTTTCGCGGCCATCGGGCTCCTGCTGCACGCGCTCCAGGAAGGGGATCGCGATGCACAGCAGCTGCATGATAATGGACGCGTTGATGTAGGGGCTGATACCCATGGCCATGATGGTCATCTGGGAGGTCATGCCGCCGGTCATCATGTTCAGCATACCCAGCATGGTGCTGTTGCCCGTGTAGCTGCGGACAGCAGTCACGTTAACGCCGGGAGCGTAAATCTGCCCAACCAGGCAGTACAGAACCAGCATCAGGAAGGTATAAACGATCTTCTTGCGCAGGTCCTCGATTTTCCACAGCTTACGAATGTTCTGAAGCATCTCAGACCACCTCGGCGGAACCGCCGACGGCTTCAATCTTCTCCTTCGCAGAAGCGGTGAACTTGGCAGCCTTGACGGTCAGCTTCTTGGTCAGATCGCCGTTGCCCAGCACCTTCAGGCCGTCCTTGGAGTTGTGGATGATGCCAGCCTCGATGAGGAGCTCTTCGGTCACGACGGTGTCGTTCTCGAACACTTCCAGCGCCTCAACGTTGATGGTCTCGTAATCAGTGCCAAAGATGTTGGTGAAGCCCTTCTTAGGCACACGACGGTACAGGGGCATCTGGCCGCCCTCGAAGCCGGGGCGCTTGCCGCCGCCGGAGCGAGCCTTGGCACCCTTGTGACCCTTACCAGCAGTCTTGCCCAGACCGGAGCCAACGCCGCGGCCAAGACGCTTGGCA
>JAFQEB010000141.1 GCA_017399225.1 Clostridia bacterium | reverse complement strand
CCGGGAATGGCGTAAAAAAGAATAAAGACATGAAAACAGCCCTCCGAAACTTGCCGTTTCGGAGGGCATTCTCATGTCTTCCTACTATGTGAATAATAACCCCAAATAGTATCAAACCAGTATCAGCAATGATTCCGAAGTTCGGAACGCCTTGATTTTACTGGGTTTGCGCCACTTCTTGGGTTACTCCCACTCAATGGTTCCGATAGGCTTGGGCGTGAGATCCATCACCACGCGGTTGATGCCCTCGACCTCGTGGGTGATGCGGTCGGTGATCTTGTGCAGCAGCGCGTAGGGGATCTCCTCGATGGTGGCGGTCATGGCGTCGGTGGTGTTCACGGCGCGGATGATGGCCGGCCAGCCCTCGTAGCGCTTGCCGTCGCGCACGCCCACGGACTTGAAGTCCGGGACGGAGATGAAGTACTGCCACACCTTGCCGGCCAGGCCTGCGATGTCAAACTCCTCGCGGAGGATGGCGTCGGCTTCGCGCAGGGCGTGCAGACGGTCGCGGGTGATGGCACCCAGGCAGCGCACACCCAGGCCGGGGCCGGGGAAGGGCTGACGGTACACCATGTCGTGGGGCAGGCCCAGGGCCTCGCCGACCACGCGCACCTCGTCCTTGAAGAGCAGCTTCACGGGCTCGCAGAGGGTGAAGGTCATGCCGTTGGGCAGGCCGCCTACATTGTGGTGGGCCTTCACGCCGCCGTCGGATTCCAGGATGTCGGGGTAGATGGTGCCCTGCGCCAGGAATTCAACGCCCTCCAGCTTCTCGGCTTCCTCGGCGAAGACTTCGATGAATTCGCCGCCGATGATCTTGCGCTTCTTTTCGGGCTCGCTGACGCCGGCCAGCTTGTCCAGGAAGCGGTCGGTGGCGTCGATGTAAATGAGGTTGGCGTCCATCTGGTTGCGGAACACCTCGATGACCTGCTCGCTCTCGCCCTTGCGCATCAGGCCGTGGTTGACGTGCACGCACGCCAGCTGCTTGCCGATGGCCTTCACCAGCAGGGCGGCCACGACGGAGGAGTCCACGCCGCCGGACAGGGCCAGCAGGACCTTCTTGTCGCCCACCTGCGCCTGCACAGCGGGGATGACCTCGTCAAGGAAAGCCTTGGCGAGCTCGGGAGTGGTGATGCGCACCATATCGTCGGGGCGCTTCATGCTATCGAGAAAAATGCTCATTGGAAAGACCTCCTGTTACTTGTCGAAGTAGGGATCTTACGCACGGGGTTTTGAGATTAACAAAATTATTATACTGAAATGGCGGCCGTCTGTAAAGCAGGAAATTGCAGGGTTTGCGGGAAAATTTCGGCGAGAAACCCGGGCGTGTCGGATGTGGTGGAAAAGTTGCCAGCGAGGATATTCCCTGCATTTATCCGCGAGTGGGGCGCGGCGGCTGATGTGCTTGACGAACCGGGCAAAGGCATTGTATTATAAGGTGTATATCTCCTGAAGGAGCTGAATTATGAAACTGTCGGAACGGAACCTCGCGGAAGGCCGGGGCAGGAATGCGCTGGTGATCGCGGCGGCCTTGCTGCTGATCCTGCTTGCGGTTGTGGCGGTCAGGCTGACGCCCCGGGAGGTGAAGCCCAATGCCGGCGAGCTGGCGGGTGCGCCGTCGTCTGAGGGGGCTGCGCAGGCCTATCTGGTCGTGACTGCCGCAGGGAGTACCTATGAACCGATCCCCCTGGCGGCAGATGGCCGGTTCACGATCAGCCGCGACGGGTGCGTGAATGTCATTGAAGTCACTGCGGACAGCATCCGCATGGCTGAATCCACCTGCGAGAATCAGAATTGCGTGCTGCAGGGGGAGGTCAACCTGGAGAACCGGAAGAGCCGCGTGCTGCAGAACATGATCCTCTGCCTGCCCAACGATGTGGCGCTGGAGCTGTACACGCTGGAGGAACTGCGGGAGCTTATGCCCGACTGGACAGGAGGAGGGGCGGAATGAAGAAACGCTTTGATGCAAAGCGCGTTGCGCTGTGCGGATTGCTGCTGACGATGATGCTCATCCTGGGATGGGTGGAAAAGCAGTTTCCGCTGCCACCCGGCGTCAAGCTGGGCCTGAGCAACAGCGTGCTGATCTTTGCGGTGTATATGCTGGACATCCCCACGGCCATCGTGCTGATGGTGATGAAGGTGACGCTCTCCAACCTGCTCTTTGGCAATTTCGGCACGACCTTCTTCATCGGCTTCGCGGGCGGCTTTGTCAGCCTGGCGGCCATGATCGGCCTGTCCAGGGTGAAGGGTGTGCATATCGTGACGGTCAGCATGGTCGGCGGCGCGATGCACAATGTCGGCCAGATCCTCATGCTGGTGCTGCTGGGGAATCAGGCGGTCCTGACAGCGCTGCCTGGGCTGATGCTGGCGGGCCTGGGCTTTGGCCTGCTCACCGGCGTGTGCGCGGATCGGGTCATCAGGATCATGAAGCCCGCAAGGCTGGCACGGGTGGGTGCAAAGCCCGCTGTGCAGGAAAAGCCTGTCGTGAAGTTCAAGGATACGGTCGTGAAGACGGATGACGGATCCGAGGATTAAGCAGCATATGGAACGCCCGGCGGAGCAGGCAAAGCTTCGCCGGGCATTTTGCGCCGGTGCTATATCCGGGGCTACAGCTCTTTGATCAGGATCAGCTCGTAGGGCTCTCCCGGCAGCATGAAGCCGCCGACGTCGCGGTAGCCCAGGCGCCGGTAGAAGATTTGCGCGTCTTCATTGGCCTGGGTGGAGGTCATCGCCAGGGCGTGGCCGGCCTGCCGCAGGCTTTCCTCCCAGTGCTGCACCAGGGCGCGCCCATGTCCCTGCTGCCGGTGCTCCTCCAGCAGGTACAGCAGATTCATAAAGGGCGTATTATCCCAAAACATCCCCCAGCGCAACCAGCCGATGATCTCGCCGCCGCATTCCGCCAGGAGGATGCGGCCCTGCCGGATGATGCTCTCCAGCTCTGAGCGGGAAACGTGATGGTCATGGGCGGCGAGGAAGGGGAGATCACCGGGATGTGCGGGACGGATGACGGTTTGCATAAATACCTCCGGGGGGCGGTTTCGGGATGCTTGTTCCGGCCATGCGGTATCTGCCGGAAGCTCGGAATAGACGAAATGCAGCACCTCATGTGAGCCGCTGAGGAGATGCGCCGCGACCTCCGGCGGATAGACCGTCATGGTGCGCAGCTGTTCCAGGGGAACCCAATGGAACATGAGGTCGAAGCGCTCGCCGCCGGCCTCGTCAAAGCCGTGGAAGCTGTCGCCGGAGGGAAGCTGTGCCATATCGACCTCCGTATGGAAGTACAGGCCGATTTGATGGCAATGGCGCGGTGAGCCGTCCGGGCAGCAGCCCCAGTCGATGTACACCTCGCCCACGGCCATCAGGGGCCCGACGGAGGCGCCGGCGTGCAGCTCCTCGCGGATCTCCCGCAGAAGGGTCTGGGCGGCGGTTTCGCCGAAGGCCACATGGCCGCCGATGAAGGCGTAATCCTCTGTGCTGACGGGGCACTGCAGCAGCACACGGCCGTCATGCACGATGATGGCGGAAATGCGGTAAGAGAAGCGGGCGCTGTCGTGGTCAAAGAGAATATCGCGGGACATAGGGGGAGCCTCCTTGTTCCTCGGTTTCAGCAAATGGCATGGGCGGGCGGTGTGTCAACATTATATGCGATATCGCTCCGGCCGTCAAATCCGGGCTGCAGAGGCGGAAGAATGTATTTGTGGCGATTGTTACATAACGAATCTTCCGCAGGGCTTGCAGAAACATGGCGATTTGTGGTACAATGCAAGAACGGATGCACTTCCTTCGTTACATATGTGAAGGACATGCGTCCGGACACGAAAGCCATGTGACATGCCGATCATAAAGAGCGGCATTTGCGGCGGGAAATGCCGCGATATCGCCGGGAGACGCCCGGCACCGGAAAGGATGACAGTATGCAGCCTGTTGAAGTTCAGCGGCGGAGAAGGCGGGCCCACAGCACGCCCATGAACGCTCCGGCCGAGAAGCCTGCGGTGATCCGCCGGCGCAAGAAGCGCCGCAGGATCGGCAACGCCCTGGCCCTGGGCCTCCTGCTTGGCTTTGTGGTGGTGGCGATCATCATCATGCCCAAGGAGCCGATCAAGCACGCCTACTATTCCATCGGCGGCAGCGGGATCCACGGCGACGAAAACGCCTCTTATTACAGCGGCCTGGTCATCAGCGAGGCGATGGCCTCCAACCAGACGGCCATGCCGGATGAAAAGGGCGAATTCTCCGATTGGGTGGAGATCTGGAACAGTTCCGATCATGAGATCGACCTGTACAATGTGGGCCTGAGCGACGATGAGCTGTCCATCAGCTTCCTCTTCCCCAGGATGACCATCCAGCCCGATGAGCGCATCATCGTCGTGTGCGACAAGACGAACCAGGCCGTGTCGGGCAAGCCCCTGCACGCAAAGTTCGGCCTGTCCAGCAAGGGCGAGACCATCGTGCTTTACGATCCCGATACCCGCATGATCCACTCGGTCAAAACGCCCATTATGTCCGCCGATGAGAGCTATGCCCTGCAGGCGAACGGCACCTGGGTGCAGACGCCCGAGTACAGCCCCGGCTATGAGAATACCTCCGCCGGGCACCTGGCCTACCGCACGGATACCATGGTGACCGACGGCGCGCTGATCATCAGCGAGATCTGCCCCGATCCCCTCAGCGGCTACCGCGACGCCGACGGCGAGCTGTGCGACTGGGTGGAGCTTTACAACACCACCGGCAGCCCTGTCAGCCTGGATAACTACGCGCTCTCCGACCGGGAGAACAAGCCCCTCAAGTGGCGCTTCCCCGAGGGCGCGATGGTTGCCCCCTATGGGTATTACATTGTTTACTGCTCCGGCAAGGATGTCGTTTCCGGCCCCACGGACGTGCCCCATGCCAACTTCAGCATCAGCGCGGAGCATGATACCATCGTGCTGGCGGACAGCCGCGGCCGCCTGGTGGATCGCGTGACCATCGACAATATCCCCGAGGATGCTTCCTATGCCCGCAATGCGGACGGCAGCTTCTCCATCCATTACCGCACAACGCCCCAGCTGCCCAACACGGAAGACGGCGCGAACCGGATGGACGTATACCTTCGCGCGCTGAACGAGAGCGGCGTGTACATCACCGAGGTCATGGCCTCCAACGACAGCACGGAGACGGCCTCCGGCGCCGAGTTCGTGGACTGGATCGAGCTGTACAATTCCTCCGGCGTGACTGTTGACCTTTCCGGGTACGGCCTTTCGGATACCGTAGGCCGTGCCCGAAAGTGGCAGTTTGCGCAGGGCACCACCATCGCACCGGGCGAGTATAAGATCGTCTGGTGCGATGGCGAAAAGGAAAAGGATACCGCAGCGGAAGCCCATACCTCCTTCAAGCTCCTCAAGGGCGGCTCGGAAACCCTTGTGCTTGCAGATCCAACGGGTAAAATTCTGGACAAGGTCGTGCTGCCTGCGGTACCAACAAATGTGTCCTACGGCCGCGCTTCCGGACGTGAGGGCTTTTTTTATTACGATGTGCCCAGCCCCGGCGCTCAGAACGGCGCCACCGGCTTTCTGGGCTATGCGGAGGCGCCCCAGCTGACCGTCGCGCAGGGCAAGTACCTGGCAGGCATTGCCGTGGGCGTCACGATCCCCGAGGACACCACGGTTTATTATTCCCTGGACGGCTCCGTCCCCGGCCCCTACAACAGCGCCAGCAAGCCCTACAACGGGGAAGCAATCGAAGTGAACGAGACCACCGTGCTTCGTGCCCGGGCCTTCCCGGTGGACCCCATGTACCGGGAGAGCACGGTCACCACGGGCACCTACCTGATCGACGCGCGCCACAAGGTGCCGGTCGTCTCCGTGGTGGTGGATCCCTACGAGCTGTGGAATGAGGAGAACGGTATGCTGGCCGCGGGTCCCGATATGGTCAAGCCCGGCCCCGGTATCCTGCCCTTCAAGAACACGGTCTACCGCGAATTCGGCAAGGAGCCCCGCGAGGGCTACATGGAATACTTTGATGAGAACGGGCAGCTGGTGCTCTCTCAGGGCGTGGCCATTGGCCTGATCGGCGATTACTCGCTGGATCTGCCCCAGAAGTCCATGAAGCTGCGCGCCAAGTCCCTCTACGGCGAAAAGACCTTCGCCGCCGCCCTCTTTGAGGATCGCCCCTATACGGAGTACAAGTCCGTCGTCCTGCGCAACTGCGGCAACGATGGTGTCTGGTCCCGTGTGCGCGACGGCTTCCAGTCCCGGCTGCTGGATACCTACAACACGCAGGTCATCCACCAGGCATGGAAGCCGGTGGCTGTTTACCTCAACGGTGAGTACTGGGGGCATTACAACCTGCGCGAGCGCGTGGATCGCTTCTTCATCGCCCAGCACGAGGGCCTGACACTTGACCAGGCGGACAACATGGATATCCTGGTCGGCAGCGGCTCCGTGGAGTACGGCTCCGGCGCGGAGTACAAGGCGATGATCAAGAAGCTCAAGAACAGCGATCCCGCCAACAACCCGGAGGACCGCGCCTACCTGGACGCCAACATCGACATCGACAACTTCCTGGAGTACATGGCGCTGGAGATGTTCGCGGGCAACTCCGATATCGGTAACACCCGCTACTACCGCCTGCACGGCATCGACCCGGAGACGGGCGAGCGCTATAAGTGGAAGTGGATCTGGTACGACGCCGACTACGGCTTCTGGCAGGCACGCTTCAACAGCCCCTACAGCTACACCAAGAAGACCGGCATGGGCCAGCAGAACATCGACAACACCATCTTCCGCACGGTGCTGTCCGTGCCGGAATACCGCGATCTGTTCCTGCGCAAGCTCGGCGATATCTTCCAGACCTTCACCACCGACCACATGCTGGAGGTGCTGGAGGGCTGCCTGAAGGAGATCGAGCCGGAAATGACCTGGCACTTCAGCACCTGGGCGGAGCTGCATGATCCCATGGTCATCTCCGAGTGGCCCACCACCGTGGACGGTGCGATCCGCTACTGGGAGAAGCACGTCAACAACCTGCGCAATACCCTCAAAAAGCGGCCCTACATCCTCTGGGGTCAGGTGCGCGAGCAGTTCAAGCTGACCAATGAGGAAATGGAGGCCTACTTCGGCCCCAGGCCCGAAAAGCGCGACGACGCAGTGTGGGACAAGGCCGATCTGGAGTGGTAAGCGGCATGACCCATGTAAAATGCGGAAATTGCCCGAAAAGTGTTTGCGGATACAGCGCAGATGCTGTATAATAGTACGAGTGGACATCTGTCCTGACGAACGATTATGAGGAGGAACCTCCATGTCTGATCTGGCTCTTCTGAGCAGCCTGAATACGGATGGTCTGGTCAGCTCCGGCACGACCGGCGCCAATACCCTGACTGATTTCTTTGAGCAGCAGCTGGCCAACCTGACCCCCTGGACGGTGGGCCTGGGCCTGCTGTTTGCCTTCATCGTCGGCCTTGTGATCGCCTTTGTGTACAAGCGCTGCTACCGCGGCGTGCTCTACAGCCCCAACTTCGCCATCACCCTGATCATGATGACCCTGATCACCACCCCGGTGGTCATGTGCATCGGCTCCAATGTGGCGCTGTCCATGGGCATGGTGGGCGCGCTGTCCATCGTGCGCTTCCGTACTGCGGTGAAGGATCCCCTCGATACCGCCTACATGTTCTGGGCGCTGACGATGGGCATCCTGCTGGGCGCGGGTCAGTACATCATTTCCCTGGTGGTGGTGGCGGCGATCTCCGTCATCCTCTTCGTGCTGAACCTGCTGCAGTTCTCCAGCCCCAATGCCTTCCTCCTCGTCCTGCACTATGATGAGGATGCTGAGTACGATATCACCCAGCAGCTGCGTCGCTCCGTGAAGCATCGCCGTCTGCGCTCCAAGACCGTCACCCGTGCCGGCGCTGAGATGACCTACGAAGTCCGCCTGGATAACAAGCAGGATCTCGTGGCCCTCATGCTCAACATCGAGGGCGTTCACGACGCGACCCTCGTAGCCTGCCAGACCGAAGCCGGCGCCTAAGGGACTCTGTCCCTTAGGGATCCCTGCCAGAGGGCCATCGGCCCTCTGGACTCCCCCCTTTTGGTGATGCGGCCGGGCTTTTCCTTTGCGGGAGTCACGCCGCGTGACAGACGCGGCGCGACGCGTGGGGGTGGGGGAGGGAAATGGGGGCTCGCTCTTGCTCCGGGAGGACAGCTTGCTGTCCGACCAGTGAGTGCAAAACCCCTTTCGTCAAAATGCCGCAGCATTTTGACGAGAGCGTCAGCGAATTAGAAAGGAGGTCGTATCCATGCCAGCCAATATTCCGCTTCGGCATGAGCTGAAGTTCTTCATCAGCGAGATGCAGTACCAGGTGCTGTCCCGTCAGCTGGATCACGTCCTCTGGCGCGACCCCAATGGCGACGAAAACAACGAGTACCACATCCGCAGCCTCTATTTTGATACCATCTTCAACGACGCCTACTTCGATAAGCTGGACGGCGTGCAGAACCGCAACAAGTACCGCATCCGCATCTACAACCTGTCGGACAAGATCATCAAGCTGGAGTGCAAGACCAAGGTGGGCAGCCTTATCTCCAAGCGAAGCCTGTCCATCCCGCGGGATCTGTGCGACCAGCTGATCGCCGGCGACCCCACTGACCTGGAGAAGACCAGCAGCGGCCTGCTGAGCGATGTGTACCGCGAGATGACCTGCGGTCTGCTACGCCCGGTGGTGATCGTTGATTATGTGCGCGAGGCCTATCTGCACCCTGCTGAGGAGGTGCGCATCACCTTCGACAAGCAGCTGCGCACCGGCCTTCGCAGCACCGATCTTTTCAACCCCAACGTTCCCACGATGTCCCCCTTTGACAACAATGATATCATCCTTGAGGTGAAATTCAACCGCGTGATGCCTCCTTATATCCGTGACCTGCTGTGTACCTACTGTCCCAACGCGCTGCCCAGCGCGATCAGTAAGTACACCTGGTGCCGCCGGTTTGAGGGCATGGAGGCGTAATGCGGCAAAGGCTGCGTACCTGCGCTGTACGCAGCCTTTTGTGTGTCTTGTTTCTGTGTATGCTGCATATAATATGGCAATGGCAGGAGCACCAGCCCGCACGCGAATGAAGCATAGACCGAAGGAACCCCACCGCATCGCGGAAAGGGGTTCTCAGGGGTGTAACACCCCTGAGCGGGGTGCAGGGGCGGCGCCCCTGCCCGCACGCGAACGAAGCATTGACCGAAGGCACCCCGCCGCATCGCGGGAAAGGGGTTCTCAGGGGTGTAACACCCCTGAGCGGGGTGCAGGGGCAGAGCCCCTGCCGCCCCTGCCAATTTCCACTTGCTACGGCGCGGAAAATATAGTAAAATAGAATGACAGGAGGAATGCGTATGTTTGAGGCATCCCTGAACGAATTGGAAAAGCGCCTGCGCGGGCGCTATGAGAATATGTCCATCAAGCGTGGTGTTCCGATGGCGCGCTATACCACGCTGCACCTCGGCGGCCCGGCGGATATGCTGGTGTCGCCCGATCAGCCGGAGCAGATCCGGCAGGTGCTGCTGGAGGCCCACGCGCTGGAGGTGCCGGTGATCATCATCGGCAACGGCAGCAATCTGCTGGTCAAGGATGGCGGCATCCGCGGCCTGGTGCTGCGGCTGTGCCGGGATATGCAGAATATCGAGGTCAACGGCGACCGCATCCGCGCGGAGGCCGGCGCAATGATGAGCGCGCTGTCCATGGCTGCAGCGGAAAATGACCTGGGCGGACTGACATTTGCCAGCGGCATCCCCGGCACGGTCGGCGGCGGCGCGTACATGAACGCCGGCGCCTATGGCGGCGAAATGAGCCAGGTCGTGACGCTGGTGGAGGGCTTTACCATGGCGGGCGAGCCCTTCCGCTATGGCCGCCCCGATATGCACTTTGCCCATCGCAGCACGCGGCTGATGCAGGAGGACAAGATCGTCACCCATGTGACCATGCAGCTGCCCCAGGGCAAGCGGGATGACCTGCTGGCGGAGATGGTGGATTTCAATACCCGCCGGGCGGATAAGCAGCCCCTGACGAATTTCAGCGCAGGCAGCACCTTCAAGCGGCCCCGGGAGGGCTATGCGGCCCAGATGATCGACGAGTGCGGGCTGAAGGGCTGCACCATCGGCGGCGCGCAGGTGAGCGAGAAACACGCGGGCTTCCTGATCAACAAGGGCGGCGCCGCGGCTGATTTCCTGGCCCTGATGGCCCATGTGCAGCATGTGGTTTATGAGCAGAAGGGCGTCATGCTGGAGCCGGAGGTGCGGATCCTCGGCGAGGATGCGCCGGCAAAGGCTGTGTAAGTGTACTGGATAAAGCCCGGCTGCAGACCGGGCAAGGAGGAACAAAAGGTGCGATTTCTGTTGGTGACCGGCCTGAGCGGCGCAGGAAAAACGTCCGTCAACCGGTATCTGGAGGATATGGGCGCATTCTGCGTGGATAACCTGCCGCCCAACATGATGTTCAAGATGATGGAGGCCTTTGAGCAGTCCACGGTGGGCTATCCGCTGGTCTCCATGGCGGTGGACGTCCGCAGTGCGGAGCTGTTCGACGCCAAGGCCGTCAGCGATCTGATCGCCGAAAGCCGCGAGGTGGGCTACAACATCGAGATCCTCTTCCTGGAGGCCAGTGACGAGGCTCTCGTCAGCCGCTACAAGGAGACCCGCCGCGATCATCCCCTGGCCCGGGAGGGCGTCTCCCTCACCGAAGCTATCGACCGGGAGCGCAGCATCATGCAGCCCCTGCGGGAGACGGCGAACCATATCATTGATACCACGTCCCTCAAGAATCGGGAGCTCAGGCAGTATCTGGGCAGCATTTTCTCCGGCGAGAGCCAGTCCGACGCCATGCGTGTGGAGGTCTCCTCCTTCGGCTTCAAGCGCGGACTGCCCCGCCAGGCGGACCTGGTCTATGACGTGCGCTTCCTGCCCAACCCCTTTTATATCGAGGGCCTGGGGCGGCATACCGGCCTGGATCAGGATGTGAAGGACTTCGTGCTGGATAATCCGGTCACGGTGGCTTTCCTTGAAAAGCTGGATGATCTGCTGGCCTTCCTGCTGCCCCATTATCAGGAGGAGGGGAAGCGCAGCCTGTCCATTGCCATCGGCTGCACGGGCGGCGCACACCGCAGCGTTGCCATTGCGGAGCATACCTGTGCCTTCCTCAAGGCGCAGGGCTGGCAGGCGACGGTCTCCCACCGCGACCTGGCGCTGGAGCAGGCCCTGTGGAAGAGCAGCGCGGAGGCAAAGTAAATGTCGTTTTCACTGAATGTCAAGGATGAGCTGTGTCGTTTGCCCCTGGGTAAAAACTGCTGTATGCTCAGCGAGCTGACGGCCCTGTACCGCACCAGCGGCAGCCTCAGCTTCCACGGCCTGGGCCGCGTGCAGGTGCAGTACCGCGTGGAGAATGCCGCCCTGGCCCGGCGAATCTTCCGTTTGCTGCGCGCCCGCATGAACATCACGCCCCGATTGCATTATGTGCAGCACGCCCGCCTGGGCGGCCAGCGCACCTGTGTGCTGACCATCGGCGATGAGGACAGCCAGCGCCTGATGCTGGCCCTGCACATGATCGAGCAGAATGAGGACGGCAGCATCCGCTACCGCCGCACGGCCGTGCGTCACCCCATGACCCGCCAGTGCTGCCGCAGGGCTTATCTGCGGGCGGCCTTCCTGGGCTCCGGTACCATGACCGCGCCGGATAAGGAATACCATTTTGAAATCTCCACCACCGACCAGAGCCTGGTCAAGGAGCTCAGCCGCCTGCTGGATAAGTCCGGCCTGCCGGTGAATACCTACGTCCGCAAGGCTGCGACGGTGGTGTATCTCAAGAGCGCCCAGCACATCAGCGATGCGCTGGCCCTCATGGGCGCCAGCAACAGCGTGTTTGCCCTGGAGGACGTGCGCATCCGCAAGCAGGCCCGCGGCGCGGCGAACCGTGCCATCAACTGCGACGGGCATAATCTGGAGCGCACCGTCACCGCGGCGGACGCACAGGTGCAGGGCATCCGCCATTATGTCATCCAGCGGGGATTGCGCTCCCTGCCGCCTGCCCTGCAGGAGATTGCCCAGAAGCGGCTGGACAACACCGACCTCTCCCTCGTGGAACTGGGCCAGATGTTCGAGCCGCCCCTGTCCAAATCAGCCGTAAATCACCGTATGCGCCGCCTGATGGAGATCGTGAAGGCTCTGGAGGCGGAGGAGGCAGCGGAAGCAAAAGCAAGATACGACGCAGACACACAGGAGGAATGATTATGATCCGCAAGCCCATCACCTTCCCCGGAAATCAGCCCCTGACCCGTACGCTGGCGGCCGAGGTCGTGCAGACGGCCAGCCGCTTTGAGGCCCGCGTGATGATCTCCCGCCACCAGAAGATCGTCAACGCCAAGTCCACGCTGGGCCTCCTGTCCCTGAGTGCTGAGGATCAGACCGACCTGGTGCTGATCGCCGAAGGCCCCGACGAGCAGGCGGCGGTGGAGGCCATCGAGGCGCTGCTGGGCTGAGTGACGGAGATAAGAAGAAGCCACCACGCGGTGGCCTTTTGGTAGTGCGCTGATTTGATCTGAGCAGAAACGGGCGTTTTTGCCCGCTTGCAGCCGGTTTGATCAACGGAAGACAACAGAGAACGGCGCGTCCCCGGAAAGCGGGGACGCGCCGTTTTGCGCCAATATGGAAGATTTAGCGGTCGAAGCGGTAGGAGATCACCCGCATCGCCGGGGCGCTGTAGATGAAGTACACATCGTGCTTGCCGGAAATGCCATCGGACAGCTCGCAGGCAGCCTCGATGGGGCCGCGCACGCCCCAGCCGGGACGGGGGAGGCTGAGCTCCGCCACGGGGGCGTTGCTGACGTCATCCAGCACCACGGAGATCTTGCAGTCGCACACGCAGCTGTAGGACGCCGTCAGGGACTTAGCGCCCTCATCGAAGTCCACGCCGGAGAGCATCGTCCAGCCGGCGGGCACCTGGGTGTACAGGCACATGCCAGCGCGGGTGGGCATGGTGGTCACGCCGGCCAGGGCGGCCGCCGTCGCGGCAGGGAAGGTGCAGTAGGGGTCGAAGGCCTTCAGCTGCTCCACGCCCTCGTAGGTGCCCTCGATCATGGCGATGCGGCCGTCCTCCTGCACGTCCATGCGGTCAATGAAGGTGCAGCGGTAGCCGCTGCCCACGCCGATGGTGCGCTCCAGGGTCTGGTTGTGGTAGGCGATGTACCACTTGCCGCCGAACTGGAACATGCAGTGGTGGTTGTTGCCGCCGGTGCCGAAGTAATCCTCCGGGTTCTTCAGCACGCGGTCGGCGTAGGAGAAGGGGCCCAGGGGCTTGTCAGAAATCATGGTGTGGATCTCGCCGTTCTGGAAACCGGGGGTGCCCGCAGGCACGGAGAAGTTGGTGCAGTAGCTGTAGACGTACTTGCTGCCGATCTTCACGATGCCGCTGTCCTCAAAGAGCCACGGCGGGTTGAAGGGCTGGGGCTCGCCGACGAGGGAGATCATGTCCTCGCCCAGCTGGCAGCAGCGGGCGGTGCCGGGGTCAGCCGCGCGGCCCTCGGGCACGCCGCCGCCGACGTAGATGTAGCCGGTGCCGTCGTCATCCACCAGCACGGCGGGGTCGAAGAGCCAGGTGACGGAGGCGCAGTTCGGGGTGTGGCGGTTGATCAGCGCGTGGCCCAGGTGATCACGGAAGGGGCCGGTGGGGCTGTCCGCCTCCAGGACGCCGATGCCGTTGCCGCTGTCGGCGAAGTAGAGGAAGAACTTCTCCTTGCCGTCGATCACCTTATGGGCGGCGGCGGGGGCCCAGCTGTTGCGGGCCCACTTGGCCGCGCCGAAGGGGCCGGCTGCGGGGATCACCCCGTGATCGACCCAGTTGACCAGGTCGTCGGAGGAGAGGCAGTGCAGCTTATTGATGCTGCCGTAGTGGTTGGGGCCGACGGAGCCGTCGTCCTTGTACTCGTAGAAGTCGCCGGTCATGTACAGGTACACGCGGCCGTTGTAGGGCATCGCCCAGGGGTCAGCGCCGAAGCGCTGGGTCATGACGGGGTTGTGGTGATGCACGTCCTTCATGCACTTTTCGGGGGCGACGACCTCCGGCTCCTGCACGTCCTCATAGGTGGCGGGGATGGCCTCATCCAGCAGCGCGCCGAAGAGGGCAGCCTTGGGGCGCAGCATACCGTCGAAGAACAGGGGGTAGTTGGGGCCGTTCCAGCCCATGATCCAGCTGGTGTCATCCGCCAGGCCCCAGAGGGTGATGCTGTCGATGTCACAGCCCTCGCGGCGCAGGCGGCGCATCATGGCGAAGTAGTCGCGGTAGCGCACGGCCAGCTTCATCTGGCTGGCGGGATCGGCGCCGGGCACGCGGATATCCATCTCCGTGGACTGGATGGTCAGGCCCAGGGCGGCGTAACGGCGGATGGCAGCCTCGTAGTCGGCGAAGTCCGGGTAGTCCAGGCCGATGTGGGTCTGGAAGCCGACGCCGTCCACCGTGCCCTCGTCGTCGAGGCGCTTGACCAGGCTGTAGACCCAGTCTACCTTGTTGGGCATGGCGACGTTGAAGTCGTTGTAGTAGAGCTTCTGGCCCTCGGCCTGGTGCTTGCGGGCCTCGCGGAAGGCGATGAACACAAAGTCCTCGCCCAGGATCTGATACCACAGGCTCTTGGTGCGGAACATGTTCGGGGCCTCGTGGTCGGGCTCGATGGCCTCGTTGACCACGTCCCAGGCGTAGACCAGGCCGGGCCAGGTGCGGTTAACGTAGTCCATCTCGTCCGCGATGGAATTCTCCAGGCGGCGGATCATCGTCTCGCGGTCAGCAAGGGGCGCGTCGGGCGCGTCGGACCAGCCCTCTGTAAAGAACCAGCGGGGGGTCTGGTTGTGCCACACCAGGGTGTGGAAGCGCACGGCCATGCCGTTCTTCTTCGCGTAGGCCATAATGGGCTCGGCAGGCGCGAAGTTGAAGGCGGCGCGGGTCTCGCTGCCGGAGGCCAGGGTGGCGGCATGATCCAGCACCTCGCAGGGCTTCATCACGTTCTCGGCCGTCAGGCTGGAGAAGTGCTTGCGCAGCGCGCCGTCGCAATCCGGGCGGAACATCCAGTGGGGGGCGACCGCCGCGCCGATGTGGAAGTCATCCTTATAGAACTCCTTGAGGGAGGGGATGGCCTCGGCACGGCCGGCGGCAAGATAATCCTGATAAGCGCTCATGGGGAATTCCTCCTTTAAGTGTGCTCGTATCAATCCGGGATAAGCCATGAAGGCGTGGTATACCACTGTATCGGCTCCGGTTTATGCGTCGCGTCGCGCCCATTGCGCGACGGGACTCCCGCAATGGAACTGCACTGCGCAGCAGCGCCAAAACGGGACGAAGTCCCTTTTCTGTACCCAAAGTGCGTAAAATAACGTGCTCTGGGTACAAAAAGGGCGGGATAGCGAGTGCTATCCCGCCCAGGTGGTTTACCTTGGAATGCGATTAGGGGTCAGGTTTGATCGATTAGTTGCCGTTGGCAGCGTCGATGTAAGCCTGCCAGGTGCCGCGCATAGCTTCAGCCTGCTCCGCGGGGGTCGCAGCCTGGCCGTACACGTCCCAGATGTAGTCGGCGCCCAGATCGTAGCCGGCGATCATGTCGGTGTACCACACCATCTGGGTGGCGCCGTCACGCATCATGGAGATGGTCTCGTCCACAGCGCGGTCGTCGCGGTACTTGCCGTAGAAGCCGGTCTTCCAGTCGTCGGTCTCTTCATAGCCGGGGGTGGGGTTGGTGAAGAGGTTGAAGGCGAAAGCGATCTTCCAGGCGCGCTCGGCGTCGTAGTTCGCGGGGATGACCCACACGTTGTCCTGGGGGGACCACTTGTAGGTATCAGCCTTGGGGCCCTTGGGGAACATCACGAAGCCGTAGTCGTCTTCCATGTTGGCCAGGGAGCCGGAGAAGTACTCTTCGTGGCACTGGATCGCAACTTCACCGTTGATGAAGGCGGACTCGAAGTAGTTCCACTCAGCGCCTTCGGGAGCGGCCATCTCGTACTTCTTGACCAGGTCAACCGCCCAGTTCATAGCCTCGAGGAAGGCGTCGGTCTCAGCGGTGTTCACATACTTGCCGTTCTCGTCAACGCCGACGAAGCCCACGCCATTGGAGGTAACCGCGGCGGGCAGCAGGTGAGAGGAGAAGGACATCATGGCGTACTTGTCAACGATACCGTCGTTGTCAGTGTCGCGGTGCAGCTTGGCCAGGAGCTCTTCGAAAGCTTCCCAGGTCCAGGTGCCGTTGGCCTGCATGTCGTACAGGGACTCGGGATCAACGCCAGCCTCGGCCAGCAGACGCTTGTTGAAGAAGATGCCCTTACGAGCCTCAGCGGCTTCGGGACGCATGGCCAGGATGGAGTCGCCCTTGGTGGCCAGGTCACGGATGACGGGGTTCCACTTCTCGGCGGTGAAGTCCAGGCAGTCCAGGGTGGCCAGGTCGTAGAACAGGCCAGCGTTCATGGGCTGCAGCCAGGCGCCGGGACGGAGGATCCAGACATAGTTGATGTCGGTGCCAGCCACGGCGATGTCGTTGAAGTCCGTGGGGGAGTTGCCCCAGGTGGTAGCAGCGGCCTGCTTGATGGTGAAGTTGTAGGTCTCTTCCAGCCACAGACGGTACTCCTCGGTAGCTTCAGCAGCAGAGGTGGTGGCATTGCCGATGTTGTCGTGCCAGTCAGAGGACCACCAGTCGCAGATAACGATTTCCATGCCGCCCAGGTCGATCACTTCACCGTTCTCGTCGGTGTAGATCTCAACGCCGTACTCTTCGTAGGGGTTCTCGACGCCCTCAGCCATCGCGGGAACGACAGCCAGCAGCATCATGATCGCCAGGATCATAGCCAGAGTCTTCTTCATGGGAAAACCTCCTTGAATATTTATTTCTCGCCCGATAATCGCCGGTGGAGCGGGCGGGGCAGCGCTCAGCAGCATGGGGATCAGCCTCCGGGCCGCATTCCAATACCCTGCGGCTTTTCCGGCTGATGGACGCTGCACGCCCGCTCGCAACCAACGCTAATTATGGGACCAAGAACGAAGTGGGATTGTGGTATAATACCAGCTAAATTCTGTTATTCTACACACAATCATGGAATTCCTGCTTGCTTTGAAAATTTTTTTCTTACTTCAGGCCGGTGGAGGAAATGGACTCCACGAAGCCCTTCTGGGCAAACAGGTACAGGATCAGCAGCGGCGCGATGACCATCAGCGTACCGGTGGAGACGAACTGCTGCTTGTGGCCCATGGTCGCCACGTTGCCGGTGTAGGTCATGGTTTCCTTCCATTTGCCGGTGGCTTCTCCCAGACCGGAGAGCTTCATGCTCAGCATGGGCAGGGAGGAGTCTTTGATGAACATCTTCGTGTAGAAGGTGTCCGTCCACTGCCAGACGAAGGCGAAGAGGAAGCAGGAGACCAGGATCGGCACCGCGTCGGGCAGGATGACGCGCCAGAAGGTCTTGAAGGTGGAGCAGCCGTCCACATAGGCGGCTTCCTCCAGGGAGACCGGCACGCCGGCGAAGAACTGACGGATCATGTAGATGTACAGACCGTTCTTCAGACCCTGACAGGTGGCAGACATGGCAAAGTAGGGGACCGGGATGGAGATGAAGCCGAGGTTCAGATAGAAATCCTTACTCAGCAGATTGATGGTGTCGCCGCCTGTAAAGGAGCTGACGATGCCGAAGGGATCGAAATGGGAGAAGGTCAGGTGCAGCGCGGTGGAGATGGTCTGCGGGGGGATGATGACCGTCAGGATGACCGCAAAGAACCAGAACTTCTTCAGCGGGAACTTGAAGCGGGCGAAGCCGTAGCCCACCAGCGTGGCGGATGCGACCTGGAGCAGGGAAACGACGGTACTGATGAACAGCGTGTTGCCCAGGGCAGGCCAGTAGTGCATCAGCGCGGGGTAATTGGCCAGATCCTCATAGTTCTGCGTCGTCAGGTGGCGGGGGATGGAGATGATGGTGGAATCGTACAGGTCATCCTCGATCATGAAGGACACCGACAGCTTGGACAGCAGCGGCTGCACGATCATGAAGCACAGGCCGAAGAGCAGCAGGAAGCGGATGAACTTGTAGGCCTTGTTGCCGGCTTCCTTCTTCAGCAGATAGCCGCGGGACTTCTTGTTTCGCACCCAGAAGCTCTCGGTGGGACGCGAATGGGCAATATTCTTTTTACTCATCGGAAGCCACCACCTTTGAAACGATCAGTGCGCTGATGCCGATCAGAGCCAGCGTCACCAGGAAGTACAGCCAGGACATGGCAGACATGTAGTCATATTCCATCCTCAGCAGCGCGTCGTCCATCATGCGAGACAGATCGCCGCCCATCTTGGTGAAGAAGTCGATGATCGTGTAAATGATGTTGACGATCAGCAGGGGAGAGACCAGCGGGAAGGTGATCTTCCAGAAGGACTCCCACTTGGTGCAGCCCTCCACGTCAGCCGCCTCATAGAGGCTGGCGGGCACGTTCTGCAGGCCGGAGAGGAACACGACGATCTGGATACCGGAGGCCATGACGATATCGTAGACCTCGGCGATCAGGTCGAAGATGATGTCCAGCAGGTCGCCGCCCAGGCCGGTCAGACGGAGGATCTCCATCATGGAGTCCGTCACGGTGAAGGGCGTCTGCTCGGAGATCAGATCCTGCAGGCCCTGCATCAGGCTGTTGTCGGCCTCCAGGTTCACCAGCACGCCGCTGGAGAGGATGACCGGCAGGAAGAAGATCGCACGGACGAAGGCACGGCCCTTGAACTCCTGGTTCAGCAGGATGGCGATGACGAAGGAAACGACCAGGATGGCGATGGTGTGGATCACCATCTTGGTGATCTCGTCGATCAGCAGCTGGTTGAACTTGGGGTCAACGGTCAGCATGTGCACGTAGTTGTCCAGGCCCAGCAGATCCAGGATGGTCTCGAAGAACAGGCCGTTGGACAGGAGCGTGCCGGCAAAGGAGAAGGGCACCTGGGGCGCATTCAGCTTGACGTCGATGATCCCCTGCTTGGCGAAGAGGTCAGCGTCGTAGATGATGGCCGCGGGCAGCTCCGCGCCGAAGCCGGTCAACTGCTGCTGTGCATCGTATTCCGGCTTGTACAGGGCGCACACGGCGGTGCTGTTGGCGACCACGTCGGCGGTCGTGTAGAACAGATCGCTGTGGCCGTTGTCGATCAGGTACGCGGCGAACTTGGTGGGCACAGCCGCCTCGTCATCCGCCACCTGGATCGTCAGGTTCTTCTTGCTATTGAACAGCTCACGGTCGTAGGTGAAGTACTCGGGCAGGTTCAGCTCATCCGCGCTGGCCATGCCCTTGACAGCCGCCACTGCCTCAGCAAACTGAGGCAGGTAGCCGTTGTCCAGCATGTAGACGGCGAAGTCGACGGGCACCACAGCCTTGACCACGAACTGGCCCTCGGCCTCATACAGCGCCTTGTCATACACCGCAGTCTTGGTGAAGCGAACGGTGGTATCGGGCTTCACGGCCTCCACTGCAGCCTTCAGCTGGGTGGTCAGGCCGTTTTCGAACAGGTACACCGCGAAGGAAACGGGGATGTTCTCGCCGTTGTCAGCCACGATGTACTGCGTGCCGGCTTCCTTATCCGCCGCGGACAGCTCCTCCTCGGGGAGGTAGTGGTAGCCTTCGGGCAGGTCGATGGCCTTGCTGACCGCGATGCGCTTGCCGAAGGTGAACTTGGCGTCCAGGGAGAGGATGGAAGCGGAGAGCTCCACAGCATTGACGCCGTCCTTCTCCAGCATCTTGTTGTACTGGTACTCCCTGGGCAGGGGGATCTTCTCGCTCAGCACCACGTTGTTGCTGAAGGTGAAGGCGGTGCCCAGATCCAGGAAGCTCTTGAGGGGCTCGACGTTGTACTTGCCCTCCTGGAGGTCGTAGGGATTGTACCAGACGTAGCTGGGCAGGTCGATCTTCCGGTCGAGAGAAACGGTGTGGTCGTAAGCGAAGTCGCTCTTGAGGGTGAGCACCTCGTCAACGGGCTCGACAACGTACTCGCGCTCCTCGTACCTGGCCGGATCATACCGGAGCGTCTCGGGCAGCACGATCTCCTTGCTGAGCTCGACCTCCGGGCCGTAGCCCAGGTAGGAATCCATGTAGAAGTTGTTGGGCTGGATGGTGTCGGAGTTGACACGGCTGAAGCTCATCTGCAGGGACATCACCAGCGGCGAAACCATGAAGAACAGGAAGCCGATGATGAAGGGCATGATGAACAGGTAGCCGGAGATGGAGCGCCGGGTCTTCATCGGGAGCCGGCTGATGAAGGAGGATTTGATCGGCTTCTGCGCATTGGGCATGTCAGCCTTACGGTTGCCTTTCACTCGATCGCCTCCTTTGCAGCATTGGTTTCATAGGAACGAGCGGGGATGGTCACACCGTCGATCTCGGCGTCGGTGTAGCCGTAGTTGACGTACACCTTCGTGCCGTTTTCGTACTCGGTGACGGTGACGTTGCCCTCGCGGGAGTGGCCGGTCATCTTCTGGTTGAAGGTGCCGCCCAGCTTCTCGTTGTAGGTGCGGAGCATGTCGACCATATCGTCGTAGATGATGCTCTTGTCAGCGCCGTAGTAGGCGGAGAACCAGGAATCCTGCAGCTGCTTGACGTCGCCGGTCATGAGGGAGACCTGCAGGCTTGCGCCCATTTCAGCAGAGCAAAGCAGCATCTGCTCGCGGTCCTCGGACAGGTTGATGGCTGCGCCCGTGTAGGGAACGGAGCCGTGCAGCGCCGCGGGATAGAAGGGAACGATCTCGTCGATGATGCGGTAGGACATGCCGTCCAGATCGATATCCGTCACGATGTCGGACAGCGCAGCGGAGTAATCGTTGCCGGAGCGGGTCATGACCAGCTGGCCCTTTTCGCGCAGCTCGCTGAGCTTCGCCATCTCGTCCAGACGGGCCTGCTCGCGGGTGACCAGATCCTTGGGATCGTAGTCGGCGCTGAGCATATTGCCCAGATCGCGGAAGGAGACGCCGGCAGCGCCGTAGTTGGCAGCGGCATTGCTCAGCACGTCAGCATTGCTCAGGGCGATGCCGGGCTTGAGCAGGTAGTAGGTGTCGCGCCAATCCTCCGGGCCGTACCAGATGGTGGAGTACTCGGGGATCTCCACTTCCTCGCGGGTGGTGTGCTTGGCGGCGTCGCGCAGGGGCAGGAAGCCCTCCAGCAGGCCGCTGTCACGGGCGAAGCCGACCAGGCCGTCCAGGTAGAGCGGCACGTTTGCGTCATTGGCGGCCTTGATGAAGGCTTCAAGCTCCTTGGCGGAGCCCATCTCGCCCATCAGGCGGACGCCGTTGAGGATGCTCTGGTTCAGACCGCCGTTCATCCAGCCGGTGTAGCGGATGGAGAGGTTCGGCAGATCCTCCGCCAGCAGCTCATCCAGCAGGGCCTTGGCTTCCTTGTAGGTCGTCAGGGGGATCGGGACGCTGGTGGGCACGCCGAAGCGCTGCTGCACCTTGTCGATCGCGCCGACCATCTCAATCACCGTGTGGGCCTCGCTGCTCAGCTCGCGGTTGAGGAGCGGGTTGGTCGCCAGCAGGTAATCGCGGTAGGCGGCGGCCATGTCCATGTAATCGTCGCTGGCCACGAAGCGGTAGCGCTGGCTGAGCTTGCCCTCGGGCAGCTGCTGCTCGAACATGATGACCGTATTGTTCGTACGCTCGGACACGTCGTAGCTGTCGCCGTGGATGAGGGTGTAGTAGGCGTTGACCGTATTCGCGGGGCCGTTGAAGCCTGCGACCTGGGCGTTCACGCCGGCCAGGGACTTGCCGTCCTCCATGATGCACACGAAGGAGCTGCCGGCGTCCGTGGCGGCCATGCCAAAGGCAGGGAAGGTGATGCGGGTCTCGCCGTTGACTTCCTTGCGGATCAGCGCCCAGTCATGGCCGTACATCTGAGCGGTGTAAGCGGGCTGGGTGGTCTTGCCGTTGTTGTAGTTGATGATCGCGCCGCTGCCTTCGGGCACGAGGATGTAGCCCTCGGCCTTCTCGTCCGCCGCGCCAAAGGCGGGCAGCACATTCATGGCGGTGATCGCGTAGGTGGGGTTGTAGGTGATGCTGTCCATCGGGATATCGACGATCAGGTCGTCACCCTCCAGACGGTACACCATGGAGACGTTGAAGATGGCCTTGTCGGTGGCGCCTTCGGTTTCACCGCTGGTGACGACGTTGGCCTTGTCGCGCTCGTAATCAGCAGCCGTGTAGCCGCCGGCAGCGAAGGCTGCCTCCAGCTTCTTGGCGTTGTTCTCGGAGAGCGCCTTGTTGTTCACAACGCTGCGCTCGACCCAGACGGTCACGCCTTCGGTCAGGGCAGGGTAGGCGGCCTCCAGGGCAGCCACGTCATCCTTCTTGCCGTACTTGTTGGGGTTGTACTCCTTGTAGCCGTCCTTGATGGTACGCTTGTCCTTGGAGCCCAGGCCCTCAGCATTCAGCACAGCCTGCATGTCCTCATCGCGGATGGCCACGGGATACATGAACTCGCGGGCGATCTTGCCGATGGTATAGGTCACGCGGATGGCGTCCTTCTCTTCGTTCTCCCACTCGATGCTGTACAGGCTGTTGAGCACGGAGAATTCGAAGGAGGTGAAGTTGGTGGGGAGCTTGGTATTCTTGGCCTTGTAGTCCACCGTCAGCACGGACAGCAAGCGCTTCTGCTCAGCAGAAAGGGTGGGGCTGGAGCTGTCGATGCCGGAGGCAACGGAGTTCCATTCCTTGCCGGTGCGCTTGTCGGTAACGGTGAAGTGGGTCGTGTCGGGATCCAGCACGAAGGAGAGGTTCTCGCTTTCCAGCGTGAAGGTCTCGCTGGTGCCTGCGAAGCGCTTGATATCCGGCACATAGGTTTTTGCCTCGTCAGAGGTATCAAAGAGGGGGATGAAGACCTTTGTCACGCACAGCGCCAGAGCCAGGAGGATCACCAGGCCAAGCACGATGCGCCAAATGATGCGTCGCTTCATAGAGATGGCAATCTCCTTTCATCAATAGAGTCTGAACGTGATCTCCTTATAGATGGAGGTGAAGTAGCCGACGCCGTCGCCGACCAGGGTGAAGAACAGCAGGATCAGGAAGATGATGACGGCCATGGCGAAGATGGTCATGACGATGAACAGCAGGGTCTTGGCCAGGCTGTAGTCGTGGATCATCATCATGCCGCAGACGATCAGGCCGCCGGCCCAGATCAGGCTGAGCGTGTTGAGGATCGTGTAGAAGCTGGCTTCATCCACCGTGATCCAGTTGGACAGGATGATCATGGGGATCTGCAGCAGCACGTAGGGGAACAGGGCGTAGCAGGTGCCCATGTAGACGTCCTTGAGGCGGCCCTTGCCGTCGAACAGGGTCGTCAGGCCCCAGTTGCCCACCACGAAGATCACCAGCGGGAGCAGCACGCTCAGGCACTGCTGCAGGATGTTGACCTCGGGCCAGTAAACATTGTTGAACAGGAAGGAAGTGTGCTCCAGGCCGAGGAGGCGGACGATGAGAACGGCGATGACGATGGTGTGGGCCGCCGCCATGGAGCCGCGCTTCTCGTGGGTCAGATCCCAGAAGCCGTCAAAGGGGTGGAACATGGTGTAGAACGCGTACTTCAGCGAATCCCAGTACCGTGCCCAACGCTGACGGTTCGTCAGTGCAGTCAGGATACTCATGCGTTGTCCACCTCCCACTTAATCTTCTTGAGGCGGCCGACCACTGCGGGAACGACCAGGACCACTGCGGCAATGGCGAAGATCCAGCCGATGTTATCCTCCACCAGCTCGCTGCGGTAGTAGCGGAAGGCCTCGGAGTAGTTCTTGTCGTCGCGGGCCATCTTGAAGTACTCGCAGGCGGTGGCGTAGTTGCCCTTCTGCAGCTCGGCGCGGCCTACGCCGATGTAGGCCAGGTCGTAGTTGCCGTTGCGCTGCAGCACCTTCTGCCAGGTTTCAGCGGACTCGTTGTACAGACCCTGGCTGTACTGGTCGTTGGCCTGATAGATCAGCTTGCCGTACTCGGTGGGGGTCATGATGGTCAGCGCGGCGGCAGTGCCGTCCAGCACCAGCAGGTCATGATCCATGTGCTCGATGGCGGTGGGGCGGTTGAAGTAGCCCAGCGCGTTGCCCAGGCCGCCGAAGGCCCACAGCATGTTGCCCTGGTGGTCATAGCCGAAGAGGCGGTTGTGCTTCTCGTCCAGCGCAACGTAGATGCCGTTGTCCAGCACGGTGATGTCCACAAACAGGGACGGGCCGGAGTTGGTGATGTTCAGGTTGCCGGCGGCCCACTGGATATCGCCGATGGCGGGGTAGGAGCCGTTTTCGATGAGGATGTTGGTGCCCAGGCTGTTCAGGCGGCGGATGGGTTCGGCCGCGCCGCTCTTGAGCTCATTCTCATCGAAGGTCTGGGTCACGACGTAGAAGAAGCCCTTCTCGTCGATGGCGATGTTATCGTACTCGGTGGCGACCAGGGAGGCCTGCTGGGCGCGCTGCTCCTTGGTGGAGAGGGTGCGCCAGATGATCTCGTACCAGGTGTACTTGACCGGCGCCGCGCCGATGAAGCCGGTGAAGGTGCCGTCGGCCTCGTACTTCATCAGGCCCATGTTGATGTTGGTGGCCAGGCAGAACACGCGGCCGGAGACGTCAGCGACCAGCTTGGAGGGCAGGAAGGACTTGCTCTGGTCGTAGGTGGGGTCGGTGGGCTTGATGAAGGAGAGCTGGTAGTTCAGCTCCTGGTCAAGCTTCACGACGCGGTTGTTGTTGGTATCGGCGATGTACATCATGCCGTCCTCGCCCACGTAGATGTCGCTGGGGGCGGCGAAGGTCAGGGGCTGCGCATCGCCCTTGAACTCGGTGATGTAGCGAACCAGGCTGTAGCTGTCGTTCTCATACCGGATCTGCAGGATGCGGTTGTTGCCCGTGTCGCAGACGTAGATGTCGTTGTCCCGCACGAACAGGCCCTGGGGGTTCACCATGGGCTTATCCAGCCCCAGGGATGCGGAGGTCAGGAAATCCTTGACGCGGTATGCATCGGGGGAGTAGCGCATATCGCTCCAGAAATCGTAGGTGTAGGTGTAGGCGTAATCATAGCCGTCAGCCGCATAAGCCAGCGGGATACCTGCGAGCAGGCATACCGCAGTCAGCAGAGCCGAAAGACGCAGGATGGCGTTCTTCATATAGCGGTCGTCCTTTCTCGCAATTAGTCCTTCAGGCCGGAGGTGGCCATGGTTTCAAGAATCTGGCTCTGGGAGAGGATGAAGGTGATGATGGGCACGATCATGACCACCACGGTAACCGCCGCGGCCTGACCGGTACGGGCAATACCGCCGGCCTGGATCTGCTGCAGCGCGTACACCAGGGTCTTCTTCGCCTCGGAGTAGATGACCGTGGAGGCGCGGGAGTTCCACAGGCCCTGCACGGAGAAGATGATCATCGTCAGCCAGGCGGGCTTGACGTTGGGCATCACGATCTGCCAGAAGATGCGCAGCTCCTTGGCGCCGTCGATCTTCGCGGATTCGATCAGCGACATCGGCAGGCCTTCCATGAACTGCTTCATCAGGAACATGCCCATGGGCGCTGCCAGCGAGGGCAGGATGATGGCCCAGTAGGTATCCACGATGCGCATACTGCTCATCAGCAGGTAGTTGGGGATGGCGGTAACGTAGCCGTTGAACATCAGGGCGGTCACGACCAGGCTGAAGAAGGGCTTGCCCAGCGGGAAGTCGTACTTCGCCAGGACGTAGGCGGCCAGGGAGCCGATGATCACGTTGCCGAAGGTGCCCACCACGGTGATGAACACGGTGTTGGTGATGTAGCGGGAGAAGGGGATCCAGCTCTGGCCCATGGTGACCAGCAGGTCAGAGAAGTTATCGAAGGTAGGCTGCCTGGGGAAGAGCGTGGGCGGGAAGCGGAACAGCTCATCCAGAGGCTTGAGGGAGGAGCAAATGGCGAATACCAGCGGGAAGGCCATTGCGCAGGCGACGAGGGTCAGCATCAGGTAGATCAGGAAGTCGCCGACGCGGGAACGGTTGGGCTTGCGGTTCTTGGCCTTGGCGGTCTGCTGCAGGCGCTGAACCTTCTTGGGTACTGCGATGGGCGTGCCGTCTGCACGAACGGGGCCCTTGTAATGCTTCACTGTCGTCATATCAGGTACCCACCTTTCGCAGCGCGCTCTGGATGAGCTTGTTGCACAGGATCATCACGATGAACAGCATCGTGGCGATGGCGGATGCGTAGCCCATTTCAAAGCGGGTGTAGCCGTAGTCGAACAGGTGCGTGACGACGGTGCGGGCGGCGTAGTCCGTGGAGGGGTAGCCAGCCAGCGCCATGGGCACGTCACAAACGCCGAAGGCCTGCGTGATGGCCATGACCGCGCCGAAGAGCAGCATGGGCTTCATGTTGGGGAGCGTGATGTAGTACAGCTCCTGCCAGCGGTTGCGGATGCCGTCCACATAGCCGGCCTCGTACTGGGCGCGGTCAACGCCCTGCAGGCCTGCCACGAAGGACAGGAAGCCGGTGGACATGGACATCCACAGCGTGACGATGATGATGACGGGCATGATGTAATCCGGCGTGGTGAGCCACAGGATGGGGGTATTGATGATGCCCAGGTTCATCAGGATGGAGTTGAGGTAACCGTAGGCGTCGCCGCGGAAGATGATGGAGAAGATCGCGTACGCGTTGCCCGCGATGGACGGCGCGTAGAAGATCAGCACGGCGAGGGTACGGATCCACCGGGGCAGCTCGTTGATCAGCCAGGCGAAGCCAAAGGACAGGATGTAGCCGATGGGGCCGGTGATGACTGCCAGGGTGAAGGTGTTGGTGATGGCCTTGAGGAACACGTCGTCATTCAGGATCAGATCGATGTAGTTGCTGGCGCCGACGAACTTGGCGGGCTCCAGAATGTTATAGTAGGTGAAGCTGTAATAGATCGACGTGAGCATCGGCAGGATATAGAACGCGAGGAACAGCACCGCGTAGGGAGCCAGGAAGGCGTAGCAGAACTTCATCTGCTTCGCCTTTTCCCACGCGATGATGGTGTTACGCTTCCTGAGCGCGAAGTACTTTTTCAGGAACGTGGTCATGGCCGCTTTTCCCTCCTATCTTATTATTGCGTTGAGGTGCGTCAGTTGGTAGGCGTGGCGTTCCGGGTCGCCTCGATGGCTTCCTCGGGAACGGGCAGGCCAAACTCCTCGCGCTTCTTTACGATTTCCTCGTTGATGGTACGCGCGTAATCCAGGAGGGTCTCGCGCGGGTCAGTCTTTTCGTTGGTGACCTTACGCACGGCGTTGGTGATGTGGCGGGTGGTGTAGTAGCCGCCGGCGACCTCGCGGAAGCCGATGGCGACCTTCATCTGCTCGCGGATGACGTCCAGCTGATCCTCGGACCAGGCCAGCTGCTCGATGGCGGCGATGTTCGCCGTGGCGTAGCGGGCAGAGGAGCCCAGGATGGCCTCGATCTCACGGCCGAAGCGGACCTGCGCATCGGTGGAGACCCACCACTGCATGAACGCCCAGGCCTGGGCCTTGATGGCTTCGTCGTCAGTGGCGATCATCATGCAGCAGGCGCCCTGGGTGTGACCGGCGTGGTCGATGACGGGCTCGCCGTTTTCATCCAGCAGGGGCTGGCCGTTTTCATCGGTCTTGGCGGTGCCGGGCATGACGGCGATCTCCCACAGGCCGCGGATCTCGGGGGCGGAGACGTTCAGGGTGTTGAAGGTGGTGTAGTCGAAGATGCCGATGGGCATTTCGCCGGAACGGAAGCGGCTGACGAAGTCGAAGATCAGCGGCAGGCCGTAGTCGTTGTACAGGGAGGTGTACATGTCGAAGGCGGCAACGGCTGCTTCCTCGTTAAGGGTGGTCATGGTGGCGTCCTCATTGTAGATGGAGCCGCCGCGCTGATAGATCATGGAGTAGAAGCTGGACAGGTTGGGGGCGACGATGTCCGGGTAGGGGATACCCACGGACATGTTGGCGCCCTGCAGCGTGGGCAGCATGGCGATCAGGGCGTCCCAGGTCCTGGGCACCTCCAGGCCATACTCTTCCAGGATGTCGCTGCGGTAGAACATGATGGAGCACAGCTGCGTCTCGGGCAGCGCGTACACGCCCTCATGGCCGGTCTCGTCAATGAACTTGAAGGCCTGGTAGGCGCTGGGGTAGAACTGCGTCATCACCTCGTCGTAGGGCTTCACGCTTACCTTGGTGGTGTCGATGCCGTACTTGTCGATGATGTTCTTCTGCACGAACTCGGCGTTAAACTGGGTCAGATCCTCCGCCGCGCCGCGCAGGGCGTAGTTGACGGGGTTCCAGCTGTCGGTGGAGACGACCACGTCGGGGCCGTTGCCGGCGACGGTGGCGTTCAGAAGTGCGTTGGGGTCGACCAGCATAACGTTGACCGGGATGCCGGTGAGGCTGGTGAAGGTATCGTCGACCATGGCCTTGAGCACGTTGGACTGGTCGCGGCCGGTCACGATCCACACCTCCAGCACGTCGTCGCCTTCGTACACGTTGCCCAGCGCGCTGTAGTCAACCGTGTAGGAGGTGAAGCAGGAGACGATCTCGTGCCAGGCCTTGGCCAGGAAGCCCTCGTTGGGCTGAGCGGGCTTTTCGCCGTCGGCGGTGATGTAGATCTGGTCCACATCCAGCTGAACCTGGCGCAGGTTCAGCATGGAGGTACCGATGGAGGTGATGTTGTCCTTGAAGTTGGTGAAGGCCTGGGTGATCTCCGCGGGATCATCCACGAAGGTCTCCAGCTGCAGGGCCAGGGTCTGGACGGAGGCAATGCGGTCGGACTTCTGGCCGGTCAGGGCGACGGTGTCGTCGAGCAGCTTGAACAGGCGCTTGCTCTCCTTATCCATCTCGGCGATGACCTCGGGATACTTCTGCTCCAGATGGTAATCGCGGTACTGGTCGGGGGTCACGCCGGTCAGCACCAGGATCTTGCGGTACATGCTGTTGAGGCGGTAGACGCTCTCCTCCATATCGGAGAGGATGGGGCCCATATCGCCCAGGGTGGCCTCCATGCGGATCCTGTGGGAGCCCTCGGTCAGGTAGAAGCGGTAGGCGTTGCCCTCAGCATCGGAGAGGGTGTTCATGTTCCAGTTGCTGGAGTAGGCAAAGTCGACGTTCTCCATGCCGTCGAAGAGAATCTGGTCGTCCAGATAAACGATACGGCTGGAGACGGAGCCGCGGCTGTAGGTCTGGCGGCCCTTGATGGTGATGTTGTACCAGCCGGCCTGATCGACGGTGAAGTCCCACTCGATCCACTGGCCGGCGTCACGCCAGGCGTCGCCGCCGGTGTAGTTGAGCACGGTGTGGGCCACGTCATAGGGGACGGTGGCGGGGGAGGAACGGTCATACTTGGCATACAGGGAGGGGGAGGAGCGGCGGACGCTGGCTTCACCCTCGATGGGCGCCAGGGACTTGAGGCCCTCGGGCTGGGGCTTGTCGCCGATGGCGGCCAGATAATCCTCGTAGCTCTGACGCTGGGTGGGGGCCTTGAGGGCGATGCCAGTCAGCAGCATCGGCTCGCTCGTGGCGTTCAGGGTGATGGTGTTTTCGCCGGCCTCGAAGTAGAACAGGTAAGGCTCGGTGACATAGCCCATGGAGTCGCGGCACCAGGCGCTCTGCTCACGGCCGAACACCTCCACCTGCTGGGGACGGCGCTCGTTGCCCTGGGTGTCGTTCTCGGGCTTGGGGCCATCGGTCCAGATGCGGGAGAAGGTCATCTTGTTGGCGCCGTCAAAGGGCAGCTCGCCGTTGATGAGCAGCTCGCGCTCCAGGTCAACGCCGCGGGAGAGGGTGGTCAGGTAGGTCAGCTGCACATTGTAGTAGCCGCTGGCCGGCACGTTCACCTTCCAGGAGGCGCTGGAGTCGCTGTCGGTCTGCACGACGTTCTTCACCTGCAGGATGACTTCGCCCTGCTTTTCCGCGTCGGAAGGCTGGGCATTCTCGCCGGGCAGGAAGTAGCCCTTGCTGGTGATGCTGCCTGCGGTGTGGTAGGCAACGCCCTCGCCGGCCTCCACGCCGGCCAGATCCACCGTCACGTCCTCGGCGGCATTGCTGCGCACGGGGCCCTGAACGTTCAGGGTATCGATGACGGTATGGCCGGTAAAGGAAACGGCGACGGTGTTCTCACCCGCATTCAGGCGGTAGAGGGCAGCGTGCGTATCCGCCGCGGAGGAGGAGGTCTCCACCACCGGCGTACTGCCGTTGAGCAGCATGGAGGTCAGATCCAGCTGCGTTTCGCTCAGCTCGGAATAGCTGAAGGTGATGGTGTACAGACCGGCCGTGGGCACGCTGACCTTGAAGGCCGCGCCCGCGCCGTTCTCAGCCACCAGCACGTTGCTGTAGCGCTCGAAGGGCGTGCCGTTCTCCAGCGTGGTGGCAGAGGCGTCCTCGGGCAGCTCCTCGGCGGTCAGAACCACGCCGGCCTCGGTCACAGCCAGGCTGGTGTGGTATGCTGCCTCGCCCGTCAGCTCCGCCGCAGAGATATCCGCGGGAATGATGGAGCCACTCAGGTACAGCTCGTAGGTGTTGTCACGGCCGATGCCCTCGGTCGATACGCTCAGATCCACGCCTTCGTACTTATGCGCATAATTCTCTGTGTTGTTGGACAGGATGAACCACAGAGCAAGAGCCAGTACGATCACGGCAGAGACGATCCATTTTCCGTACTTGTTGACAAATGAACGCACCATGATCTCTTTTTGCCCTCCTTACGTTGTCCGGAAATATGAAATAGACATGAAAGCGGATGCCTGCTTGTTCGGATCCGCCGGTTCATGTATTCCAGATATCCAAAACGGTTTTTATCCAGCCTTATTATACAATACCGGCTTTGTAAAATACCTATCAAAAATTGCGCGGTATAAGTCAGAATTTGCTTGAAAGTTCTTGAGGTTTGTGGTAGGATAGACATATCCGGAGCGGATTTTTTGTGTAAATCCTTACATGAATTCCGAAAACGTTACCAAAGGAGGCGGCGATATGAAGCAGAAGCCACTGGTGAGCCAGGAGGACAAGGAGCAGTTCCACATGGGGTTCCGTGTGCTCAAGGAGGATCAGCATGAGTTCATCACTTATCCCGCCAATACCAGCATCCGAATCTGGCACGGTGTGATCCCGGATTCCTACGATGCGCACTTTCATTCCGCCGTGGAGGTGCTGATCCCCACCCGGGGCGAGCTGCACGCGGCGGTCGAGAAGCGGCAGTACCGCCTGGTAGAGGGCGAGGTGCTGATCATCCCGGCGGGCTGCACCCATTCCCTGAAAATGGAGGAGGGCAGCGAGCGGGAGCTGATGCTGTTTGAGATGAATGGCGTGTTCACCCTGAAGGAGTTCGGCGCCTTCCGCCAGATGCTGAGCCGGCCCATCTACCTGGACCTGGAGCATCCTGTGTGCGCGGCGGCCAGGGAAAAGCTGATGGAGGTCATCGCGGTCTACAGGAGCCAGAGCGTGCTGCGCAACATGCACTGCTATGCGCTGCTGCTGGAGATGTACGCCCGGCTGGGTGAGAACTACCTGATGACCACCGCGACGCAGACGGAGGTCAACGCCATCAACCGTCAGCTTTCCGGCGAGGACGCCTTCAACCGCGCGCTGGACTATGTGATGGAGAATTACATGGACGACGTGACGCTGGACAGCCTGGCGGCCTATGCGGGCTTCTCCCGCTATACCCTCAGCCGCATGTTCCGCCAGCATACGGGCATGACCTTCACCCAGTACCTCAACAAGCGCCGCGTCACCATGGCGGAGGAGCTGCTGGCCGGCACGAAGATCCCGGTCACGCAGGTGGCGCTGCAGTGCGGGTTCAACTCCATCGCTACCTTCAACCGCGTTTTTCGCGACGTGCGGGGCTGCACGCCCACCCAGTACCGGCTGATCTATGATGAAAGCCAGCGCAAATAATATAATATGTAGAAATACATGCAAAAAGCGATCCGTCAGGCTTGGGCCCGGCAGATCGCTTTTCAGTTTTTTCAGGTTTGGACACCAATCAACTATTCACTATTCACCAGCGGGCCTAAGGCACGCGGCTTCACTATTCACTATTCACTAAAGCCTGCGATTGTCCTGCGGATTGGCAGAGCAGAGGAGGGGAGGAAAAGTGAATAGTGAATAATGAATAGTGAATAATGAATAATGAATGGTGAGTGGTGGGGGTCAGATGACCAGGTAGACGGCGGCGTCGTGGGGAGGCAGCTCGCGGGACAGGCAAATGCCCGCGTCGGCAGCCTCGCCGCTCCACAGCTCGCGGGCGGAAGTGCCGACCTCGTACTGGCTGCGGCTGACGGATACGGTGCGCTTTTCGTCCGACAGGTTGAACAGCGCCACATACACGCCCTGGCCATCCTGACGGGGGGCCACCCATACGGCTTCCTCCCCGGTCGTCCACAGGGGATGGCCGCAGAAGCTCTCCTTGCCGATGTTCAGCACGTCGGCATTCTGCAAAAGGCTCAGGGTGAAATCATCGTTCTTGGTCATCTCCGCGCCGATCATCAGCGGGGAGCGCATCATACACCACAGCGTCATCATCGTGCGCTGCTCGGACTGGGTGAACTTCGTCCAGTCGTCGGGGTCGTAGTCCTGGCGCAGCGCGCCCAGGGGCAGCATGTCGGCGTCCGGCCAGTGCCCGGGGGCGGAGTGGATGCACCACTTTTCGGCCCGCTCGAACATGCCCTTGAGCAGCTCCCACTTGTCCCAGAAGTCGTCGGTGATGCGCCACATGTTCGCGTACTTTTTCAGGTGCTCGGCCTGCTCGATGGGGGCGGGGCCGGGGGAGAGGGACAGCACCATATCGCGACCGGAGGCGCGGCAGGCCTCGGAGATCAGCTCGATCTCCCGCTGGCAGTGGGGATACTCGCGGGCGATATCGTCGCACTTGACGAAGTCCACGCCCCACTCAGCATAGAGCTGGAAGATGGACTCGTAATAGGCCCTCGCGCCGGGCTTATCGCAGCGCAGGCCGTACATATCGGGGTTCCAGGCGCAGATGCTGTTGGGGTTGGCTACCTCATGGCAGAAGGATTCGCTGCCCTTGATCGGCAGGCGCTGGTGGGCGGCTGCGCGGGGCATACCGCGCATGATGTGGATGCCGAACTTGAGGCCCAGGCTGTGCACATAATCCGCCAGGGGCTTGAAGCCTGCGCCGCCCGCAGCGGAGGGGAAGCGGTTCACCGCCGGCAGCAGTCGGCCGTATTCGTCCATCTCCAGGGTGGAGAAGGGCTCATACTCGTGGTTCTTCGCCGTCGGCTGCGCCCACTGGATGTCCACCACCACATACTCCCAGCCATAGGGCTTGAGGTGCTCGGCCATGTATTCCGCATTCTTGCGGACGGTTTCTTCGGTGACTGCAGCGCCGTAGCAGTCCCAGCTGTTCCAGCCCATCGGGGGGTGCTTTGCGATCATTTGAAACGTACCTCCGTACAGCGTTTTATCTGCCGATAAGATAGCACAGCCTTCATTGGATGTCAATGATTTGGAAGAAAAAAGGATGGCAGCCTGCTGGGGCGTGCCATCCGCGGGATTTACTTTTCTGCACGGTGAGCAGCCATATACTCCTTCGGGCTCTGCGACAGCTGCCCGGTGGTGTTCAGACGGTTGCGCAGCCACTTCATCACCGTGAAATAGCAGGGGAAGAGGAATGCGTCCGCCAGCAGCCAGGCGGCGGGGTTGGCCCACACGGCGGCGTCGAAGCCCAGATGGGGCACCAGCACCACCGCCACAAAGGCGCGGCCGATCAGCTCCATCAGGCCCGCGGTCATCGCCACGGTGGTGAAGCCCACGCCCTGGATGGTGAAGCGCACGATGTTGACGAACAGCAGCGGGATATACAGCGCGCTGTTGACGATCAGGAACTGGTGCGCCATATTCAGCACCGTTTCGATAGTGTTCGCGATCTCCGGGTCGTCGGCGCGGATGAACAGGGACACCATGTCGCGGCCGAAGAACCAGATCACCACAAAGGCCAGCACGCAGTAAATGCAGCCCACGATGGAGGCGGACTTGAGACCCTGGTTGATGCGGTCCAGCTTCTTTGCGCCCACGTTCTGCCCGGCGAAGGTCGCCATGGCGGAGGCAAGGGCGTCAAAGACGATGCAGAACAGCATACTCAGCTTGCCCGCGGCCGTAACGGCGGACACCGCTTCGGTGGAGATGTTGTTCATGGCGGCGGTGACGGTCAGGCTGCCGATGGCGGTGATGGAATACTGCAGGCCGAAGGGGATGCCCATGTTCATCAGGCGGCGCACAAAGGGGGCGCGCCAGCGCAGGTCGTTCTTTTGCATCCTCAGGATGGTGAACTTCCTGCGGATGACCAGCAGGCACCACAGGCCGCTGACCAGCTGGCTGATGACGGTCGCATAGGCAGCGCCCTCCACGCCCATGCCCATGCCCACCATGAACAGGACGTCCAGCACGATGTTGGTCAGCGCCGCGATCACGATGGCGATCATCGGCGTGCGGCCGTCGCCCAGGCTGCGCATCACGCCGGAGGCCATGTTGTACATGACCGTGGCCGGGATGGCAAAGAACACCGGGCGGATGTAGGAGATGGCGTCGGCGCGGAGGTCGCCGATGGTGCCCAGCATGTCCAGCAGCTGGGGGGTGAAGACGCCGGTCAGGAGGCCCAGCGTCACGGAGATGATGGCGCACAGGTAGACCGCGTGCATCACGAAACGGCGCAGCTCCGTCTCCTGCTTTGCGCCGAAGGCCTGGGCGATGGGCAGGGAAAAGCCGGAGCAGATGCCCATGCAGAAGCCGTTGATCAGGAAGTTCAGCGAGCCGGTGGAGCCCACGGCGGCCAGCTTGTCATAGCCCAGGTGTACGCCGACGATCAGCGTATCCACAAAGCTGTACAGCTGCTGAAAAAGGAAACCGCCCAGCAGGGGAATGGCGAAGCCCAGCAGCAGCTTCATCGGGGAGCCCTGCGTCAGGTCGCGGGTGACAGTACGGGCCATAATGCGCCTCTTTTCGTATCATTCAGTCGGTCATGCAGGGAAAGCGGCTTCGCTTGCATTGCGCAAAACCAACTGCATATATAGCACAATTTTTCACCCTGCGCAAGCGGAAAAATCCGGCAGCTATTTGACCGGAATGTGCAGGAAATATAAAAAGGACTCAGCCCCAACAGGGCTGAGTCCTCAGTGTATCGACAAAGTGCTGAAGGCACTTTGTCGAGGCTTTGCACTCTCTCACTGGTCGAACGACAAGTCGTTCTCCCGGCCGTTCGTTCGTGTAAGGAAGCTTTTCCTGACGGAAAAGTGCGAAAATCGCCGCGCATGTCGCCGATTTTCGATCTGAAGTCGAAGGGCTTGCGAGCCCTCCGACGCCTCCCGGGGTTTGTTGACAGTTTGAGGACTCAGCCCAAACAGGGCTGAGTCCTCTGCGTATGGCTTATTCGTCCGCGTCGGTGCGGCGGCGACGGTAGGTCGCGGTCTCCTCCTTGGCGGCGTCGGGGTAGAGCTCGTTCATGGCGTCCTGCATGTCTCCGGCGGTCTCTTCGCTCACCACAGGGGCGGGAACGTCCGTGGGCTCGTCGGCCAGGTATTTGTGGCTGCTGTCGCCGTCATCCTCGTCGGCACGCTCCTCCTCGGGCAGCACGCGGCGCTTCTTGGCGGGCATGGCCTGGGTGTAGTCGCTGTAGCCGTCGCGCTCCAGATGATCTTCAGCCTTGCTGGACTGGGCAGCGCGGGAGCTGCGGCCGGCGATGCCGACGACCACCAGCGCCAGGCAGAGGCCGCTCAGACCCAACAGCACCCAGAAGCCGATGTTCAGCGCCTGCTGGATGGTGTCCACATACTCCGGCAGGCCGTCGTCCTGGGGCACGTTCTCCAGCACGGGACGTGCGGGGGTGGCCAGGGGCACCTGGGAGGGCGTGGCGGTGGGGGCGGAGTAGGCGATGGGCACCTCGTTGCCGAAGTAGGTCACGCTCTCGCCCAGCTGGTTGGCGGTCACCGCGTCGAAGCGGAAACGGCCTGCGATGTCCACGCGGACGTCGCGCACGAAGGAGCGGGTCTGGCCGGGGGCGATGACGTCGAAGTCGGCCAGCTTCACGCCGGAGGAAACCACGGACACGTCCTTGGCGTCCACAGCGCTGGTGTTGGTGACGTGCACAGTGAACTTCACGATGCCCGGCAGCATGTAGATGGTGGACTTGTCAGCCTCGGCGACGACGGAGAGGCCGACCTCCTTGGCGGGATCCACCGCGATGACGCTGATGCGGTCGGTCGCGGTCTCGATCTGCGTGCCGGAGGAATCGGCGCCGGTGACGGTGAACTGGTACTCGCCGCTCTGGGCGATGGTCAGCTCCTTCTCCTGCGTCAGGGTCTCGCCGGCCTTGACCGTCAATCCGGAGAAGACGGTGCCCAGCACGGCGTCGGTCACGTTGACGTTCTGATAATCCACCTTGCCGGTGTTCTTGATGGTCAGGGTCAGCTTCATCGTATCGCCGACGGGGCCGCCCTTCTTGTCAGCCTTGAGGGCCGCCTCCAGCTTCACGTTGCCGTACTTGATGGTGGCGTCGTCCACCTGCTGGGTCAGGGTCTGGTCACCCGCCTTGGCGGTGACGGTGGCGTGGGAGCTCAGGCTCTTCTTGGCCATCTTGACGGAGAAGGTGTAGGTCGCCTTTTCGCCGGCCTTGATCAGCGGGATCTTGCCCACCTCGGAGGAGACGGCGCTGCTTTCCTTGATGGTCACGTCCGTCACGTCCACGCCGCCGACGTTGCTGATCTCATAGATCACATAGACCTTCTGGTTCTGCCGGGCGGTGGTGGGGGTGATGGTGCGCTTGACCTCGATCTTCGCCTCCGCGCCCGCGTTGACGATGGAGCAGTAGAAGGGCTGCTGCTTGGTGATCAGCACGCCGCTGTCATCGGCCATGGTGTAGGCGATCACGAAGGCCAGGCGGCCCTCGGCCAGCTGCTGCTCGGTCACCATCCAGGTGCCCGTCCAGGACTTGGAGGCTCCGGCGGCCAGGGTGGGGGTGCCGAAATCAACGATGCGCGCGCCGCTGGGATCGTAAAGGGCCATGGGGCCGGGCATGTCCGTATCGGCGGTGTTGGCGACGCGGATGGTCACCGTGACCTCCTTGGGGCCGGTGAAGCGGTTCTCGCTCAGCACCACGGAGACCTCGGGTACATTGGCGGCCATGGCAGTGCTGCAGATGCCCATCAGCAGCAGCGCCAGCATCAGGCAAATCAGGATATGCTTCTTCATAGCTGTTATTCGGGTGGTCAATAAACCGCCCTTCCTCCTTCCGCGCCTGCCTAAGCAGGCTCAGGATCGATCGCATGGTCTGTGATGGATACAGACCTTCAATCCTATTGTACTCGTAAACGGGGCGGTCTGTCAAGCAAAAGCCTTCATAATTACCCCGATTTCACGGGGGAATATGTACCAGGGGGACGGTTTGCGGACAGTTTTTACACATCGCGGCAGATCGTGCCGGCGGGGAGGGAGGGGTACACCTGAAATTGAGGCTGTCCGGCGGTGCAGCTGTGCGGGCAGCGGCCCGAGGCACTTGCGTGATGCGCCCCTGCATGGTATAATAAATGAAATCCGTTTTTGAGGACGGGCCGGAAGGCCTGCATAAGGAGGAATCCCATGGACGTGAAGAAAATACTGGCTGAGGCGACTGCTGCCCTCGGCGTGTCCGGCCATGAGGCGGAGGTCGCGGCGTATTTTGCCGAGCAGTTCCGCCCGCTGGTGGACGAGGTCAAGGTGGATGCGATGTACAATGTCATCGCCTGCAAAAAGTGTACGGGCCCGGATAAGGAACATGCCCCGAAGGTCCTGCTGTGCGCGCACCACGATGAGATCGCCCTGATGGTCACGAAGATCGAGGACGACGGCAGCGTGCGCTTCTCCAGCGTGGGCGGCGTTGATCCCCGTATCCTGCCCGGCTCCCGGGTGTGGGTGCATGGCAAGGATGGCAAGCTCTTCGGCACCATCGGCGCGCTGCCGCCCCACCTGATGAGCGCGGAGGACAGGGCCAACAACTACAAGATGGACAAGCTCCATGTCGATTTGGGCATGAGCGCCGAAAAGGTGCGTCAGCAGGTGCGCATCGGCGATCTGATCACCTTCGGCACCCCCTTCACGGAGCTGATGAACGGCCAGGTGGCCGCCAAGTCCCTGGACGACCGCTCCTGCGTGGCGATCCTGCTGCGGGCGGCGGAGCGGCTGCAGCGCATGAGCTGCGATGCGGACGTGTACTTCGTCTGCTCCTCCCAGGAGGAGGTGGGCGGCCGGGGCGCGATGACGGCGGCCTTCCAGGTGGAGCCGGACTGCGCGGTGGTGCTGGACGTCGATTTTGCCCTCACCCCCGGCTGCGGCCCCGACGTGGCGGCGCCGCTGGATAGCCTGGTCGTCACCCACGGCCCCTTTGTGCAGCCCAAGCTGAACCAGCGGCTGATCGACTGCGCGAAGGCGCAGCGTGTGAAGATCAGCGAGAACGTGGCGGGCCGTTCCACCGGCACCGATGCGGACGAGATCGGCGCGAGCCGCGAAGGCGTGCCCACGGTGCTCCTGTCCCTGCCGCTGAAGTATATGCACACCTCTGTTGAGACGATTTCTCTGGACACCCTGGAAGAGGGCGCGCGTCTGCTGGCGCACTTTGTCAGCGAGCTGGACGCGGGATGGGAGGAAGACCTGTGGATCTGAAGACATTGACGGAAATCAACGCCCCCTCCGGCCATGAGCAGCCGATCCGCCGGGCACTGCTGGCGGAACTGAAGGAGAAGGGCTTCAACCCCACGATCGACCGTATGGGCAATGTGATCGTGGTCAAGGAAGGCGTCGGCCCTGCGCCCCGCAAGCGGGTGATGGTCGCCGCCCATATGGATGAGGTGGGCCTCATCGTCACCGGTCACACGGAGGACGGCTTCCTCAAGGTGACCCAGGCCGGCGGCATCGACACCCGCGTGCTGATCTCCAAGCGCGTGCTGGTGGGCGACGACAACATCCCCGGCGTGATCGGCGCGGTGGCCATCCACCTGCAGTCCGCCGCAGACCGTCAGCGCGTGATGGGCTACCGGGATATCTGCGTGGATATCGGCGCCAAGAGCAAGGCCGAAGCCGAGGGCAAGGCTCCCAAGGGTACCTACATCAGCTTCGACACCCCCTATGTGGAATACGGCGAGGGCTACGCCTGCGGCAAGGCCTTTGACGACCGTGTGGGCTGCTGGACGATCCTGCGCCTGCTTCAGGAGGAGCTGCCCTGTGATCTGGTGGCGGCCTTCGTCAGCGAGGAGGAGGTCGGGTGCCGCGGCGCGAGCGGTGCGGCCTTCGCGCAGGAGCCGGACGTCGGCATCGTGCTGGAGGGCACCACCTGCAATGACCTGGGCGATATCCCGGAGGTGGCGCAGGTCTGCAAGACCGGTCATGGCGTGGCAGTATCCTTCATGGACAATGCGTCCATCGGCAACCGGGAGCTGTTCAAAAAGGCCCTTGAAATTGGCGAAAAGGAAGGCATCGCCCATCAGGTGAAGGGCTCTGTCTCCGGCGGCAACGACGGCGGCGTCATCCAGCGGGCGCGGGAGGGCATCCCCACGCTGGTCTTGTCCGTTCCCTGCCGCTACATCCACAGCCCGTCCACCGTCATCAAGCTGTCTGACGCGGAAAGCCAGTTTGAGCTGACCCGCGCCCTGCTGAAAGAGATTTAATGAATAATGAATAATGAAGCCGCTTCGCTAATGAATAATGGATAATTGTATGGTTGGCGGAGGGCGTGCATTTCCTATTCACTATTCATTATTCACTATTCATTTTTCATTAAAGAATCAACCGACAAACATAGAAGGAGACAACCAACATGTTTGAACTGCTGAAAAAGGTCCTCGCCCCCATCGGCCCCAGCGGCCTGGAGGGCCCCGTGGCGGAGGTCATCTGCGAGGAAATCAAGGATCATGTGGATACCATCGAGGTGGACGCGCTGGGCAACCTGATCGCCACCAAGCTCGGCAAGGCGGAAAATCCCCGCAAGGTGATGCTCTCCGCCCATATGGATCACATCGGCTACATCGTGACCGGCGTGGAGAAGGAAGGCTACCTGCGCGTGACCAATGTGGGCGGCATCGGCATGAACAACAGCTACAACCGCCGCGTGGTGTTCCCCAACGGCGTCAACGGCGTGGTGGTGGCGGAGCCTGTGTCCGGCCAGCCGGCGCTGAAGAACCTGTTCGTGGATATCGGCGCGCAGGACAAGGAAGACGCGTTGAAGATGGTGTCCCTGGGCGATGTGTGCGTGTACGCGGGCGAGTGCTTCCGCCTGGGCGAGAACCGCGTGGCTGCCCCCGCGATGGACGACCGTTGCGCCTGCGCGCTGCTGGTGAAGCTGCTGCAGACCCTGGGCGAGACGCAGGATACCATTATTGCCGTGTTCTCCGTGCAGGAGGAGGTCGGCTGCCGCGGTGCGAAGGTGGCGAGCTTTGCCAAGGCGCCGGATCTGGGCATTGCCATTGACGTGACGGGCTGGGGCGATACTCCTGGGACGACGCAGCCGGAGATCAAGCTGGGCGAAGGCATTGGCGTGAAGGTGATGGACCGGGGGAGCATCTCCAATCCGGAGCTGCGCGAGGCGCTGATGCAGGCGGGCGAGAAGGCGGGCGTGAAGACGCAGCGTGAGGTGCTGCCCTATGGCGGGACGGATGCGAGTGCGATGCAGCTGAGCCGCGGGGGGATTCCGGTGTGTACGATCAGCGTGCCGTGCAGGTATGTGCACAGCGCGTGTGAGGTTATTGATATGAGGGATATGGACGCCGGTCTGAAGCTGCTGCAAGCCTACTTCGGCTAAGGGCAAAAAAAGGGTCCAGGGGTGAAGCCCCTGGCGCAGTGCAGGGCGCGCAGCCCTGCCCGCCGGAGGCAAACGCCCCATGACGTCTTTGACCGATCTCCGATCGGTCAAACAGTCCGACCAACTCCAAAAGGAAAAGTCAACAAGGAACAGTAGATAAACCTGTTGGCCGACCGCTCAACAACAAAGAAACCAACCAGCGGGGAGGAGCCGCGCGCTTCTTCCCGCGTGTTGTTGGGGAAACAAAATGGTGTTTGATTTCGGTTTCTTAAGGGCTGTCTGTATCTGCAGCGGGAGGTACTTTCGCGCGTCGAAAGTACCAAAGCCGCCGGGGGGAAAGCAAAAGGTGCTTTCCCCCCGGTCCCCCCGCCGTCCTCTTTGAGTTGTCCGTTTTGCGGCTGCACCCGGGGCGGCTCGGGTTGCTCAGGGTTGCTCTGATTTTCCGCTTTCAGCGGAAGCAACCCTTCGCAAATTCGCCGCATCGCTCCTTTGGGGCTGATTCTGCAGCCGCCCAGCTCGGAGGTTCGCCGCCTGCGGGCGGCGGAGTTGGTGGGGCGGGGCTGGTGGGATGGGGTTTTGTTCCGTTTTGTTTCCCCAACAATCACGCAAGCGCGGTGTGCTGGCGCAAATCACACAACTGGAGGCATATGGATGCTGGAACAAGTGATGCAGATCCTGCTGGGCCTGGGCGGCGCGGCGTATCTGCTGGCATATCTGATGTGCGGATGGTGGATCATCCGCTGCCTGCTGCCCAGGCATTCGCCGCTGACCCGGCTGTGGCTGGGCATGAGCCTGGGCCTGCTTATGATGATGTGGCTGCCGGCGCTGCTGGCCTTCGGGGTGGATTTCACCATGACGGCGCATCTGCTGGCGCTCATCCCGCTGGCGGGGCTGACGGCAGGGGCGTGGTTCCTGCGGGACAAGCGGCCTGTGCAGGGCTGGACGCGGGAGGAAAGCACCCTCCTGGGGCAGATGCTGCTGGTGGTGCTGCCGCTCACGCTGCTGTCGGGCTACCTGCAGTACACCCACTATGTGCGCATCGGCAGCGATGGCGGCTGGTGGGGCGGGCAGAGCACCTACGGCGACCTGGCGATGCACATGAGCTTCGTGACCTCGCTGAAGAACGCGGCCTTCCCGCCGGAGTATGCGCTGTTTCCCGGGCAGCAGCTGAGCTACCCCTTCCTGATGGACAGCCTGAGCACCAGCCTGTATCTGTTCGGCTGGCCGCTCCAGCTGACGATGACTGTCCCCGGCACGCTGATGATGGCGCTGTGCTACATGGGCGTGATGTGCCTGGCCCGGGAAATGACGGCGGGCAAAAAGACCGTCGTGCTGGCGGCGCTGTTGTTCTTCCTCAACGGCGGCTTGGGCTTTATCTATGATTTCGATCTGGCAGGCGGCGTGGAGGCCGACGGCACGCTGACCATCTGGCGGCGGATCGAGGCAATCCTGGAGGGATACTACAAGACGCCCACCAACCAGCCCACGCCCAATAACCTGCGCTGGTCGAACGTGATCGCTGATCTGATGCTGCCCCAGCGGACGCTGCTGGGCGGCTGGTGCATGGTGATCCCGTGCTTCTATCTGCTGTTTACGACCTTCCGCACTCCCTCGGCCAGCCTTGCGGATGACAGCTCCCTCGGGGAGGGAACCTCACGGGCGAGCACCTGGAGACCTGTCGTTCTGCTGGGCGTGTGGGGTGGTGCGCTGCCGCTGATCCATACGCACTCCTTCACCGCGCTGGCGCTGTGCTCGCTGGGCCTGGTGATCTACGACGTGCTGCACCTGCCCGGACGAAATGAACCCAAAGCCCGGTGGGAGCAGCTGGTGGTCTGGGGCAGCGCGGCGGTGTATGCGCTGCTGACGGCGGTGCTGCTGGCGGCCCATATCCGCTGGCCGGAGAAGACCCGGCTGTGGATGCTGGCGGCGCCGGGGGCCGCTGCGCTGGTGAGCGCCTTCGTGGCGATCCGGATGGGGAATCCCCCGGCGGAGACGCAGCTGAAGGGCCGCTGGCGGCCCCTTGGATGGTATGTGCTCTACGGCGGGATCGCCTGCGTGCTGTCCGTACCCCAGCTCTTCGGGTTCACCTTCAACCAGGTGTTCCAGGAGGGGATGCAGGGAGCCGGCAATTCCTTTATCGAGGTGTGGTTCAACTGGGTTAACTCCGGCGACGGTACGGTGCAGGGGATGATCGACGGCTACGGCTGGTTCTACCTCAAAAACATCGGCCTGCCCTTCCTGATCCTGATCTTTGCGCTGTTTGAGCGCAATCCCCGCTGGCGGCGCATCTTTGCCGGGGCGCTGCCCATCATCCTCGCGGGCGAAATGATCCGCTTCCAGCCCAATATCTATGACAACAACAAGCTGCTGTACCTGGCCTGGCTTCTGTGCGCGATGATCGTGGCGGACTGGTGCCGTATGCTCTGGCACAAGCTGAAGGGCCTGCGTGCCCGCCCGGTGATCGCTGCGCTGGCAGCGGCGACCTTCTTCCTCTCCGCGGGGCTGACCCTCTGGCGGGAGGCCCTGAGCAACTACCAGCTCTTCTCCCCCCAGGCGGTGGAGGTGGGCGAGTACGTCCGCGACAACACGGAGGAGGACGCGACCTTCCTCACCGGCGTACATCACCTGAACCCGGTGGCCTCCATTGCCGGCAGGAAGATCGTCTGCGGCCCGGATCTCTGGCTGTATTATCATGGTCTGGACACGGATGACCGCAAGTTCGATATCCGCTGCTTCTATGCGGATCCGGCGGGCCAGAAGGAAGTGCTGGAGAAGTATGGGGTGGACTACATCATGGTCTCCAGCTATGAACGGAGCGACTATGCCATCGACAGGGAGGCGCTGGACGCGCAGTACACGCGGGTTTTTGAGAACCGGGAGGCAACAATCTGGCGGGTCGCGCCGCAGGAGGAGAATTGACGGATGGAACGGCTGCTGCGATACTCTGTGGAGCATGACCGGGTGATCCGGCTGATGCTGCTGCAGGAGGGCAAGCTGGCGCAGGTAAATGCGCGGGTGTTGGCGTATGACGGGGAGAAGGTGGAGTATGTGACGACCCGATCTCCCCGAACGCAGACGGCGCTGCGCGCGGACATACTGGCGGTCGATTTCCGCAAAGGCGACGACGGCCAGCTCTAAGGGAAAAAATGGGTGTCGAGAGGGCCGAAGGTCCTTCGCGGGTCCAGGGCAGAGCCCTGGCCGTCGGAGACTTCCGCGCCGCAGCGCAAAACAAGCACGCGTCTTCCGGTGAAGCCCAAGGCTTCGCCGGAACAGCCCACCCAGCCGCAAAGGAAAAGACAAAAAGGGAGTCGAGAGGGCCGAAGATCCAACATCGCTTGGCATTTTCGCCTGCGGCGAAGTCCCCACTGGGGACACATGCCTGCACGATGTCCTTCGCGGGTCCAGGGCAGAGCCCTGGCCGTCGGAGACTTCCGCGCCGCAGCGCAAAACAAGCACGCGCCTTCCGGCGAAGCCCAAGGCTTCGCCGGAACAGCTCACCCAGCCGCAAAGGAAAAGACAAAAACCCCCACTTCCACCCAGCCCGGAGGAAAAAGACAACCCCCACCACAAAAAAGAAAGGAGCCGCCCGTATGACCCAGCCGGTATTCGGCCCGCTGACGAGCGTGAACATCGCGCAAACGGCGGCCTTCCTGCATCCGTGGGAGATGGATCCCTGGGGAAGGCTGCGGCCGCCCCTGTCGGTGGAGGCGTTGCAGATGAGCGCGGAGCTGGCTGCGGCGTGCCATTCGCTGAACATCCGCCCGTGGCTGAGGGCAGGTTGGCGGGAGGTCACCGTGCAGGTGGACGGGGAGCTGACCGCGCTGGAAAATGCGGAGGGCAGCCTGGCGGCCAAATGGCAGCGGCAGCTCGTCCGGTCAAAAATGCGGGGCTATAACCCCGTTTCGCAGATTGCCGGGGCGCTCCGGGAGAGGGAGAGCAGCGCAACAGGCAAGGCGGTCGTCATGATCCGCCCGGCGGAGGATGGGCGCTATGTGGTGGCGGTGTGCTTCATGGGCACCGGCACCAGGTTCTACGACTGGTTCTCCAATTTCCGCATGTCCGCGCCGGACGGCATCCATAAGGGCTTCGGGCAGATCACCGCCCAGTTCGAGGAGAACGAGGGTCGCATCGCATTCCCGCAGACGGCAGCGGAGCTGAACCTGGAGAAGCTCACCCTGGCGCATATCCTCAAAGAGATGAAAAGCCCGAAGAGCCGCTTTCTGCTGTGGCTCAGCGGGCATAGCCAGGGCGGCGCGGTGATGCAGGTCTACGCCCACCGCAAGATCGTCGAGGAGGGCGTCCACCCGCTGAATGTGGTCGGGTACGGCTTCGCATCCCCCTCGGTGATGACGGGCCGGGCCGTCGCCCAGCCCGAGGCGTATCCCCTCTACCATGTTCATAACAGCGATGACCTGGTGCCCCGCTGCGGCGCCGCGCTGCACCTGGGCGTGTGCCTGACCTGCCAGGCGGACGAGGCCCTACGGCGGTCATGCTACGGCTGGCCCCGGGATGAAGCGGCCGTCCGGGCGCGCATCGCCGTGCGGCCCGTGGTGCGCCAGATGACGGATAACGCCAACTGCATCGTGCAGGCACGGGCCATGCTGGCGGTGCTGGGCAGCCGGAGTGCGGCGGAGATCGCTGAGGTGCTGGGGCTGGGCGATGGCCTGCCCATCGGCAAGCTGCTGGAGGTCGCCGATATGAAGGCGGCGCTGGATCGGGTGAACCGCCGCCTGGAGGCTGCGTATCAGTCCGTTGCGGGAGAGGCGCTCCCGGCGGAGCGGGTGGAGGAGGCCGCAGCCCTCATGCGGCAGATCATCGCCCAGACGGGGCTCAAGCCCTTCATGGGCGCGCTGTTCCAGCTGCTGCGCTATCCGCACCGCATTTCTGCCAGAAGCGCGGGCGAGTTCCTGACGCCCTACGCCTGGATCGCCGCAAATGCCGCAGACCGGCTGATCCCCAGCATCTGGCGGGCAGGGCTGCCGCCGGAAAGATTGTATATCCCGCCCGCGGAAGGGCGATCGAGCAGAGAATGAGAGAAAGCGGAGAATATCCATATGAAGAATGTGCTCCTGATCATTGCGGCCGTCATCCTGGTGGTGATGAATGCCGCGGCCTTCCTCCTGATGGGGATCGACAAGCGCCGGGCAAAGAAGGGCGCCTGGCGCATCCCGGAAAAGACGCTGTTCCTGACCACGGCGCTCTTTGGCGGCCTTGGCGGCACGCTGGGCATGTTCATGTTCCATCATAAGACGAAGCACTGGTACTTCCGCATCGGCTTCCCGGTGCTGCTGATCGTTCAGGTCATCGCCCTTGTGTACGGCGCGTCGCTGGTGCTGTGAGATATGGGGGAACTGTTGCCCTCGGGCGGTCCCGTAAAGAATAAACGCCCGCTTGCTCTGTGAAGCAGGCGGGCATTTTGTGTCAGTCGGATTCTTCGGGCTCCTCCGGGAATGTGCCGGCAAGGCGGGCCCGGTACTGCTTGGGGGGGACGCCGCACTGGGCCAGGAAGGCCCGGTGGAAGGTGCGGGGATTCTGATAGCCGCACAGGTCGATGATCTGCGATACGGAATAGGCCGGATTGCGCAGCAGCGCGCAGGCCCTGTCGATACGCAGGGTGTTGATGTACTGGCGGAAGTTGATGTTCAGCTGCTGGGAGAAGATGTGGCTGAGGTGGATGCGGCTCACCCCCAGGGCGCGGGCGGTGCTCTCCAGGGACAGCGGCTCGGTGAAATGCTCGGATACATAGTGCAGCACCTGCTGGGGCAGCCCGGAAAGGATGCTCTTGGACAGCGGCTGCAGCGGGAGCTGGGTGAAAAGGTAGGACAGGAACAGGTGCATATACCCCAGCCGCAGGGGCAGCAGCTCCTGCTGGGACAGGGACGTCAGCTTGCGGATGATCGCCCGGAGCTCCTCCGGCACCTTCTTCGCGGGCAGAAGGGGAGAGGAGGGCTGCATGGTGCGGAAGGTGTGGGTGAACTCGGCGATCGCGTCTGCGGCGAAGATCATGGAAAGGCCCGCCGCGTCCTCGGAGACCTCGTCGTAGCTGTGAGGGACGGAGGGAAATGCGATCGCCACGTCGCCCGGCTTCAGGCTCAGCTTTGCGCCGCCGATGGTCATGTCCGCCCGGCCGGCAGTCAGGCAGATGACCTCCGTCACATCATGCACATGGGCGGGGAAGGGATGATCACAAATGTCCCCTATGAAAAGGGACTCGGGGCGCTGCTCATAAAAGACCGGAAGCATTTGCAATTCCTCCATCGGACAGATGAGTATACAGGATGGGACAATTATACAGCAAGGGGGACGGAATGTAAAGGAAAAGGATATATTTGTCCTGAAATTTCGCGTTATTCATGTTGCGGAGGGGCGCGCCGCACCTTATACTGGTGATAAAGAGCGAAAAAGAGTTGATCGCCGGGCCATTTGCCCGTAAAACAAGCAAGGAGGAATCCATATGATCCGTCGAGTGAAGGTTGAAAACGGTTGGGTTCGCGGCCTGCCTGCCGCCGACCCGCGCATCACCAGCTACAAGGGCATTCCCTTTGCCGCGCCGCCGGTGGGGGAGAACCGCTGGCGTGCGCCCCAGCCCTGCCAGGACTGGGAGGGCGAATTGTTCGCGGCGGATTTCGGGCCCATCGCCATGCAGGCCAACTGCGCCGGCGACCCGCAGAAGGACATCTACTCCCGCGAGTGGGCCGTGGACAAGGACCTGGCCATGAGCGAGGACTGCCTGTACCTGAACGTCTGGGCCCCTGCGGACGGCCGGAAAAATCTGCCGGTGTTCGTGTGGTACTTCGGCGGCGGACTGCAGGTGGGCAACACCACCGAGATGGAGTTTGACGGCGAGCGCATCGCAAGGCGCGGCGTCGTGGTGGTGACGGTGGGGTACCGGCTGAATTGCTTCGGCTTCATGTGCCACCCGGAGATCACCGCCCGGCAGCCGGACGCCCCGGCGAACTTCGGCTTCCTGGATCAGCAGTGCGCGACGCGGTGGGTCAAGCGCAACATCGCGGCCTTCGGCGGCGACCCGGAGAATATCACCATCGGCGGCCAGTCCGCCGGCGGCATGAGCGTGTGCGCCCAGATGACCAACGTGGAGAACGAGGGGCTGTTCCAGCGGGCGATCGTCGAGAGCGGCACCTTCGCCCAGCCCTACGGCAGCAAGATGGGCCTGCGTCCCCGGAGCCTCGAAGAATGCGAGGCCCTGGGCGTCTCCTTCTTTGAAAAGCTGGGCGTGAAGACCCTCGCGGAGGCCCGCGCCCTACCTGCCCGCGTGGTGGAGGACGCGTCTCTCAGTATGCCCTGGGGCATCTGGGGCGAGGCGGTGGACGGTGTGTTCTCCCGCTACCCCAGCGGCGAGTGGTACCTCCACGAGGACCGCGTGCACTGCCCCGTGATGCTGGGCCAGACCAGCAGCGAGTTCCTGGCCGCGCCCATGGCGGACTCCGAGGAAAGCCTGGCCGCGCTGGCGCAGGAGCGCTTCGGGGAGAAGGCGGAGGAGTTGTTGGGCTTCTTCAGCCACCCGGCGACGAAGGAAAGCATTGCGGAGGAGGGGCGCATGCATGCCATCGGCTTTGCCATCCGCGCCGCCGCCCGGCGCAATGCCGAGACCGGCAGCCCGCAAAAGCTGTACGCCTACAACTTCGACGCGGAGATCCCCGGCTGGGACAACCCGGGCACCTTCCACTCCGTCGACTTGTGGTTCTTCTTCGAGACCCTGGCGAAGAGCTGGCGGCCCTTCACCGGCAAGCACTACGACCTGGCGCGGAACATGTGCGACTACTGGGTGAATTTCTTCCGCACGGGCGACCCCAACGGCATCGACAGCCAGGGGGCAACCCTGCCACTGTGGCCGGAATTGAAGGCGGATGACCCGGCGTGGATGGTGTTCGCCGACCGCGCGCAGCCGGAGAGGTGGACGATGAGCGGGCTGGAGAAGTTCCTGCTGGAGGAGTATTTGAAGTGATATGAGGGAGACCGGCGAGGGGCTGGTCTCCCTTTTTGATGGGGCGGCAAAATAGCTCCCTCCGGGAGGGAGATGTCAGCTAAGCTGACTGAGGGAGAATGCGGGAGTTCCAATACAGGTCACTGCCAAACAGCTGCGCACGTTGGGGGCAAGTGGTCTTCTTCTAAGCAACAGGGCCCAGGAGCAGCTCCCGCGCTCTCCCTCAGTCTTCGTTCCCGGCTTTTCAAGCCTGGAACGAATCCAGCTCCCTCCCGGAGGGAGCCTTGGGGCGCTGCCGCTGGGGCTGAGCGTCAATGCGGCGTCCACCTCATCAGTCCCTACGGGCCGGCATATGCCTCTGCTTCGCTCCGGAGCCTTTTGGTTCGGGAAAATACGCAAAGAATACAGCCGCGCCACTGCCGTTCCCGTGACAAATCGGGGAAAGCATGGTATGATATCCTTGAGTAATATCGGCATTTTGCGTGCCGGGGAGGTGGAATGATGGGCGATCTGTTCACGCAGGAGCAAAGCGCGCCGCTGGCAGACCGGATGCGTCCGCGCAGCTTGGCGGAGTTCATCGGGCAGGAGCATCTGGTGGGGCAGGGGCGGCTGCTGCGCCGCGCCATTGAGGCTGATCGGCTGACCTCCTCCATTTTCTTCGGGCCTCCCGGCTGCGGCAAGACCACCCTGGCCTCCATCATCGCCGGGGCGACGAAGGCGGCCTTTGTGCAGCTCAACGCCGTGACCTCCGGCGTGGCGGATGTGCGCGAGGTGCTGAAGGCCGCCCAGGAGCGGCGCACCCTCTACGGGCAGCCCACCTATCTGCTGCTGGACGAGTGCCACCGGTGGAGTAAGGCGCAGAGCGACTCGATCCTGCCGGCCATTGAGCGGGGCGTGATCCGCTTCATCGGCTCGACCACCGAGAACCCCATGATCGCCATGACCCCGGCCATCGTCAGCCGATGCCGGGTGTTCCAGTTCCAGCCGCTGACGGAGGGGCATGTGATCACCGCGATGCGACGGGCCCTTGCCGACCCCGAGCGGGGCTACGGCGCGCTGAACGTCCGCGTGGACGAGGACGCCCTGCGGCACATCGCCCGGATCGCCAACGGCGATACCCGCGCGGCGCTGGGCGCGGTGGAGCTGGCGGTTTTGACCACCCCCGCGGGGGAGGACGGGGCCATCCACATCACCCTCGCGGTGGCGGAGGAATCCATTCAGAAGCCCATGATGCGCTGCGACGAGAGCCTGTATTACGACATGCTCAGCGCTTTCTGCAAGTCCCTGCGGGGCTCGGACAGCGACGCGGCCCTGGCGTGGTTCGCCAGGCTCATTTACGCCGGGGTGGACCCGCGCATCATCTGCCGGCGGGTGATCGCCCACGCCAGCGAGGACGTGGGGCTGGCCAATCCCATCGCGATGCTGCAGGCCCAGGCCGCGGCCGCCGATCTGGAGATGCTGGGTATGCCCGAGGCGCGGCTGCCCATCGCCCAGGCCATCATCGCCGTGTGCGAGAGCCCCAAATCGAACGCCGTGTGCGCCGCCGTGGACGCCGCCATGGCTGATGCGGAGAAGGGCGGCTTCGGCGCGGTGCCCGTCCACCTGCGGGACACCCACTACCAGGGGCACGAGCGCATTGGCTCCGGCGACGGGTACAAATTCCCCCACGACTTCCCCGGGCACTGGGTGCGGCAGGAGTACATGCCCCCCGAGGTGCGCGGCAGGAAATACTACCAGCCCACCGAGATGGGCCACGAGGCCACGATACTCAAGAACCACCAGGCGAGGGAGGGAAGAAAGTGAAGCTGTTCAAGCGCGAGACGAACGTCTCCATCCGCAAGGCAACATATTACGCCGTGATCATCAACGGCCTTCAAATTCTCCTGATCCTTGTGGTGCTCTTCGCGGTGCTGATCGTCCCGGAGATCCAGGCTTCCCCCAGGCTGCTGCTGATGCTCACGCTGCTGGCGTCCCTGGTGGTCATCTGGGGCGCGGTGGTGGATATCCGCGAGGCATTCTCCACCCGCCGCCTCCTCAAGCAGCTGGACGACATGGACGAGACCATCGAGGCCATGGCCAGCCTCAACATCACGCTGCGCACCCAGCGGCACGACTTCCTCAATCACCTGCAGGTGGTGTATTCCCTCATTGAAATGGAGGAGTATCAGGAGGCCAACGAGTACATCGAGAAGGTGTACGGCCGCATCACCGCCGTCAGCCGGGTGATGAAGACCGCCGTGCCCGCCGTCAATGCCCTGTTGCAGGTGAAGGTGGCGGCCTGTGAAAAGGCCCATGTGAAGGTGAAGCTGAACATCACCTCCAACTGGGAGCAGATCGAGAAGACCCTGCCCGCGTGGGAGATGTGCAAGGTGCTTTCCAACCTGATCGACAACGCCATCGACGCGATGGAGTCGATCCCGTCCAAAAAGCGCCAGCTGACCATTTCGCTGACGGAAAACCTGCGCCAGTATTGCTTCAGCGTTATGAACACCGGCACGCCCATCCCGCAGGAAATGCAGGAGGGCATCTTCCAGCCCGGCGTCACCACCAAGGGCGAGGGCCACGGCATGGGCCTGTACATTGTCCGCAAGACGCTCAATGACCGGGGCGGAGACATCGTCCTGACCAGCGGGGCGGAGGGCACGGAGTTTTCCGGGTTCGTGCCCAAAACGGCGGGAGCGTGAGAAAATTCGGAATTCGGAATTCGGAATTGAAATTGGGAATTCCGAATGATGTGTTTGGTTCGTGAGACATGCCGTGCAGCGGCATGAACCGATAGCTCCGGCTGAGATTCGGCCGGAGCTTTTTGTGCGGTGACTGGGCGCTGCCGTCCCAGTATCTAAATTCCGAATTCCGAATTCTGAATTCCGAATTCCAATTCCCCTCGGTTTTTATCTCCGATAAAATTTTATCAACCTTCCTCTTGATTTTTCAGGATAGTTAGTGTAGTATGTATACTGCGGGAGAAAGTGGTTTTTGTGCCAACCCGCTGCAGTGTTACAGAACGATCATCGCAGAAAGAGGTAAATGAAGATGACTCTTGATCTGACCAAGTATGGCATCACCGGCACGACTGAGATCGTGCACAACCCCTCCTTTGAGAAGCTGTTTGAGGAAGAGATGAACCCCGCCCTGGAGGGCTTTGAGAAGGGCCAGCTGACCGAGCTGGGCGCCGTGAACGTGATGACCGGCATCTACACCGGCCGCTCCCCCAAGGACAAGTTCATCGTGATGGACGAGAACTCCAAGGACACCGTGTGGTGGACCAGCGACGAGTTCAAGAACGACAACAAGCCCGCCTCCCAGGAAGCCTGGGCCGAGTGCAAGCGCCTGGCGCAGGAGCAGCTGTCGGGTAAGAAGCTGTACGTGATGGACGTGTTCTGCGGCACCAACAAGGATTCCCGCATGGCCATCCGCTTCATCATGGAGGTCGCCTGGCAGGCCCACTTCGTCAAGAACATGTTCATCAACCCCACCGAGGAGGAGCTGGCCAACTTCGAGCCTGACTTCGTCTCCTACAACGCGGCCAAGGCCAAGGTGACCAACTACAAGGAGCTGGGCCTGAACTCCGAGACCGCTGCCATCTTCAACATCACCTCCAAGGAGCAGGTCATCCTGAACACCTGGTACGGCGGCGAGATGAAGAAGGGCATGTTCTCCATGATGAACTACTACCTGCCCCTGAACGGCATGGCCTCCATGCACTGCTCCGCCAACACCGACAT
>JAFQEB010000140.1 GCA_017399225.1 Clostridia bacterium | reverse complement strand
GGCCTCCGCGGCCCTGGACCCCGTAAGGGCCTTAGGCCCTTAACCCGTTTTCTGCTTCCTTTGTGGGCGGGGTGAACTGTTTGAGGGCTCCTCCGGTTCGGAGGAGCCCTCAAAGGCGTTGTGGGGTTTTCGTCTGCGGACGCGGGCCTTCGGCGAGGAGGGGCGCCGCCCCTCCACCCCGCAAGGGGCATCGCCCCTTGACCCTTTGTTCCGCTTCCCTTGTTAGTTGGTTTTGGTGGCGCGCTCCTTGGCGTAGATCGCCATCGCGCATTCCAGTCGCTTGCGCTCCATCTGACATTCCATATCATAAGGCTTCGAAATGTCCCCGTGGAACGCGTGCGCATTCGCTGCACAGCCGCCCGAACAGAAGAACCGTGCCCAGCAGTCGCGGCACTTCTCCTTCGTCAAAACCGTGTTCTTCTGGAACTTCTCCTGAATCCCCCGGTCAAAGGTGCCGTCCATCACACTGCCCATGCGGAAACCCTCGCGGCCCACAAACTGATGGCAGGGGTAAATGTCGCCGTCAGGGGTGACCGCTACATACTCGTTGCCGGCACCGCAGCCGGTCAGACGCTTGCGCAGGCAGGGGCCGCCCTCCAGATCCACCATGAAGTGGAAGAAGTTGAACCACTTGCCGTTGGCGCGGCGATCCATGTAGGCGTAGGCCAGGCGCTCGTATTCCGCGCAGATCTCCGGCAGATCCTCTTCCTTCAGCGCGTATTCGCATTCCGGGTCGGTCACCACCGGCTCAATGGACAGCTGCTCAAAGCCTTCGTCGGCCAGGAAGAGCACGTCGTTGCCGAAGTCCTTGTTGAAACCGGTGAAGGTGCCGCGGATGTAGTACTCCTTGTCGCCGCGGCGCTTGGCGAATTCCTTGGCACGCTCGGCGATGATGTGATAGCTGCCCTTGCCGTTGACGGTGGGGCGCATACGGTCGTGTACCTCGGGGCGGCCGTCGATGGAGATGACCACGTTGTGCATTTCCTTGTTCAGGAAGTCGATGATCTCATCGTTGAGCAGCACGCAGTTGGTGGTGGTGGTGAACTTGAACTTCTTGTTCTTCTCCTTCTCGATGGAGCGGCCGTATGCTACCAGCTGCTTGATGACCTCGAAGTTCATCAGGGGCTCGCCGCCGAAGAAGTCCACCTCCAGGTTGATGCGCTTGCCGGAGTGCTCCACCAGCCAGTCCAGGGCCGCCTTGCCCACCTCGTAGGAAAGCAGCTTGCGCTCGCCCATGCAGAAGTCACCCGTGGCGGCAAAGCAGTACTTGCAGCGCAGGTTGCAGTCGTGGGCGGCATGGAGGCACATGGCCTTGATGGTGCCCGGATCGCGGATCTGCTCCACGTCGTCATAATTGTCCGGGGCGTTCAGCGCGCCGATCTCCTCCAGCTGCTTCAGCTCGCCGATCACCTCGTCCAGCTCCTCGGCGGTATACTTATCCTGCAGCGCGGCCTTGATCTCTTCCGGGGTAGCTTCGTTCCACTTCTCCAGCACGTCATACGCCAGATCGTCGATGGCGTGTACCGCGCCGCTGCCCACGTCCAGCAGCATCGGCTGGCCCACGGCTTTGAAGGTATGGATCATGATTGGTTTCCTCCTGAATGGTTGGTGTCGATTTATTGGATATCGCGGATGATTTGCGGCAGGATGAAACTGTAGCTCGCGCGTTCTCCCTCAGTCTCCGCGCAGGCGCGGAGCCAGCATACGCCTCCGCTTCGCTCCGGAACCATTGCCCGTTCCGGGCAACTCCCCACTGGGGAGCCGGTTCCTCCCGGAGGGAGCCTTTCGGCTGCTACCTTGCTGCAATGCGAGGAAAGCAGCATCTGAGCAGTCAAGCCGCACCACAGACAGAGGCTCCCTCCGGGAGGGAGCTGTCAGCCGCTTGTCGGCTGACTGAGGGAGAACGCGGTACTGACAGCTTCGCCTATCTTCAAAGGAGCAATGTTCTTCGCTCCCGCGCAAATCCCGCGTCACACACACGAAAAAAGGGCAGTGCACAAAGCTCCGCCCTTTTTGCAGGGTTGCCCTGCGGTGCCGCGATTACTTCTTGCCGAAGTTGCGGTTCAGCTTGCCCTCGTTGCCGGCCAGCACAGCGCTGTTTTCCTTGTTCGCGCAGCTCTGGTTCGCCACGGTGCAGCTGGTCTTGCAGGCAGACTGGCAGGAAGCCTGGCACTCGCCGCAGCCGCCGTGCACCAGGGAATCCTTCAGGCAGGGCTTCTGGATGGTTTCAATATGCTTCATATGAATCGTCCTCCATGTTTTGATAGGGGTTCCCAACCATTATACACGAAATATTCCCGCAATGCAATCATTTTGTTGAAATATTGGACAGAATCATGCCGACGATGCCGCCGCAGGCCACGCCCATGCCCAAATCTGCCAGATAAGCCGCTGCCGGGGCGCTCTGGCCGGACAGCAGCGCGTAGACCCCCACGCCCAGCGCCATGTACAGCAGCCCCACGCCCGCGCCCTTGAGCAGTCCGCCCTCCTGGCCCCGGCCCACGGCCACATACACGCCCATGCCGACGGAGACCAGCTTCAGTACCTGATTGAAGATGCGCACTGCGGTATCCGTCGGCCTGATCCACTGCATCAGGAGCGCGAAGACCGCTACCCCTGCGACTGTGACCACGATGGCTGCCCCCAGCCCCTTGAGCAGCCGCAGCAGCGGGGAGCTGCCGGAATGCTTCTTTCTCTGCGGTGTGCTGTGCCTGCGGCGGTGAGCGGTGTTTGCCGTCATATGGATCCCTCCCTTTTGGTTGTCCCTTTGCCGCAAGGGTATGCTAAGGAGCGCGCAGGTATGACGTGCGGCCGGCGCTGTGTAGCCCCTGACCTTCCGCAAAGCACAGAAAGATCCCGCCCTGCGCAGGCAGCTGCGGCAGAACGGGATCTCAGACTGTAAAAACCTCCAGGAGGTGTCGGAGGGCCCGTGGGCCCTCTGACTGTAATCGTATCCGGTGGCTTTGCCGCCGGGGCGGGGCGTTCTTGGCTTTGCCAAGAACATACCTTACACGGAGGAACGGCCGGGAGCGAAGCGACCAGTGACGGAGTGCAATCCTCGAAAAAGTGCCTAAAACACTTTTTCGACACGCAGAGAGCCCGCCCTGCGCAGGCAGCTGCGGCAGAGCGGGATGCGTGATTTCTTACAGCCTTCCGTTCATGATGGCTGTGATGAGGTTGCCGTTCATAAAGATGGGCGCCAGGGTGCTTTCCGCCAGCAGATCGCTGACCAGATCCAGGGGCACCATGGTCTGCACCAGGGGCACCAGGGTAAACATGGCCAGGCAGAGCAGCAGCCCGCGCAGCAGGCCGAACAGGCCGCCGGCCAGGCCATCCAGCTGCTTGAGGGCCGGGAAGCGGAACACCGCCCGCAGCAGGTTCAGCACGATGGACAGCACGATGTACAGCGCCGCAAAACAGACCAGGAAGCACAGGATGTTGATGGCTGCCTGCAGGATCGTCTGGCTGACGTACTCGGCCACCGTCAGCGCGCCGGAGGAGGCGAAGACGTTGTTGGCGAGATTGACCTGCAGGATGGAATCCAGCGGGGAGGGCAGCTGCACTTTGTCCAGTACGCGGGCAATGCCCGTTTCGCCCAGCTCGATCACCCGGGTCAGGGAGAGCTCCAGGTCGCCCACGCGGGAGGATGCGTCCGTGTAGTGGGACAGCGTGCGCACCAGCTCCTGATTCTTCTGGATCGCGACGGCCAGCTTCGGGTACAGCCAGAATGCGCCCAGGAACGACGCAAGGCCTCCGCCCATATTCAGCACGCTGCTGATAAAGCCGCGGTACAGCCCGAACAGCACCGAAACGCCGATCACGCCCAGAATGATATAGTCCACAAGGTTCAGACGCCTCAGCCTCCTTTCTCAGGGCCGCTCCGGCAGGGATAGCCGCTTATTCTGCGGCTTCGTCCGCTGCGCCGGGGGTGTAGTAGCGCAGCTCGCCGGGGGTCAGGGATTCATAGGGGATGGTCTCCAGGTACTCCTGACGCGCTTTGGTCAGGATGGGGTCATGGTCGCCGCCAAAGGCATGGGCCTCGTTGATGGCTGCGATCTCAGCTGCACGCAGCGGCGGCGCGCAGTAGGGGCAGAACTCCAAATCCGCGTAGTCCTCCGTCTCCAGATCCAGGTAAGTGAAGCTGTCGAACTTGACCGAGGACTTGGCGCTGTAGCACTTTTCCGCCCGGTGGTAGTAGCTGCCGCCCTTGGGGTTGTAGTACAGCAGGGTATCGGCCTCGGGGGCGTCGATCTGGCGGCCCTGCCAGTCCTCCCAGATGACGATGCGGCCGATCTGTTTGCGGTGCTCCCAGATCCATTCCATGTTGATGCCCTCGGGGGTGCGCTTGCGCTGCACGCGGATGCAGCCGTGGCTGGCCCGCTGGCCCAGGAAGGGCTCGGTGGTGGTGTAGATCTTGGAGCCGCCCTCATAGCGCTGCACATAGGGGACCTCGTGCAGCAGATCGCCGTCGTTGAACTTCATGGCGCGGGGGCAGAACATATTGTCGCTCCAGAAGCCGCCGGTGGGGCTGATGTAGAGGAACTCGCCCGAGCGGGTCTCGTTGTAGGGCTGGCCCTCATTGGAAAGGCCGGTGGAGACCAGCAGCGTGGAGATCAGCTTGCCCTCGCCGAAAAGGTAGAGGCGCTGGGTCAGCTTGTCGACGATGATGTGATACTTCTGCGTGACTTCCTTGGTCTTGAGATGCTCGGTGCGCACATAGCCCTGCACGAGCATGTTCCACGCGTCGATGGAGTTATCGTGGAAGGTGGAGGAATACAGCTCGATCAGCGACCAGCCGTCCTCCAGGTGCTCGATGACGCGCACGCCCTGGCTCTCGCCGGTGACGACCGCAACGGCGCGGCTGTCCTCATCGGGCTGGGCGTATACCTTCGTCTGGCCCTTGTAGGCCTCCCGCTTGCCGTTGTCCACCACGGTGATGGGCGAGGTCAGCATAGCCCACAGGGCCTCCTCGTCGGTGACGTCCATGGCAGTGTTCCAGTAGCTGGGGGCTTCGTCCGCAGCGGCCTCGTAGGGGCTGCCGTGGGAGGGGGTGAAGACGATGTTGGGGGTGGGCGTCGGGGTAGGCGTCGGGGTCGGGGTGGCTGTCGGCGTGGGGCTCGGCGTTGCCGTCGGCTCCGCAGTGGGGGTGGGGGACGCAGTGGGAGTGGGGGGCGCGGTGGGCGTTGCGGTCGGGGTGGCCGTGGGCGTTGCGGTGGGCGTCGCCGTAGGCGTCTGCGTCGGGGCCTCGGTGGGCTGGTGGAAGTCCGAGTAGGACAGCGCCACATGCTCCTCGTTGGAGGAATAGCCCGTCGCGTCCGTCAGCGTCAGGGACAGGGCGGAGACATTCTCCGGGAGGCCCGAGGCGTCCAGGGTGACGATGTTCACACCCGCGCCGATCTGCTGGTTCTGCAGCAGCGTCCACACGTCGCCCGCCCACATGCCGACGGTGAGCAGGCCGTCCACACTGGCGTAGAAATCCACGGTGAGGAGGTCGGCCTCCGCATCCTTTTGGGCGGCGATGCCGGTGAGGTAGGGGGCGTTGGCGCCAACGGAAACGGGCGTGGCGGTCTCTGCGTCATTGAAGCGCAGCGCCAGCTGATAGCTGCCCGCAGGGACGGGGACGCCCTGGAAGGTGCCGTTCCACCACAGGTAGTTGACGCCGGTCTTGACGGCGAAATCCACCGCGACGGGCTGCACCACCTCTCCGCTGTCCGTGCGGAGATAAAGGTCACAGCTGCCGGCAGCCGGGATCGTGAAGGCCAGCAGCACGGCCTTACCGGGCCGGATGGTCGTGGTCAGGGGCTCGATGCTCATCTGCGGATCCTCCGCCAGGGCTGCGGTCAGCGGCAGCAGCATAAGGCAAAGCAGCAGGCATACAAGTCTACGCATAATATCCTCCATCATCGTATTCTTCCGCACGGGGGCGGTATCCATACAGCGGCGCTTGCCGGTTTGGGCGGTTTACCCGTCTATCATAGCACAGTTTGGCCTGCGCGTCTATCACGGGTCTGTAAACAGTGGGCGCAGCATACCGGCGGCGGGGATGCGCAGATCCGCATCCGCATCGGAGAAGCGGCCCTCCGTGTCGATGAGGATGCTCCGCATCCCGGCGGCGCGCCCGGACAGGGTGTCCAGGGGGCGGTCGCCGATCATCACGCATTCGTCGGGGGCCAGGCCATATCGGCCCATCAGGTGCAGCAGCATGTCCGGCGCGGGCTTGCGCGGGAGGCCGTCCTCCTGGGTCACGAAGCCAGTGAACAGGCTGCCTACGCCGCATGTTTCCAGCAGCTCACGGCACTGCAGGTTCCGGTGGGTGGCGACGTAGTGGCGCATCCCGGCGGCGTGCAGCGCAGTCAGGGCTTCGCCGATCCCCTCGCACAGGGGTGTTCCGGCGGCCAGCTCGTCCTGCTCGTGTCGGCGGAAGGCTGCGCGCAGCGCCTCGGGCGCAATGCCGCTTTCCGCGCCCACGGTGTCGCAGCAGTGCTGCAGGCAGTTCTTCATCAGGTCAAGGGTGCGCGCGGGGGTGATGGTCGTCCCGTGATCCTGCGCTGCCTTCACGAAGGCCCGCACCATCGCGGGATAGGTGTCCACCAGCGTGCCGTCGAAGTCCCAGATGGCATGCTTCACGCCCTCGAAGGCGATCCGGCGCGCCACCGGCACGTCCGCCGGGCAGAAGGTATACCCCGGCAGCTCCCGGGGGGTGACGAAGCGCGCGTCCTCATGCTCGGTGAGGGTGGGCTGCGCGGCGGTCTGCGCATTGATAAAGTGGAACAGGATGCCGTCCTCCTCGCGGGAGCAGCGCCGCCCGGTCACGGTGACCGGCAGCTTCAGCTCCTCCAGCAGCTCCCGGACGAGGCAGTCCTCGGGGGATTCGCCCATTTCGCGCTTGCCGCCGGGGAATTCCCAGAGGTGGGCGTTGTTGCGGCCTTCGCCCCGCCGGCAGATGAGGATGCGGCCATCCGGGGCGGATATGACCCCGGCGGATACTTCGATTCCGTGGTGCATGGTGTCCTCCAGCTCACTCTCTACTATTCACTATTCACCAGCGAAGCGGCTTCACTATTCACTATTCACTCCGGGTCGGATTACGTTCAGCCAGACTTTACCCAACCATGAGTGAATAGTGAATAATGAATAATGAATAATGAATAGTGAATAATACGTGCTAACGCACGACCAGGCCAAGAAGCTTCGCCAGCTCGGCCGCTTGCAGGGGCGTGACGATCATCCCCCGCAGATCCGGCAGGTTGACCATCAGGCCATCCAGGGTGCAGGTGGTCATGTCAAGGCCCTTGAGGGGCGTGCGGAAGACCGTGGCGCGGGTCAGGTCACAGTCGTTGAATTCGATATGCTTGATGATCATGGCCTCCATGGCGGCCTCCGGCATCTGGCATCCGGTGAACACCACCCGGTCGGTCTTGACCTCGGAGAGGTTGATATAATCCGCCTTGCAGTCCCGGAAGGCCGTGCTGCGCAGGATGGCCTTCACCATATCCGTACCGCTCAGGCGGCAGGTGTCGAAGGTGACCCGCTGGCACACGGCGGTCTCGAAGGTAGCGCGGCTCAGGTCGCAGTGGTCGAAGATCACGTCCACAAAGCCCGCGCGGGTGAGGTCGGCGTCGGTGATGGTGCATTTGCGGAAGATGCACTGGCGGAATTCCTTGGCCCGCATGTGCTCATGGGACATATCCGCCTCGTCGAAGAGGCAGTTTTCGAACTCGTCCTCGTCGGGGAGTTCGTAGCATTCCGTCAGGTCGAACGGGATGCGGGGCGGGTCGAGTTTCACGCAACCTCTTCCTTTCGTCCATCTTTTCATTATTCATTATTCATTAGCGAAGCGACTTCATTATTCATTATTCATTCCTGGTTGGATAAGCTCAGGCTGGCCCTGTTTGACGAGCAATGAATAATGCAAAATGAATAGTGAATAATGAATAATATTATAGTGACATCTGCGCCGCGATCATCTCAACGTGCTTCCTGGCCTGATGCGCCGCTTCGGCAGCCTCCGCCTGGGACACGGGCGCATCGCCCATCAGCCCCACGAACTGGCTGACCTTCAGGCCCAGCGCCTCCTGCATCGCCGCGTCGGAGCCCTGGGGGGCCACCAGGTAGTAGCACAAAAGGGAATCCTCCTGGCCCATGCGGTGGGCGCGATCCTCCGCCTGGCTGTGTACCGCCGGCGACCAGTCCAGCTCGCCGAAGACCACGCAGGTCGCCCTTTGCAGGTTCAGGCCGCTGGCCGCGCGAAGGCTGATGCACAGCACGTCCGTCCTGCCGGACATGAAGCGCTCCACCGCGTCGGCCTTCTGGCTGATGGTCTCCCGGCCGGTGATGAACCCGGGGCGGTAGTGCTTCAGCTCCTGCTTATAGGTGTCCATTACCGCGTGGTGGTGGGCGAAGAGCAGTACCTTCTCACCCGAGTCCAGCAGCGCGCGCACAAACTGGCACACATAGGGCGCCTTGGCGATGCCCGTGGCCTGCCGGACGTGCTGGGAAATCGACTCCTCCAGCATCGCGCGGGCAGAGGCGGTCAAGCTGCCGTCGGTCTTCCAGCGGACGACGTCGGGCAGGATGGGCGCCATCAGCTGGGCGTAGAGCTTGTCGTTCCAGTCCAGGTCCTGCACGGCGCGGCGCTTGGGTGGCAGCTCCTTCAATACTTCCTGCTTCGTGCGGCGGAGCATCAGCCCCTCGCGGCGCAGGTAATCGCCCAGCAGCTCGGGCTTGACGACCACGGCGTTGCCGTAGCCGTAGCACCACTCACGGGAGAAAGACTCCCAGTCGCCGAGGAAATGGTAATCGAGGATGTTGATGACGTTCCAGATTTCGCCGCCGGTGTTGTAGATCGGCGTGCCGGAAAGGCCGATGACCCTTTCGCAGCTTTCCGACAGCAGCGACGCGGCGGAGTACTTCTCCGTGCCGGTGTGGCGCAGCTCCTGCACCTCGTCGAAGATGACGGCTTTGAAGCCCAGCGTGGGCAGCACTTCCTTCCACCCGCGAAGGAGCAGGTAGTGCATGATGTAGATGTCCGCCTCGGGCAGGTCGTAGGGCTTCAGGCCCTTGATGACGTGCACGCGGGGCTTCTCGCCCTGCAGGCGCAGGAAGCGTGCGGCTTCCTCCTGCCAGTTGCGGGTCAGGTGGGCCGGGGGGATCACCAGCGCCGGGAAGGAACCCGTGGAGGCGAGGTAGCTGAGGGCCTGCACGGTTTTGCCCAGGCCCATTTCGTCCGCCAAAAGGCAGCGGTCATGCTGGAGCAGGAAGGCCAGGCCCTCCTGCTGGAAGGGCCGCAGTTCCCCGGTGAAGGTGCCCTCCGGGGGCGTCATGCGCTCCGGGAGCCGGGCGGCGATGGCCTTTCGGACGGCGTATTCCCGCGCGTCCTTGACGGATTTGTCCCACATGGCCTTGTCGCGGGGGCTGATCTCCAGCGGGAAGCGCAGCATCAGCCACATGAGGTCGCCGATCATGCGGCGGTGGGCGGTGAAGCGCGCCTCGCCCCGCTTGCTGCCGGCGCTGCCGGGGAAGAGTCGCTTGCACATTTCCGTCACCGAGGGGTCACCCTTCACCGTCCAGCACTTGCTGCGCCGGTTGTAGGAGAGGGTGCCGAAGGTGCGGCTGGGGGCGGGCGGCTCCCGCAGGTAGGCCGGGAGGAGGTCGTCGTCGCTCTCTTCGGCGGGTTCCTCAAAGAGGAGCTCGTCCAGGTAGTCCATTTCGTAGTCCATTTGTGCCACCATTTCACTATTCAATAGCGTAGCGACTTCACTATTCACTCTTCAATATTCACTACAGGTACTTCTTCGGCCAACTTGCAGGAAATCGACCAGGAGTGAATAGTGAATAGTGAAGGCACGCTGCTTTGCAGCGTTAGTGAATAGTGAATAGTATTGATTACAGGGCGATCCCCCACAACCGGTTCAGGCAGATCAGCCGCACGGGCTTGCCGCCAATCGTGTGGGGCACGGGCACGGTCTTTTCGGTGACGAGGATCAGCCCGCGTACCTGCTCGCAATCTGCGTACCTGCGCAGCTGCTCCAGGACGCGCCGCTTGTCCACCGCGCCCCGCTTGATCTCGATCCCCACGCCGCCGCACATCAGGTCGATGCGGCAGCGGGGGGCGAGGCGCACCTCATGCTCCCAGGGGAGGGAGGCGGCGTCCAGGGCGTCCATCACCAGGCGGTGCAGGTCGTATTCTCCCTGCTGCAGTGGGGCGCGCAGGGCGCTGATGGCTTCAATGATCCGCTCCATATCAGTACCCCTGCATGGCCTGGGATACGAGGCTCATGGCGTTGACAATATCGTTGGTGCCGTAGCCGGGCTGGTTGATGACCCATTCCAGGTTGTCGATGGCGTTGAGCAGCTGCTGGTACTCGTAGGAGTAGGCGTCCAGGGTGGCCAGGTGGGCCTTCGCCTGGGCCAGCAGGAGCATGGCACCGGAGACGATGCCGCTGTCGGCCGAAGAGCCGCCGGAGTAGGAGGGCGAGGTGTGCCAGGAGCAGCTGCCGCTCTGGCCGTAGATGCAGTAGCTGCCCAGATACTCGATCAGCACGTCCTCATACCGGGTGCCGATGTAGCGGCTCAGCGCATGGTTTGGCGGGATGGTGATGACGCCCTTCTCCGATACGTTGTAGCAGTAATCCGATGCGGGCTCGCCGCTGTCCAGGCAGATGCGCAGCGTGGTGTGCATGTTGCAGTATTCCGTGGGCGGGGTGACCCAGAAGTCCGTGGTGGTGCCGTAGCCCATATGATCGCTGCGGCAGGCGTCGGTGGCCCTAAGGCCGGAGACGGTGCAGGTCTCCACCTTCGTCAGGCCGTACTGGCGGTAATCGCCGTCCAGGATATCCCGGTTGGACAGGCCCTCGTGGATCTTCTTCATATACGCCTGCCACAGGGGCGCGGCGGCGCTGGAGCCCGTGGTCTTGGAGGACAGGGCCTTGTAGTTGTCGTGGCCGATCCACAGCGCGGAGGAGTAGTAGCCCGTCATACCGGCGAAGAACACGCCGCGCTGATCGGAGTTGGTGCCGGTCTTGCCGGCGACGGTTTGGCCGGAGATCTTTGCGCTGGTGCCCGTGCCGGACTTCACGGCGTCCTTGAGCATATCCACGACGCAGTAGGCCGTGGACTCGGAGAACACGCGGCGGCGCTCCTGGTTGGCATGGCCGTCCCAGATGAGGTTGCCGCTGCTGTCGGAGATGCCCAGCACGCTGATGGGCTCCTGGTACACGCCGCCGTCGGCCAGCACGCCGAAGGCCACGGCCATCTGCAGGGGGGTGATGCCGCTGGAGCCCAGGGACAGACCGAAGGGCGTGGCGTCGATATGCTTATCGTCAATGCCCATGCGGTGCAGGAAGTCCACCGAACGCTCCACGCCCACCATGGTCAGGAGGGTCTGGGCGGCGGCGGTGTTGTGACTGTTGATGATGGCCTGGCGCAGGGTCTGCGGGCCGGCATAGTAGCTGCCGCCGTAGTTGCGGGGCCAGTCGTCATCGCCCTTTTCGTTTTTCCACCCGGCGATGGGCAGGGGCATGTTACTGACCACGCTGGCCGGCGATGCGCCCATCTCGATCGCGGGGGCATAAACGGAAATCGGCTTGATGGAGGAGCCCACGGGCATCACCATATCTACGGCGCGGTTGAGGGTCTTTTTGACCTCCGGCACGGTGCGGCTGCCCACGATGGCCTTGATCTCGCCCGTGCGGTAATCCAGCACCACCGCGGCGGCCTGGGGCTGCACGATCTCGTCGTAGGTGCCGTCAGAGTTGCGGGCGCGGTATACCTTGTCCGCCGGGTCGCGCAGGGAGGGGTACTTCGTCCACCCGGCGATGGTACTTTCGAGGGTCTTCTGCACATCGGCGTCGATGGCCAGCACCACATGGTAGCCGCCGGTGCGCAGCTTGTTTTCCATGGCGCTGCGGTTGACGGCGGTGTCCTCCAGGCCGTTGAGCTCCAGGAGGATATCCACCACCTCCGTCACTGCGTATTCGACGTAGTGGGGGTAGTCATACATGCCGGTGCCGGTGCTGGGGTCGCTCTCCAGCACGCGGGCCGTGGCGGGGTCCAGGGCCTCCTGGTACTGCTCCCAGGTGATGAACTGGTTCTCGTACATGCACCGGAGGACGTAATCAGTGCGGTCGTTGGTGATGGCGACGTAATCCACGCCCTCCTTGGAGCGGGTGTAGAGGTTGCGCCGGGGGTTGTAATAATAGGGGCTGTTGCAGGTGCCGGCCAGCATGGCGCTCTCCCGCAGGGTCAGCTCATGCAGCTGCTTGCCGAAGTAGCCCTCCGCCGCCGTCTGCACGCCGTAATAGTTTTCGCCCAGCCAGATGGTGTTGAGGTAGCACTCCAGGATCTCGTCCTTGGTGTAGCGGGTCTCCAGCTGCAGGGAGAGGTAGGCCTCCTGGATCTTGCGCTTGTAGCTCTGCTCCGAGGACAGGAGGGTGTTCTTGATCAGCTGCTGGGTGATGGTGGAGCCGCCCTGGGTCGAGGAGGAGGAAAGGTTGTTGACGAACGCGCCCACGATGCGCTTCAGATCCACGCCGGAGTGGGTGTAGAAGCGGGCGTCCTCCACGGCCACGAAGGCCTTTTGAAGATAATCGGGCATGGCGTGGATGGAGACCATCACGCGGTTCTCGATGCCCTTGTATTCGGTGATCAGGTTCTGGTTGGCGTCATAGATAAAGGAAGTCTGGGCCTGCTCGTCCAGCGCGGCGAGGTCAAGGGTCGGGGCGGTCTCCATATAGCCCTTGGCGATGCCTGCCACCGCGCCCACCAGCGCAAGGCCGCCCACGAGGATCAGCACCGCAAAGATGCGCACCACATTGACCAGCACGCACAGGGCGAAGTTGGGCTGCTTCACCCGGGGCTTGAAGATGGAGTGGGGCTCGGGGCGCTCCTCTGGGCCGGGGAGATCCTCCGGGAGCTCCTCCTCCCACACGGGGTCGCCGGTAAAGACGCGCTGCCGCTGATCCGGTTCCACGGTCGTTATATCGTCAGGCAGCCGTTTATCCTCCGACCAGAGTCTTTCCATTCTGCGCAAGGAACTGCCTCCTTTCAACAAATCAGGCATAATGGCATAATCCATCATCATAATTATAGCACGAAATATCTCCGGGCACAACCGCCCGCTTCACAACCTTCGGGCGGCTGCCTGACAATATAACGAAGGAGGCGGGCAAATGTCTGCAAGGGGAATGAAACTCCGCGTGCGGACGGCGGCGGGCTGCGTTTTGCTCTGCCTGGCTGTGCTGATCGCGGCGATGGTGCTGATCGAGCGGAACCTGACGAAGGTGGTGCTCTCCCTTGCCCAGGCCCAGGCCCGGGCGATGGCGGTGCAGGTGCTCAACCAGTCGGCCTCCGAGCTGCTGTCCGCCGGCGGGGTGACCTACGACAGCCTGATGACCGTCGTCCGGGACGAGAGCGAGCAGGTACGGCTGATCCAGGCCAACACGCCGGAGATGAACCGCCTGGCCTCCCGGGTGAGCCTGATGGCCCAGGAGAAGCTGCAAAACCGCGGAGATCAGACGGTGAAGGTGCCCCTGGGAAGCGCGCTGGGGCTGACGCTCTTTGCCGGCGCCGGGCCGAAGATCGAGGTGCGCGTGCTGCCGGTGGGGAGCGTCCATGCGGAGTTCCACACCGATTTCCAGACCGCGGGCATCAACCAGACCCGGCACCGCATCTCCCTGCAGCTGACCGCCCAGGTGCAGCTGGTGATCCCCACCGGCGCGCAGAAGGTGGAGGTGACCACCCAGGTGGCCATGGCAGAGAGCATCATCGTAGGCGAGGTGCCGGACACCTTTACGGACGTGGGCAACGACATGGATATGCTCGATCTGGTGCCATGAAGCCCCGAAGTGCGGCATTGAAAAAACGCCCCCATGTTCACCCAGCACCTGTGCGGCTGCAAACAGCAGCCGTTGCCTGCGCCCTGCCGCTGTGCAGGGCGTTTTGCATGGAGGTGAAAACGGCAGCTGGAGCAAGCGTTTTCCATGGCTGCAAAAAAGGATTCACAAAACGGAAGTTATTTGGTATAATTATGTGGAAACCCTGACGAGAATTCTGGAATCGGCAGGAACCGAGCGAAAACTGAAACCACAGGCACGCGCGACATCACGGACGGTCGCCCGGAAGCCGTTGCCTCCTGGGAAAAGAGGAAAATTCATGAAACGAATGATATGTATCCTGTTGGCGCTGCTGTGCATGGGACTCCTTCCGGCGCAGGCGGCGGAAAGCGGGATCCAGGATCTGGCCCATGCCCGTATCGGCGCAACGATCGGGTCTGTGCAGGCACAGATACTGCCGCAGGTGCTGCCGGAGGCCTCCGTCATTGAGTATAACAGCACCACGGATCTTGCCATGGCGCTGGAAGCCGGCAGGCTGGAGGCCTTTGCCACCGAGGAACCGGTGTACCTCGCGATGAAGCGGGAAGGGATGGCTTTCACGCGGATGCAGGAGCCGCTGCTGATCAGCGAATACGGCATGCTCTTCGGAAAGGATGCGCCGGATCAGATGCGGCAGGATTTCAACCGGTTCCTGCGCGAGTTCACCGAAAGCGGCCGGATGGAAGCGCAGAAGGCGCGGTGGTTCGGCGACGGCGAGCCGGAGGAGCTCCTCCCCGTGGATGGGTTTACCGGTGAAAAGGGCCGTATCCTCTTTGCTATCGAGCCCTCCGTGAAGCCCTTTACCTACATCAAAAACGGGCAGTTCACCGGCTTTGACGTGGAGCTGATGACGTTCTTTGCCCAGGCCTATGGGTATGAGCTGGTGGTGGAAAACACCACCTTCGGCGGTCTGCTGGCCGGCATCGAGCAGGGCCGCTACGATATGGCCGGCTCCGGCGTCACCATCACGGCAGAGCGCCGGGAGACCATGATCTTCTCCGATCCTTATCACAAGGAGGAGATCGTGCTGGTGATCCCCGCTGAGACTAACGGCAAGCGCACGCTGGAGGACTTCGCCAACGCGACCCTGGGCGTGATCGACGGCTCGCTCTACGACGGCATTTCGAAGGAGCTTTTCCCCCAGGCGCGTCGGGACTCCTACCCCTCCTTCAACGACCTGTTCCAGTGCGTCAAGCAGGGCAAGATCGACGGCTTCCTGCTGGATATCCCCAACCTGAGTGCGGTGGCCCGCACGGACGATCGGCTGTCGTGGATCCCGGTGCCGGACCGCACGGTGGAGATCGGCATCGCCTTTGGCAAGAACGACATGGGCGACCGGCTGCAGGCGGAGGTGAATGCGTTCCTTGCGCAGATCCGCGAAAACGGCGTGTATGACAGCATGTGGGAGGCCTGGTGCGGCGAGACCGAGCCCGACCAGGCGCCGGTGCTGCCTGATCTGTCTGGCGGCAGAGAACTGAAGATCGCGGTGGATCTGTCCCGAAAGCCCTTTGTGTACCTGCTCAACAATGAGTACGCAGGCTTTGAGATCGAGCTGCTGTACCGCTTCTGCGAGGCATATGGATACAACCCTGTCTTTGAATCCGCCCAGTGGACGGCGGGCGTGGCGGGGCTCAAGTCCGGCAAGTACGACGTGGTGTCCTGCGGCATCTATATGACCGAGGAACGCAAGGAAAGCGTCAACTTCTGCGAGCCGTATGTGATCGCGGACGTGGTGATGGTCATCTACGAGGAAGCTGCGGAGGAGATCAGCCTGTGGGAATCCCTTCAGGAGAGCTTCGAGAAGACCTTTATCCGTGAGGACCGGTGGAAGCTGATCGCCGAAGGCGTGGTCGTCACGGTGGTCATCAGCGTCTGCTCTGCGGCGGGCGGCAGCATCCTGGGCTTCGCACTGTATATGCTGGCCCGGTCGGAATACCGTGCCGTATCCGTACCGACGAAGGTCATCACCCGCGTCTATGCCCGGATCATCGCCGGCACGCCCATGCTGGTGGTGCTGATGATCCTGTTCTACGTCTTCTTCGGCAAGTCGGATATCAGCAGCCTGCTGGTAGCGATCATCGGCTTCTCACTGACCTTCGGCTCCTTCGTCTACGGGCATCTGACTCTGTGCGTCGAGGGCATTGACCGGGGCCAGACCGAAGCGGCCTACGCTCTGGGCTATACCCGCAGCCAGGCGTTCTTCCGGATCATCCTGCCCCAGGCCATGAAGACCTTCCTGCCCACCTATACGGGCGAGGTCGTCGGGCTGATCAAGGCGACCTCGGTGGTGGGCTATATCGCCGTGAACGACCTGACCAAGATGGGCGATATCATCCGCAGCAACACCTATGAAGCCATGTTCCCGCTGCTGGCCGTGGCGGCCATCTACTTCCTGATCACCTGGGGCGCAGCGGCATTGCTGGGCCGGGTGCAGCAGCGGCTGGATCATCACAGGCGCAAAAACGAAAGCATCCTGAAGGGGGTGGTACGATGATCCGGATCCGCCATCTGCAAAAGACATACCCCAACGTGACCCCGCTGAAGGACGTGAATACCGATATCCACCGGGGCGACGTCATCTCCATCATCGGCCCCTCCGGCACGGGCAAATCCACCCTGATCCGCTGCATCAATATGCTGGAAACGCCGACCTCCGGTGAAATCTGGGTGAAGGATCAGTGCATCACCGACAAGAAGTGCGACGTGAGCAAGGTCCGCCGCAAGATGGGCATGGTGTTCCAGTCCTTCAACCTTTTCCCGCACCTGACGGTGATCGAGAACATCATGAAGGCCCCGGTGGATCTGCTGGGGAAATCCAAGCAGCAGGCCTATGACGAGGGGATGCAGCTGCTGCGCACGGTAGGCTTGAAGGACAAGGCCTTCGTCTACCCCGATAACCTCTCCGGCGGCCAGAAGCAGCGCGTGGCTATCGCCCGCACCCTGGCCATGGAGCCGGAGATCATCCTCTTTGACGAACCCACCTCCGCCCTGGATCCCACGATGGTGGGCGAGGTGCAGTCCGTCATCCGCGACCTGGCCCGCAGGGGGCTGACGATGATGATCGTCACCCACGAGATGTCCTTTGCCCGCGAGGTGGCCAACCGCGTGTTCTACATGGACGAGGGCGGCATTTACGAGGAGGGCACGCCGGAGGAGATCTTCGACCACCCGAAGAAGGAGAAGACTATCCGCTTCATCCGCCGCCTGAAGGTGTATGAGAAGCACATCGGCTCCCGGGACTTTGACTTCATCGGCCTGATGACCGACATCGAGGAATTCGGCCGCCGCCATCAGATCTCCCAGAAGACGATCTACCGCGCCCAGTCCGTGTTCGAGGAACTGTGCGTGCAGATCCTCCTGCCGCAGCTGCCGGAACGCTTCGGCCTGCTGCTCACCTGCTCATACGCGCCCCAGGAGGAGCGAATGACCATGCGCCTGCGCTATTCCGGCCCCGCCTTTAATCCGGCGGACTCGGACAATGCGCTGTCCCTGGCGCTGGTTCGCAACGCCGCCGAGCAGATCGCCTATGCCCCCATCGACGAAGACGGCATGACCAATCAGGTGGACGTGACCATCCGCTGAGGCTGCCGCCGCGATCCCACACAACAAAAAGGAGCGATTTATCATGACCATCGAAAAGAACCTCAATGCTGCTGATCTGACCATCACCCTCACCGGCCGTTTGGACACCACCACCGCCCCTCAGCTGGAGGCGGAGCTGAAGGCAAGCCTGGATGGCGTTGCTCATCTGGTGCTGGATTTTGCCGGGCTGGAGTACCTGTCCTCTGCGGGCCTGCGTGTGCTGCTGGCGGCGCAGAAGACCATGAACAGGCAGGGCGACATGGTCGTGCGCCATGTGAACGAAACGATCGCCGAGATCTTTGACGTGACGGGCTTCAGCGACATTCTGACGATTGAGTAAAACATGATGAAGAAGAGAACGCGGATATCCCAATCCTTCCAACGGTGGCTGCTGATCCTGGTGGCCATTGCATTTCTGGCGACCACGGCGTTTTTGTGGCTGATCCAGACCCGCCTGTCGGAGAACAACGCCATCAGCCTACTGAAACTGAACCTCTCCGACGTGCGAGAGGACATCATCGACGCCTCGGATGAGCATCTGCTGACCCTGGCCGGGGAGATCGCCGGCGAGCTGAACGCGATGGACGTCATCGACTCCGCTGCGTTGCCCGCGCTGATGGAACGATACGACGTGACGGAGATCAACGTCATCGACGAAAACGGCTTCATCACCGCCACCACCTACCTGGATTTCATGAACTACGACATGCGCAACGGCACCCAGTCTGCGGAGTTCATGGCGCTGCTGTCGGGCGAAACGGCCTATGTGCAGAGCTACCAGCCCGTGTCCTATGACGCGACCATCTCCCGCAAATACGGCGGCGTGACGCTGGAGCGGGGCGGGTTTGTGCAGGTGGGCTACGGCGCTGAGCGCTTCCAGCGGGACATCGACGAATTCGTCGTCGGCGTGACCCGCAACCGCCACGTCGGCGAGGGTGGCTGCATCATCATCGCGGATGAAAACTGGAACATCGTCAGTGACCGCTACGGCAATGAAGGCAAGAATCTGGATGTGACCGGCATCTGGATCGATACGGCGACCATGCCGGAGAATGAGATCTTTGTCGCGCAGGTTTACGGACGGCCCAGCTACTGCATATACCACACCGCCGAGGGCTACTGCGTCGTGGCTGTGATGCCGCGAAGCGAGGCGGCCCTTTCCCGCAACGTGTCCGTGGGCGTTACCACGTCGATGCAGATCGTCGTCTTCGCCGCGCTGTTCGTGATGATCTTCGTGCTGGTGAAGAAGCTGGTGGTCAACAACATCTACCAGATCAACGATTCCCTCTCCGCCATCACCGAGGGTAAGCTGGACACGGTGGTCAACGTCCGCAGTCATGTGGAGTTTGACGATCTGTCCAACGATATCAATTCTACCGTCGATACGCTCAAGCGCTACATTGCCGACGCGGCCGCCCGCATTGACGCGGAGCTGGCCTTTGCCAAGGCGATCCAGCATTCCGCCATGCCCTCGGTGTTCCCGCCCTATCCGGGCCGCAGGGAGTTTGATATCCATGCGGCCATGTTCACCGCGAAAGAGGTGGGCGGCGACTTCTACGACTTCTACTTTGTCGACGAGGACACCCTGGCCTTCCTGGTCGCGGACGTGAGTGGCAAGGGCATCCCGGCGGCCATGTTCATGATGCAGTCCAAGACCCTGCTCAAGAGCTGCGCCGAATCCGGCATGAGCGTGGAAACGGTGTTCACCACCGCCAATGAAAAGCTGTGCGAGGGCAACGACGCGGGCATGTTCGTCACCGCCTGGATGGGCCTTTTGAACGTGAAGACGGGCCATCTGACCTTTGCCAACGCGGGGCACAACCCGCCGCTGGTGAAGCAGGACGGCGAGTTCCGGTACCACAAGACCCGCGCGGGCTTCGTTCTGGCGGGCATGGAGGGCATCCGGTACCGCCGGTTCGAAATGCAGTTGCAACCGGGGGACACGATCTTCCTGTACACCGACGGCGTGACCGAGGCCACCGACGCGGCCCAGCAGCTGTACGGCGAAAATCGTCTGCTGGCGCTGATGAACGGGCAGGCGGGCAAGTCCGCGAAGGACGTGTGCGAAGCCGTCAAGGCAGATGTGGACGCCTTTGTCGGCGAGGCCGAGCAGTTTGACGACATCACCATGCTGTGCCTGACCTGGCACGGCCCGCAGGCTGAGGAGGTGCAGGCATGAAGGAAATGACCATCGCCGCGACGGTGGAGAACATCGGTGTGGTGACCGACTTTGTCAACGAGCAATTGGAGGCCCTCGACTGCCCGATGAAGGCGCAAATGCAGATCGACATCGCCATTGACGAGCTCTTCGGCAACATCGCCCACTACGCCTACAACCCGGATGTGGGCGAGGCGACGGTGCGGGTGGAGGTCATCGACGAGCCGCTGAGCGTGGTGATCACCTTCATCGACGGGGGCGTGCCCTACGATCCCCTGGCGGCAGCCGATCCCGATATCACGCTGTCCGCGGAGGAGCGGGCCATCGGCGGGCTGGGCATCTTCATGGTCCGCAAGAGCATGGATGAGATCACCTACCGGTACGAAAACGGACGCAACATCCTTTCCATCCGAAAAAACTTGAGGAGCTGATACCATGAGCAACCTGTTCCGCAAAAAGAGCATGGACCGCATTTCCTCCCCCGAGCAGCTGAACGACTACATCCGCGTGTCCACGCCCTCGGTGTGGCTGCTGCTGGCGGCGATCGTCATCCTGCTGGTGGGCGTATGCGTGTGGGGCGTGCTGGGGCATATGGACACGACGCTGCCCGTGGTCATCCGGGCGGAGGGCGGGCAGGCCATCGCCTATGTGCGCCAGGCGGACGCGGAGAAGGTCGCGCCCGGGATGAACGTGACCATCGGCGAAGCAGAGGGCAAGGTGGCCTCCGTCAGCGCGGAGCCCGTGCAGGTGGACGATACCTTCACCGATTACATGCGCCATGTCGGCGGGCTGCAATCCGGCGAGTGGGTGTTTGCCGTGATGCTGGAGCTCGATTGTCCGGGCGGCGTGCATGAGGGCAAGATCGTCATCGACAGCGTGTCGCCCATGTCCTTCGTGCTGAATTGAGGTGCGCTATGGCAAAGGTCAAGAAGATCAAGCAGCCCGTGACCCAGGGCGCGGCCAAGGTGCCGGTGGTCATGCAGATGGAGGCGCTGGAGTGCGGCGCCGCCTCGCTGACGATGGTGCTGGCCTACTATGACAAGTGGATCCCGCTGGAGCAGGTGCGCGCGGACTGCGGCGTGAGCCGGGACGGCTCCAACGCCAAGAACGTGCTCCGCGCCGCCCGCAGCTACGGCCTCGTCGCCAAGGGCTACCGGTTTGAGCCTGAGGCGCTGAAGGAGAGCGGCAAATTCCCCTGCATCATCCACTGGAACTTCAACCACTTTGTGGTGCTGTGCGGCTTCAAGGGCGACAAGGCTGTGATCAACGACCCCGCCCAGGGCAATTATGCCGTGCCGATGGAGGTGTTCGACCGTTCCTTCACCGGCATCTGCCTGATGTTCGAGCCCGGCGAGGGCTTCGAGCCCGGCGGCAAGCCCAAGTCCGTCGTCGCCTTTGCCCGCCAGCGCATGAAGGGCACCGGCGAGGCGGTGGTCTTCACCATCGTGACGGCGGTGATCGCGGCGCTGCTGGGCATCATCCAGCCGGGGTTCTCCCGCATTTTCCTGGATCGGCTGCTCACGGGGGTGAACCCGGACTGGGCGGTGCCCTTCCTGTGGGCGCTGGCGGGGCTGTCCCTGCTGCAAATCGTGATCGGGCTGATCCAGGTCGTCTGCTCCGCGCGCATTAACGGCAAGATCGCCGCGGTGGGCAGCACGACCTTCATGTGGAAGGTGCTGCAGCTGCCGATGGAGTTCTTCTCCCAGCGCATGGCCGGCGATATCCAGCAGCGCAAGGGGACGAACGCCTCCGTGGCGGCGAGCCTGGTGAGCACCTTCGCGCCCCTGGTGATCCAGGCGGCGATGATGGTGTTCTACCTGGTGGTCATGCTGCGCTACAGCGTGCTGCTGACGCTGGTGGGCATCGTCTCCATCGTGGTGAACACCGCCATGTCCCGGGTGATTTCGGCAAAGCGCGTGAACATCACCCGCGTGCAGATGCGCGACGCGGGCAAGCTGTCCGGCACGACGGTGGCCGGCATTGAGATGATCGAGACCATCAAGGCCAGCGGCGCGGAGAACGGCTTCTTCGAGAAGTGGGCGGGCTATCAGGCCAGCGTGTGCCTGCAGGAGACGAAGTTCGCCAAGCTCAATCAGTATCTGGGCCTTTTGCCGCAGATCGTGTCCACCGTCACCAACACGGCGGTGACCATCCTTGGCGTGTACCTGGTGATGGAGGGGAAATTCACCATCGGCATGGTGATGGCCTTCCAGGGCTTTTTGCAGTCCTTCATGGCGCCGGCCCAGCAGCTGCTGGCCGCCGGGCAGACGCTGCAGGAGATGCGCACCCAGATGGAGCGCATCGAGGACGTGATGCAGTATCCCTCCGACGTGGTGTACGAGAGCAAGCCCGCGGACGAGGAGGAGACCTACGCCAAGCTCAGCGGCGCGATTGAGATGAAGAACGTGACCTTCGGCTATTCGCGTCTGGCGGAGCCGCTGATCCGCGATTTCAACCTGACCCTCAAACCCGGCAGCCGCGTGGCCTTCGTGGGCACCTCCGGGTGCGGAAAGTCGACGCTGTCCAAGCTCATATCCGGGTTGTACCAGCCCTGGAGCGGTGAGATCCTCTTTGACGGCAAGCCCATGACCCAAATCGACCGCAGCGTCTTCACCGGCTCGCTGGCCGTGGTCGACCAGGACATCATCCTCTTTGAGGACACCATCGCCAACAACATCAAGATGTGGGACAACTCCATCGAGGACTTCGAGATGATCATGGCGGCCCGCGACGCCCAGCTGCACGAGGACATCATGCAGCGCGACGGCGGCTACCAGTACCGCATCACCGAGGGAGGAAAGGACTTCTCCGGCGGCCAGCGGCAGCGCATCGAGATCGCCCGCGTTTTGGCCCAGGACCCCACCATCATCATCCTGGACGAGGCCACCTCCGCCCTGGACGCGCGGACGGAGTACAATGTGGTGAAGTCCATCAAGGATCGCGGCATCACCTGCATCGTGGTGGCGCACCGGCTTTCCACCATCCGCGACTGCGACGAGATTATCGTGATGGACCGCGGGCAGGTGGTGGAGCGCGGCACCCATGAGGAGCTGTACGCGATGAACGGATTCTATACGAAGCTGGTCTGCAGCGAATAAGGAAGGAGGTTTCCTATGGGTTGGTTTGACGAGCAAATCAAACAGCGCAAGCAAAGCGACGACCAGCTGTTTGAGGAGGCCTTCGTCCGGGTGGCCGACGCGGTGCTGGGCACGAAGATGTCCGCCGCCTACCTCAGCGACGAGAACAAGGCCAGCGGCGAAATCGGCGAGATTTTGAAGTATTACCGCATCAAGCCCCGGGAGGTGCCCGACGCCGTCAAGGGGCTGGATGACCGCCTCGAGTATTTGCTGCGGCCCCACGGCATCATGCGGCGCAATGTGCTGCTGCCCAAGGGCTGGTACAAGGACGCCATCGGCGCGCTGCTTGCCCGCAGGAAGGACGACGGCACCGTGGTGGCCCTCATTCCCCGGGGGCTGACCGGGTACGCGTACTTTGACGCGGCGGCCAGCAAATGGGTCAGGATTGGCAGGAAGAACGAGGAGCTCTTTGACGAGGAAGCGATCTGCTTTTACAAGCCCTTCCCGCTGACGAAGCTGACCGTGCCGGCGCTGACCCGCTACATTGTGCAGTGCATCGACCGGGCGGATATCGTGCTGGTGGCGCTGGCGACCTTCCTGGTATCGCTGGTGGGCCTGCTGACGCCCAGGCTCACGGCATTGCTCTTCGGGCAGGTGGCGGTCAGCGGCAGCGTGCGGCTGCTGGTGGCGCTGGCGACGTTCATGATCAGCGTGTCGGTCAGCCAGATCCTGCTGCGGAGCATCAACGCGATGCTCTCGGCGCGGGTGACGACGAAATTGAACCTCTCCGTGCAGGCGGCGACGATGATGCGCATCCTGTCCCTGCCGGCGGATTTCTTCAAGAAGTGGTCCAGCGGCGAATTGGCCAGCCGCAGCCAGCAGCTGCAAAGCCTGTGCCAGATGCTGGTGTCCTCGGCGCTGAATACGGGCCTGACGAGCCTGTTTTCGCTGATGTACGTTACGCAGATCTTCGCCTTCGCCCCGGCGCTGGTTGTGCCCGCGCTGGCGGTCATCCTGGTGACGCTGATTTTCACCATTGCGACGACGCTGTACCAGACGCGCATCGCCCGCAGGCAGATGGAGCTCTCCGCCCAGGAAAGCGGCATGAGCTACGCGCTGATCACCGGCATCCAGAAGATCAAGCTCTCCGGCGCGGAGAAGCGCGCCTATGCCCGCTGGTCCGACCTGTACGCAAAGCAGGTTGCCATGCAGTATAACCCGCCGGCGTTTTTGCGATTCAACAGCGTGATTTCCTCCGCCATCTCCCTCACCGGCACGCTGGTGATGTACTACATGGCGCTGAAGAGCGGCGTGGGCGTGTCGGATTACTACGCCTTCACCGCGGCCTACGGCATGGTCAGCGGTGCATTCATGTCCCTGGCGGGCATCGCGATGACCCTGGCGCAGTTCCGGCCGGTGATGGCCATGGCCAAGCCCATCATGGACGCGGAGCCGGAGGTGTCCGAGGGCAAGCAGGTGATCGACCGCATTTCCGGCGCGATTGAGGTGAGTAACGTGTCCTTCCGGTACCGGGAGGATATGCCCCTCATTCTGGACGATTTGTCGCTGAAGATCAGGCCCGGGCAGTACGTGGCCATCGTCGGCGCGACCGGCTGCGGCAAGTCGACCCTGATGCGCATCCTGCTGGGCTTTGAGAAGCCGCAGAAGGGCGCGGTGTACTACAACGGCAAGGATTTGAATACCATCGACCTCAAGTCATTGCGCCGCAAGATCGGCGTGGTGATGCAAAACGGCAAGCTGTTCCAGGGGGACATTTACTCCAACATCGTCATCTCCGCGCCGCAGCTGACCGTCGATCAGGCCTGGGAGGCCGCCGAGATGGCCGGCATCGCCGAGGCCATCCGCCGGATGCCCATGGGCATGCACACGCTGATCTCCGAGGGCAGCGGCGGCATTTCCGGCGGGCAGCGGCAGCGGCTGATGATCGCGCGGGCCATCGCGCCCCGCCCCAAGGTGCTGATGTTCGACGAGGCGACCTCCGCGCTGGACAATATCACGCAGAAGACCGTGTCGGATTCCCTCGAAAAGCTGAAGTGCACCCGCATTGTGATTGCGCACCGGCTGAGTACCATCCGCGCCTGCGACCGGATTATCTACCTGGAGAAAGGCAAGATTGTCGAGGACGGCAACTACGACGAGCTGATCGCCCTGGGCGGGAAGTTTGCGGAGCTGGTGGAGCGGCAAAGACTTGATGCGTGAGGAAATGGGTTAAGCATCGCGCTGAAGGAAGCGAATGAGACTTACTACTGGCTTCGGCTCCTGCACGAAACCGACTACCTGCATGACAATGAGTACGACAGCCTTGCAAGCGACGTACGCGAACTGATCAGCCTCCTTGTTTCCATCCTCAAAACCCGCGACGCCTGACCCCCGTCACACCAAACTCAATTTTCCATTTTCAATTTTTCATTTTCCATTATCCATTTTGCCCATCCTCAAAACCCGCGACGCCTGACCCCGCTGCCTCAAACTTCATTTTTCATTTTTAACTTTTCATTTTCCATTTACCATTATCCCTCACCCCTGTTTGCGTCGTATCAACAGACAAAGAAACCCAAGGAGGTATCCGCGATGGATAAGAAGACTGTCAGGGATGCCGTGGAGCTGACTGACGAGGCCATCGGTATGGTGGCCGGCGGCGAGTACGGCGATCTGCTGGCGCCGGTGGGCGCGATCGAGTACGTGGTTTGCACGGTTTGCAGCAAGGTCTTCACCGGCGCAATTCACCGGACCAAAGACAAGGTGTATTGCAGCGATTGCTGGGCACAGCAAAGCAGTCAGGGAGAGTGATCGCATGGGACCGAAACGGAAGACGCCATTGCCCGTCGCGCTGGACGACAGCCTGCTGGAACAGGTTTCCGGCGGGCAGACGGCGGAGGTCATCCGCGAGCCAGAGGACAAGACCCCGCAGGATGTGCAGGACTGTTATGAAGACATCGCGATCAGCGCAATTGACGTGGACTGACGGTTGCCGGGACAGCGGAGAAAACACATCCGAGAAGGAGGCATCCACATGGAACTGAAGAACATCATGACGGAACTGACCGAGGACGTGCTGGACAAGGTGGCCGGCGGCGAATTCGGCGATATGGGCGTCTGCCCGGTGTGCGGCAGGAGCAAGCGCGAGGGCTACATCTGCACCTGGTGCGAAATGGACGACGGCGTGGTCACCTGCCACAAGTGCCGCGCCAAGCTGTACAAGGAAACCGGCTGCGTCAACTGCGGCGCGACCTGGGCGGAGTATGAAGCGATTGTCCAGCGGCTGCTGAGCGCGGAAGTGTAAGGCGGGCGCCCACGGGGATATGAAGAACGGGGTGACGGCGCTGACCGACGACGCGCTGGATCAGGTGGCCGGCGGCGCAAACGGCGAGGAGGGCAGCCAGGCGAAGTACATCGCCGGCAACTGCTGCCCGGTATGCGGACTGGACTGGAGCTCCCGCGCGGACGGGCCCTTCCCCCGGGGCGTGGTCATCATGGTGCCCAACTCCCGCGGCGGTACGGGCGTGCAGTTCCTTTGCTGCGGCGCTCAGCGGGCTTACCCGACGGAAAATTTTAGGTGGCTGTGATACGGCAGAAGGAGGACGGAACATGGACGAGCGTAAGTTTGATCTGAATGACGACGAGCTGGATCAGGTGGCCGGCGGAAACGGCGCGGGGACGCATCTGCAGCACATCCCGCCGGAGGCCGGGGGGATGCAGACGATGGAGCTGACCGACGACGCGCTGGATCAGGTGTCCGGCGGGCTGGAGATGCAGACGGTGGGCGACAAGAGAATCGAGACCTGCGATGAATTCATCTGCGTGTGGTGCGACTGCGGCAAGGTGGCCGGGCAGAAGGGCCACTACTGCGAACCCCAGGGCGGGCTGCTGTACCCCGACATCTCCTGGATTGAATACACCTGCACCGACTGCGCCAAGAAGAATACCTGCCGCTGGGCATTCTACCAGCTGGGCACCAGCCCCCAATAACAGAAAGGACGGTACGCCATGGGCGAGAACCAGTATTTTGAGCTGAAGGACAGCGCGCTGGAGAACGTCAGCGGCGGATTGCTGAAGCCGATCCTGGAAGGGTGTCCTGTCAGCCGCACAACTTACGGCACTTGCGCTGCGTGCGGCAAAGGCGCCACGCTCCTTACGGAGAAGTATCTTTCCAGTCGCGTTGGCGGCCTGTACTACTGTGATACATGCAGGCCGAACGCAACAGCAGCCGATCCGGCAAACGGCGGTTGATACGCGCGATTCCCCGTATCAACAGGCAAGGAAAGCAAGGAGGCGGAAGCATGAATAACCAGAAGCTGAATAACCACGAGCTGAACGACGATCAGCTGGCGCAGGCCGTCGGCGGCGCGTTCGGCGACCCGACCACCTGCCCCGTGTGCGGGAATACCATGCGCCAGGGCTTCATCTGCACGGCCTGCGATATGGCGGATGGCTCCGTGGCATGCCACCAGTGCGGCGCCCAGATCACCCGGGAGCAGCCCTGCAAAACCTGCGGCAAGACCTGGGAGCAATGGGTGCAGGAGACCCAATTTCTGCGGGAGAACGCCCCGTATTGACCCGACAGGCGGACTTGGCGCACAGGAGGTACACAGATATGGAAAGAAAACTGGCGAACCTGTTCGATCGTCAGCGCTTTGAGCGCAATGCAAAGCTGTCGGGCGTCATCAGCGATGTGGAAAGCCGCTACGCTGGCGCACTGGCCGACGACGACCTCGAAATGATCAGCGCGGCGGGGGAAACCGGCGTGCCCACGGTGAATCCGGAGGTGCTGCTGGGCTGGCATGCCCTCCCCGACGATGACCTCGAACTGATCAGCGGGGGCGGGGCGGAGCAGCCGTACCGGGAGGAGAGCGAACAGCCCGGGAAGGTCGGCACGATCATGATCCTGATACCGGAGGGGGAAGGCTCGTGATCGGCGCAGAGGCGGTTTACCGGGAGTTCCACCCGAAGGTGAGCGCCTATGTGAGGGGCAAGGTGGCCCATCCTCAGGATGCGGAGGAGATCGTCTCCGCCGTGTTCCTCAAGGTGGTGCAGAAGCTGGACAGCTATGATCCGCAGAAGGCGGCGCTCTCCACCTGGGTGTATACCATCACCCGCAACACCGTGACGGATTATTACCGCACCCGGCATACGGCAGCCGCCCTTGAGGACTGGATGGCGGGGGAGGAGCCATCCCCCGAAATGTCCGACGACGCGCTGGACGGCCTGGCCGACGCCCTCATGGCCCTCAAGGAGCGCGAGCGAGACCTGATCGTGCTGCACTACTACCGGGGGCACACCCTCAAAACCGTGGCGCAGATGATGGGCATGAGCTACATCAATGCCAAGGTGATCCACAAAAAAGCCCTGGCCGGGTTGCGGCTGGCGATGGGCGCGTGACGGCGGCGCACTTTGCTGCGCCTTTCAAGCGAGTTTTGGCGACAACGAGCTGGACGTTATGGCTGGCAAAACGGCCATGCGCCGCCCAAACGGTATGAATATGTGCCAAGGCGTCCGCGGTGGACGCAAAAAATATAAAAAAGGAGGACACGATAATGACGGACAACATGATGAAATTCCTGCAGGCGGTTTCCAAGGACGACGCGACGTATGCCAATTTCGGCAGAGAGACCCAGGAGAAGCTGATCGCCATGGCGGCGGAGATGGGCATCACCCTGACCGCGGCTGACTTCGAGCAGAAGGCCGAGCTGGACGACGACGAGCTGGACGCGGTGGCCGGCGGCTGGAAGAAGTGCACCTGCGTTGGAGCCGGCGGCGGCAAGGCGGATGCGGACGGCAAGGCCTGCGCCTGCGTGCTGGGCGGCGGCGGTGAAACACAGGATGGCGAATGCCGCTGCTGGTGCGTTGCTGCCGGCGGTGGCTGCTGTGATGAATGCCCCCTGCCCGGCTGCTGATGATTGTGAAATGAAAGGATGAATGACCATGACGGACAATATGCTGAAATTCCTGCAGGCGGTTTCCAAGGACGATGCGATGTATGCCAAATTCGGCACCGCGACCCAGGAGGAGATGATCGCCATGGCGGCGGAGATGGGCATCGCCCTGACTGCGGCCGACTTTGAAAAGAAGACCGAGCTGGACGAGGACGAGCTGGACGCGGTGGCCGGCGGCAAGGAATGCGTCTGCGTGCTGGGCGGCGGCGGCGAGGGCGGCGGCAGGTGGGACAGCAAGGTCTGCGCCTGCGTGCTGGGCGGCGGCGGCGAAACCGGCGAGGGCGGCTGCCGGTGCGTGTGCACCGTGAACGGCTGGGGCGCCGAATGAGGATAAAACCGGAATGACGGGCTGTGAGACGGTGGTTTCACAGCCCTTTTCAGAAAGCAGGATGGATGTTTTGTAAGCAGCGTGAGAAGCCGCTGCGGGACAGGAGCTCCATTGTGCTTTCCCTTTGGGTATAAGGATGCGCCGTCTCCCTGGAGGGAGACGGCGCATATTTCAGTTGAACCAGGGGCGGAACTTCGCGGCGATCCACTGGATGACCGGCCCGAGGAAGAAGCAGGAGGCGACGGTGAATACGCCCACCTGGCCGCCCAGCAGCCAGCCGATGAGGGTCACGGCCAGGTCAAAGCAGATGCGGATGACGGCGAAGGGCACCTTCGGCAGGTGGGAGGCGATGATCTGGGAGACGGCGTCATAGGGTGCGGTGCCCAGCTCGACCACCATGTAGAAGGCGACGGCGACGAGGAACAGCGCCATTGCCGGGAGGAACACGCCGCCGCGCACCAGCAGGGACTCCACCTCGCCGGGCAGCAGCATCTCAACAATGGGCTTGAAGAAATCGCGGGAGTAGCCCACCAGCACCATGTTCGCCAAGGAGCCCAGGCCGATGAAGCGGCCCTCCCGCATCAGGAGGATCACCGCCAGCAGGCAGAGGTTGAACAGCAGCTGCCAGGGGCCCAGGTTCGGCCAGTGCAGCACGTTCTGCGCAATGGACAGGTTGAAGACCGTGCAGGGATCTGTGCCCACGGCGACCTTCTCAAAAAAGGCGATGCACATGCCCATCATCACGACGCTGAAAACCAGCACCGGGATGCGCCGCGCCATGTGCGGCTGGCAGAAAAGGTGATCGTACAGCTTCTTCAGCATGGGAAGAACCTCCGGAAATGTCAAAATGCCTGACTATCTTAGCACATTTTGCGGCGGTTGTCAGCAAAAAAAACGGTGCGCTGGGATTTTTTTCTGCGCAAAGCCCCATATTATTGAAGAAAAAATAGACGAACTGCCATTTTTGTGCTATACTGTAAGTTGGTCAAATATGGCCGCAGCCTTTTGAAGGCCCATCAAGAATGAAGGGGGTCGAAGACCCTGCGATTAAAGAAATTGGAGCTGTACGGGTTCAAGTCCTTCGCCCAGCGGACGGAGATCGTCTTTGACGAGGGAATCACGGGCATCGTGGGCCCCAACGGCTCAGGCAAATCCAACATCGGCGACGCGGTGCGCTGGGTGCTGGGCGAGCAGAGCGCCAAAACACTGCGCGGCGCTTCCATGTCCGACGTCATCTTCAACGGCACCCAGAAGCGCAAGCCGCTCTCCTACTGCGAGGTGTCGCTGATCTTTGATAATGAGGATCGCTCCCTGCCCATGGAGAACGCGGAGGTGATGGTCACCCGCCGCGTGTACCGCAATGGCGAGAGCGAATACTTCCTCAACCGCGCCGCCTGCCGCCTCAAGGACGTGGTAGATCTCTTCCGCGATACCGGCATCGGCAAGGAGGGCTACTCCATCATCGGCCAGGGCCGCATTGACGAGATCCTCTCCCGCAAGTCCGAGGATCGCCGCCAGGTGTTCGAGGAGGCTGCGGGCATCGTCAAGTTCAAGGCCCGCAAGGAAGAGGCGGACAAGAAGCTGGAGCGCACGCTGGAAAACGCCGAGCGCCTGGATGACATCCTGGATGAGCTGACCCGCCGCCTGGGCCCCCTGGAGGAGCAGAGCCGCAACGCCCGGGCCTACATGGCCTATGCCGAGGAACTCAAGCACCTGGATATGAACCTGTTCCTGATCCGTTCAGACCGGGCCCGTCAGCGCCTGGCCGAGCTGGACAGCGAGCTGATGACATTGCAGACCATCCTGGAGGACACCGAGGCTGCCCTGCGGGATAAGACGATGCAGCGGGACGAAACGCAGGAGCGCATCGCCCAGCTGGACGAGCAGGCCACCGAAGCCCGGGAGCGCCTGCTGGCCTGTGCCGCCAGCGTCCATGAGGCCCAGGAGCGGCTGACCGCCCTGCGCAGCCGTCAGGAGACGAGGCAGGAAAACCGCGCCCGCATTGCTGCCGAGGAGGAGGACGCCGTCGCCCGCCTGAGCGAGCTGGAGCGCATCTTCGGCGCCAGCCAGGGCGATGTGGAGCAGCAGCAGGCGCTGATCGCCCAGGCGGAGAGCATCCTTGCCCAGGCGCAGACCGCCCAGGAGCGGGCTCTCCGGGAGGAGGAGGAGGCCGACGCGGCGCTGGAAAGCCACAAGGCCGCCATGCTCAGCGCCATGAACCGCCTTTCTGCCGTGAAGAACGACCAGACCCGTCTGGCCACCATGCGCACGCAGATGGCCAGCCGCCTGGAGGAGATCCGCCGGGCAGGGGAGGAGCTGAGCGAGCAGGAGACCGGGCTGGCTGAAGCCCTGACCGAGGCCGAGGACCTTGTGGGTCGGGAGCTGGAGCAGCAGAGCGCCCTGCAGGAAGCCCTGCGCAGCCGTCAGGCGGAGTTTGACGCCCACGACGCGGCCCTCAACGCCCAGCGCACCCGCGCTGAGGAGCTTTCCGCAAAGCTGCAGGCCGCCCAGAGCCGCCATGCTGTGCTGACCGAAATGACCCGGGACATGGAGGGCTACAACCAGGCCGTCCGCCGGGCGATCCAGTATGCCAAGCAGCGCGGCATGTCCGGGGTGAAGGGCGTGCTGGCCCAGTTGATGAGCGTGCCCCAGCAGTATGAGACCGCCATCGATATGGCCCTGGGCGCAGCGCAGCAGAACATTGTCACCGAGCGGGAAGAGATCGCCAAGGAACTGATCCAGTACCTGCGGCAGAATCGTCTGGGCCGCGCGACCTTCCTGCCCATGAGCGCCATCCGCTCCAACGGCCTGAATGAAAGGGAGCGTCAGGTGCTGACCATGCCCGGCTGCTTCGGCGTTGCCAGCGATCTTGTCAGCTGCGCGCCGGAGTACCGCGCCATTATCGAGAACCTGCTGGGCCGCACTGTTATCGCCGATAATCTGGATCACGGCATCGCCATCATGCGCGCCGGGGGACACCGCTTCCGCCTGGTGACGCTGGAGGGCGACGTGATGCACTCCGGCGGCTCCATGACCGGCGGCTCCGCCCAGTCGAAGGTATCCAATCTGCTTTCCCGCGAGCGCGAGCTCAAGGAGCTGACCGAGGCGCTCCGGCGGGGCAAGGCGGATTTTGAAGGCATGAAGCAGAAACTCGCGGAGGGGCAGCAGAAGAAGGCTGCCCTGCGCCAGGCCGTCAGCGATGGGCTGAACGACCTGCACCAGCAGGAGATCGCCGTGACCCGCGAGCAGGCCCGCCGTGAAAGCGCCGCGGCTGATCTGGAAGCCCACCGCCAGCGCATGGCGGAGACTGCCGAGGCTGCCGTGCAGCTGGAGCAGGCCATTGCCGATATCGACACGCAGCTGGAATCCATCGAAGGCGATTTCGGCGGCGTGGAGATGGATCAAAGCGCCATGGAAAACCGTAGTGCCGAGCTGGCCCGGGTGCTGGCAGACGCCCGCGCCGCCTCCGCAAAAGCCAGCGACGATCTGATGGCCCGCACCCTGCAGCTGAGCGAAATGCGCCACGGCCTGAGCGACCTGCAGCGCGACCTGAGCCATTATGAGAGCGACCGGGCCGCCATCCTCCGCGAGCAGGAGCGCCGCAGCGCGCTGCTGAGCGAGATGGACGCCCAGGACGCCCAGGATGCTGCGGACATCGCCGCCGTCATTGCCGAGGTGGAGCGCCGCCAGCAGGAGCAATCCACCCAGGAGCAGACCGCCCAGGGCATCGAAAAGCGCCGGAGCGAAACCAATGCGTACCTGCGCGACGTCCTGCGGGATATGGAAAACCTGCACGAAGCCTACAAGCGGGACGGCGAAAAGCAGCACCGGCTGGAGATGACCCGCCAGCGCGTGGAGAGCGAGCAGCGCAACCTGGAAAACCGCATCTGGGATACCTACAAGCTCACCTACGCCGGCGCGGAGGAATTCCGCCAGGCGGAGGGCTTCAACGAGCGCGAGGCCGACAAGCGGGCGGGCGAACTGAACGCCGCCATCCGCGCACTGGGCAACGTGAACGTGGGCGCCGTGGAGGAATATGCCGAAACGAAGGCCCGTGTGGACGACCTGACCCGCCAGCAGGAGGACCTGCGCGCGGCTGAGGCGGATCTGCGCGAATTGATTGAGCGGCTGATCGAGCAGATGCGCGTGACCTTCGTGGAGAACTTCACCCGCCTGCAGGGCTACTTCAGCGAGACCTTCACGCGCCTCTTTGGCGGCGGCAAGGCGGAACTGAAGCTGATGGACCCCGAGGACCCGCTGAACTGCGGCATCGAGGTCAACGCCCAGCCTCCCGGAAAGAAGCTGCAGCTGCTGTCGCTGCTCTCCGGCGGCGAGCGCGCCCTGACCGCTATCGCCATCCTCTTTGCCACCCTGAAGCTCAAGCCCACGCCCTTCTGCATCCTCGATGAGATCGAGGCTGCCCTGGACGACGCCAACATCGGCTACTACGCCGACTACCTCAAGGAATATTCGCAGGGCACGCAGTTCATCGTCGTCACCCACCGCAAGGGCACCATGGAGAGGTGCAACAGCCTCTTTGGCGTCGCCATGGAGGAGCAGGGCGTGAGCCGCATGGTGTCGGTGAGTCTGCAGGACTATAAAGAGTAATTCGGAATTCGGAATTTGGAGTGTGGGCACACTGTCCAATCAGTTCTGTCCAACCAATTCCATTCCGCATTCCGAATCTGATAAGCCGGAGGTGTTTGCCGTGGCAACAACTGGCTCCGCTCTTCAGTGCAGCATCCACCCGCTGGGCGCGCTGAGCCCGCATAAATATGTGGTCGTCTGTGCCAACTATCAGGGGCAGTGGCTGCTGAGCCGTCACCGGGAGCGCGACACCTGGGAGACCCAGGGCGGACACATCGAGCCTGGCGAAACGCCGTTACAGGCCGCCGTTCGTGAGCTGTATGAGGAAAGCGGCGTGACGGACGCGCAGGTCATCCCCGTGTGCGACTACTGCGGCTTCACCGACACCCGCTCCGCCAACGGCGTGGTGTTCCTGGCCGTCGTCAACGCGCCGGGGACGCTGCCCGAAAGTGAAATGGCGGAAGTCCGGCTGTTCGATCAGCTCCCGGACAACCTGACCTACCCCAACGTATCCCCGCGCTTGTATCAGGAGGCGGCGAAAACGCTCTCTGCCCTGACGCAGGCCGGTCCGCCGTAAATCAATTCCGAATTCCGCATTCCGAATTCCGAATTTACATAAAGGAGGCAAACCATGCTGCCCGGTACCGATACCCAGGCCTTCCGCGACATGCTCCGCGAGCAGGTCGAGAAGCGCCGTACCTTCGCCATCATTTCGCACCCTGACGCCGGTAAGACGACCCTGACCGAGAAGCTGCTGCTCTACGGCGGCGCGATCCGCTCGGCAGGCTCGGTCAAGGCCCGCAAGTCTGATAAGCACGCCACCTCCGACTGGATGGAGATCGAGAAGCAGCGCGGCATTTCCGTCACCTCCTCCGCCATGCAGTTTGAGTACAAGCCCCAAAAGGTGCAGCCCTTCCCCGGCTCCGGCGAGGAACCCGTCGAGATCCCCGAAGAGGGCTTCCGCATCAACATCCTGGACACCCCCGGCCATCAGGACTTCTCCGAGGATACCTACCGCGTGCTGGTGGCGGCGGACGCTGCCGTCATGCTGATCGACGCTGCCAAGGGCGTGGAGGCCCAGACCATCAAGCTGTTCAAGGTCTGCCGGATGCGCAACATC
>JAFQEB010000016.1 GCA_017399225.1 Clostridia bacterium | reverse complement strand
TCCTACAGCCCCTGCTTCCGCAAGGAAGTGGGCGCCCACGGCATCGAGGAGCGCGGCGTGTACCGCATCCACCAGTTCGAAAAGCAGGAGATGATCGTGGTCTGCAAGCCCGAGGACAGCCCCAAGTGGTTCGATATCCTCTGGCAGAACTCCGTGGACTTCTTCCGCAGCCTGGATATCCCGGTCCGCACCCTGGAGTGCTGCTCCGGCGACCTGGCTGACCTGAAGGTGAAGTCCGTCGACGTGGAGGCCTGGAGCCCCCGTCAGCAGAAGTACTTCGAGGTCGGCAGCTGCTCCAACCTGGGCGACGCCCAGGCCCGCCGCCTGCAGATCCGCGTCAAGGGCGACGACGGCAAGAAGTACTTTGCCCACACCCTCAACAACACCTGCGTGGCTCCGCCCCGTATGCTGATCGCCTTCCTGGAGAACAACCTCGAAGCCGACGCCGGGAGCCCCGGTGGCATCCGCGTGCGCATCCCCGAGGCCCTGCGCATGTACATGGGCGGCAAGGAGTACATTGGCTGAACCCAAAAGGCTCCCCCTTGGGGGGAGCTGTCAGCGAAGCTGACTGAGAGGGTTTCTCACGAACAGCATATATAGAAACAAAACGGGCGGTAAGCCGTTCCCTGTGGGGGGAGTGGCTTGCCGCCCGTGGTTTGTTTATTCGGGTTTGTTGCACCACTTGCAGGTGCCGTTCAGATAAGCGTGGTCGGCCAGCTGGCCGATAGTTATACCGCAGACAGGGCAGGTGCTCAGCTCCTGACAGGTGGCTTCGGAAAATTGATGCTTGCCCAGCTCGCCATTGTGTCGCCCGCAGATGGAGCAGTGCGCGTAAGTGACGCAGTTGGCGCCGCTGAAGTCGCACTCATGCTCGGGGAAGGGGTCTGTCAGCGCGGGCAGGAAGACGGTCAGGAATGCCTCCTCGGTTTCTCCTGCCTGGCGGGCCTTCCAGCGCAGGTGGGCTGCATCAGGCGTGTCGCCGGGGTGCATCATGACGCTGTCCAGATGGATGATGGCCTGGCCGCCGCCGGTCATGTCGTTGACGGGGAACTGCAACAGCAGGATGATGGCGTTGTCACCGGGGACGTGGATGTAGTCCAGGGAATACCAATGTTTAACGATCTCATATTCAGTGGTGAAGGTGAGTTTTGGATCACGGAGCTGAATGGCAGAGCGTCCGGCCAGCCAGTCCTCAACAAGCATGTTCGTACCGGTGAACTCAGCGTCCGGAAACCAGATGCGGTCATCCGACTCGCCGTCAGCGCCGATGGCGAATTCCAGGCAGATGGGCGTCGCTGGGTCTTTGGGGGTCACGCGGATGGTCAGGGAAACCTCTGTACCGTCCCAGTAGGCATCCTGTACGGTGGCATCGAGCCACTGGCTGGTATTCTCCTGCGTCAGATTGGTCATCAGCAGGGCGGGATTGATCTCGATAGGCTGTGTGGTTCGGTCGGTCAGGAAATAAGTCACGCCATGGACAACCGTGGCGGCAACAGCGGTGCCGGTCAGCAGCATCAGCACCAGCACAATCGCCATGGAAAGCGTCAGCTTCTTTTTCACAGGGGGTGCATCTCCTTTCGATGCGTTCACGACGCGGTTAAACAGCGTCGGGTCGTGGGACGCACCGGACAGTACGGTGTCGATGGCCATGCGGATCTCATCAGGGGTTCTGTTCACGATCACGTCCCTCCTTTCAGTTCAATGCGCAGCTTCTTGTGCGCGGTGTCCAGCCGACTGGTGACGGTTTGATACGGAATCCCCAGCATCTCGCCGATCTCCCGGACGGTGAATCCCTGGTAGTCGTGCAGCAGCACCGCGTCCAGCTGCTTTTGCGGCAGTCGCATGATATCGGCTGTCAGCTCCGTCAGGCCGTAGTCGGCATTTACGGCGGGCTCGGGGAGCTTCTCCATGTCGATGCGCCGGTCGATGAACCGCAGCCATCCGCTGCGGCGCATGCTGTGGCATACGTTGACGGCGATGCGCATCAGCCAGGTTTTCTCGCTGGCTTCTCCGCGGAAGCTGCTCAGGGATTGGTACGCCTTGAGGAAGGTCTCCTGCACTGCGTCGGCGGCGAGATGCTCATCCCGCAGGTACATGCAGCACATGCGGCGGATGGGGATTTCGTATTCCGCCATCAGGCGGCGAAGGGTATCTTCGGGGCTGACTGCGCGCGGGTCAGCGGTCATGGCGGCTTCCTCCTTCCTGAGCGTGGCGGCTGTGGATCCCCGGCCGCCTTACACCTATACAGACGCAGCGGACGGCTCGTTTGACTGATTCCTGTGAAAAAAGTCTGAAAACGCCTCCTCAGCCGCTGGGCAGGGAGGCGTTTGTGTATTATGCGGCCCTCCGCCTCACCGGCATGGCCATCCCGCAGGACTTCTCCTTCGTAGCCCATTCGCCCAGGCGGTTGGCCCAGTTCTCCGGGTACACGGCGTAATAGGAGAGGCCCTTCTCACGGCGGAGCTTGCGCAGCGGGGGCAGGTTCGCCCAAAGGTACGACGGCAGCCCCACGGCGATCAGGTACAGCGGCCCCAGCATCAGCGACTGGATGCAGTGCCCATACTCGTGTACCCGCACGCCGGTTCGGCTCTCCGCTTCGGTCAGCTCGCGCCCGTCCAGCATGTACCGGCTGGCCTTTTCCGACACGAATACAAACAGCCCCAGCGATACCCCGCCGCCCGTCGTCCATTCGGTGACGATGGCCCCGTGGTAGAGGTAGCGCGTTTTTGCGCGGGGAAGCCAGTACAGGTACAGGATGAAGCCGACGATGGTCTGCGGCAGACCCCACGTCAGCTGGGCGAGTGTGAACAGAAAACGGCGCATGGCGGCACCTCCGGGTGGTTTTGCTCCATTATAGCACAGCCATATGCAGAAAAAAAGCCCGAAAGCGCAAAGCGGGCGGCAAGCCGTTCCCTTTGCAGGGGATGGCTGCCGCCCTTGTTTCAGTACTGAAGCATGAAATCCTGACTGTCGATGCTTTCCATCGTGGGAAGGTCAAGGATCATGGTGTTCCACTCTTTGTTCATGGTGTGGCATTCGGTCACACAGAATCGCAGCACCAGCGGCGGTGCGTTGAGGCCGGTCAGGTGGGAAATGTCCCCGTCGTGGGTGAGGACGACCAGATGCGTCACACCGGGTTCATCCGGAGCCTGATATCTGTCGCCGTAGTCCTCCGCCAGCATGACTGGATCTCCGTACACGTCGTAATCAACGGCGAAGCCGGTCACATCCAGCAGCGACAGCTCCTCCTGTAGGTAGAGGTCGTAGTAGCGAACCTCCTCGCCTTTGTAGTAGATAGGTGCGCTGGCACGATTGATCAGCACGGCGTTCTCTGCCTTGGGGGTCACATGGATGGTCAGGTAGAGGGCTTCATCTGTCAGGTACGCTTGCTGCACGGTGACGTCCACCAGCTTGCTTGTGTGACGCTGATCCTCCGGGGCGGCAAGGCCTCCTTCGGTGACGTACATGCGATCATCCTCAGTGAAAAAGTAGAAGTGCTCGCGCTCGGCGTTCAGATCGGTAAAAAAGTCGGATATCGTGTGACTGCCCCCGCCCACGGCGAAGGCGGTCAGACTTACGATCGTCAGGGCAATGATGGCAATCAGGGCAAAGGTCAGCTTTTTCTTCACAGGGGCTTCCTCCTTTTTCATTTTGTTCAGCGCGGCGAGGCGCTGCGTATCGGTCCATTCCAGCGGAGCGAATTCGCGGTCAACCAGCTGCTGGAAATCCCTATCCTTCATCCTCGTACCACTCCTTCAATCGCTCCCGCAGGATCGCGTTGGCCTTGTGCAGCCGCTGCCGCACGGCCCGGTCGGACAGGCGCAGCGCATCGGCTATGTCTTTCTGTTTCATGTTCTGGTAATACCTCAGGAGGATGACCTCCCGGTACTTGTCCGGCAGGCGCATCACCTCGGTGATCACGGTGTTGTCGGGGAAGGGGAATTCGGTGCTCTGCCCGGGGAGGTCGGCGACATCCTTCTCCCGGGCGATGCGGCGAAACCACGCGCCGCGCCGGTAATCCCGGCACACGTTGACGGCGATGGTGGTCAGCCAGGTCTTCTCCGTGGCCTCTCCGCGCCAGGTGTCAAAGCGGCGGTATGCCCGCAGGAAGGTATCCTGAACCGCGTCCTGCGCCAGGGACGCGTCCTCCAGGATCATGGTGCACAAGCGCAGCAGCTGGCTGCCATACTGCCGCATCAGCCGGTCGATATCACTACGCGCCTGATCCATGTGCATCACCCTCCTTTCACCTGATTAGACGCAGCGCCGCAGAAAAAGCGGAAGCTGCTGCGGAATATTTTCGCACAGGGCGGCAAGTGCGTCAACCGCTGGAAAAACCTTCGCAAATCCGCCTTTCCCCCTTGCCTGAACGCCCGGAAAAAGGTATAATGAATATTGGGGGTCTTTGACCCTTTATTCGCAATGCAATCAAGCGGAAGGAGCGGGCGGATGTACGCACAGGTCATCGTGGACATCGTACATGAAAATGTCGCAGGGTCTTCGACTCATCCCAGAACCTTCTCCTACCGCATTCCCGAGGGGATGCAGCTCTCCGTCGGCCAGCGGGTGGAGGTGCCCTTTGCCCGCCTGATCAAGGAGGGCGTGGTCATCGGCTTCAGTGAAACCTGTGACGTGGATGAGGCGAAGATCCGCGAGGTCCGCGCGCCGCTGGAGGATTACCCGGCGATCCTGCCGGCCCTCCTGACGCTGGCCAGACGCATGGCCGAGGACGCCCACTGCCCCCTGGCGGAAACGCTGCGGCTGATGCTCCCGGCAGAGATGCGCGGCGGCCGCGTGCAGGTGAAATCCCAGCCCGTGGCGCAGCTGGCCATCCCCCTGCAGGACGTGGACGAGGCCATCTTCAAGCAGGGGCGCTCCCAGAAGCGGCGTATGCTGCTGAATTTGCTGCGGGACGGCGAAGTGCATCCCGTCAGCGAGCTGAAGATGCTGGTGCGCGACCCGCTGGAGCCCCTCAAACAGCTGGAGGAGGCGGGGCTCATCCGCCTGACTCAGCAGGAGGTGCTGCGGCGTCCCGGCGGCGATATTTTGGAGGAGCCTGCGCCCGACCCGGAGCTGACGCCCTACCAGCAGGAAGTGCTGGACGTCGTGCTGCCGGACATGGCGAAGGGGCGGGGGAGATTCCTGCTCCACGGCGTGACGGGCAGCGGCAAGACGGAGGTCTTCATCCGCCTGGTGCGGCAGGTGCTGCAATCGGGCAAGGCCGCGATGATCCTCGTGCCGGAGATCGCCCTGACCCCGCAGATGGTCAGCTGGTTCCGCTCGCGCTTCGGTGCGGTGGCGGCGGTGCTGCACTCACGCCTGTCTGCCGGCGAGCGCTTCGACGAATGGCGGCGCATCCGGCGCGGGGACGCAAGGGTCGTCATCGGCGCCAGGAGCGCGGTGTTCGCCCCCTGCGAAAATCTGGGCCTGATCGTCGTGGACGAGGAGCACGAGAGCACTTACCTCAGTGACCGCCATCCCCGCTATGACGCCCGCGACGTGGCCGCCTGGCGCTGTGAAACCGAGGGTGCGACGCTGCTGCTGGCCTCTGCCACCCCCAGCATCCTGTCCTTTGCCAAGGCCAACCGTGGCGACTACACCCTGCTGGAGATGCCCTACCGCGTGGGCAACCGCCCGCTGCCGGAGGTCACCGTGGTGGATATGCGCCAGGAGATCGAGCGGGGCAACCGCAGCGTGTTCTCCGGATTGCTGACCCAGAAGCTGCGCGCCTGCATGGCCAAGGGCGAGCAGGCGATGCTGCTGATGAACCGGCGCGGCTACAATTCCTTCGTCAGCTGCAGAAGCTGCGGCCTGACGATGAAGTGCCCCAACTGTGACGTGTCCCTGACCTACCACCTCTACGGCGGCGACGGCCGGCTTCATTGCCATTACTGCGGCCATGTGGCCGACACGCCGCAAAAGTGCCCTTCCTGCGCGAGCAAGTACATCCGCTTCTTCGGCGCAGGTACGCAGAAGGTGGAGGAGGAGCTGAACCGCCTCTTCCCGGATGTGAAGGTCGTGCGCATGGATATCGACACCACCTCCGGCAAGGACGGCCACGCCAAGCTCCTGGATGAGTTCCGCTCGGGCCGGGCGCGTATCCTCGTGGGCACGCAGATGATCGCCAAGGGCCTCGATTTCCCCAAGGTGACGCTGGTGGGCGTAGTCGCGGCGGACATGACGCTGAACCTGCCCGATTACCGCAGCCGGGAGCGAACCTTTCAGCTGCTGACGCAGGTGGCCGGCCGTGCCGGACGCGGCACGATCCCCGGTGAGGTCGTCATCCAGACCTACAAGCCGGAGGACGAGATCATCGCCGCCGCAGCCTCCCAGGACTACCGCGCCTTCTTCGAGATGGAGTTCTCCCGCCGCCGCACGGGGCTGTATCCGCCCTTCACCATCCTGGCGCGGCTGCTGGTGGAGAGCCCCTCCGACGCCGCGGCCCAAAAGACTGCCATGGCGCTGCATACCCGCTGCCAGGCTCTACTGGAGGGCCATCCTGAATGGAAAAAGCGCACGCTGATGATGCTGCTGGATCAGCCCAGCGTGAAGGTGCTGCGGGGCAAAACCCGCTGGCATGTGATGTTCAAGCTGCTGGTGCACCCCGCGACGGAGGAATTCGTCGCCGCCCTGACCGAGCTGGCCCGCGAGCCGGCTGAGGGGGCGGAGGTGTACTTTGAATATAATCCGACGACGATGATGTGAGGAGTAATTCGGAATTCGGAATTCGGAATTCGAGTGGCTGCAGCAAACCAAGCCATACTCACACGCGCACGAACTCCAAAGGAACAAACCAAGAAAGAACGCGAAAAGGGGTTCTTAGGGGCGTAACGCCCCTAAGCAGGGTGCAGGGACGGCGTCCCTGCCTCCCCCCACACAAAGGAGGATATCGCAATGAAGCTCAACGTCAAGCGTACATTCCTGGTTGGTCTGGCATTCATGTCCATCAGCGC
>JAFQEB010000139.1 GCA_017399225.1 Clostridia bacterium | reverse complement strand
GTCTTGGTCAGCAGGTAGCCGCGCTTCTGCTCCTCGTCCTCCACCCAGCGCTGCAGGGTCTGGATGACGCGGGCGCCCTTGGGCAGCAGAACCGGCAGGCCCTGGCCGATGGCGTCCACGGTGGTGAAGTACTCCAGCTCGCGGCCGAGCTTATTGTGGTCGCGCTTGCGGGCTTCCTCCTGCTGGAAGATGTAGGCTTCCAGCTCATCCTTGGTGGCGAAGGCCGTGCCGCGGATGCGGGTGAGCATCTTGTTGTTCTTGTCGTTCTTCCAGTACGCGCCGGAGATAGCGGTCAGCTTGAACGCCTTCAGGGCCTTGGTGTAGCACAGGTGCGGGCCGACGCACATGTCGATGTAATCGCCCTGCTGGTAGAAGGTCAGGGTGACCTCCGCATCCAGATCGGCAATGTGCTCGACCTTGTAATTCTCGCCGCGCTCCTCCATCAGCTTGATCGCCTCGTCGCGGGAGAGGGCGAAGGGCTTGATGGGCAGGTTCTTCTTGACGATCGCCTGCATTTCTTTTTCGATGGCGGGCAGATCTTCCTCGGTGAGCTTCACGTCACCCAGGTCGATGTCATAGTAGAAGCCGGTCTCGGTGGCAGGGCCGTACGCAAAGTGAGCCTGGGGATACAGGTTCTTCACTGCTTGGGCCAGGATGTGGGCCGCGCTGTGGCGCAGGATGTGCAGCTCCTCCTCGGGGGCGCACTCGGCGACGTGACCATCGTTGTAGATGACCTTCATGTGGGAAACCTCCTTCTGTCGGTTTCCGAATTCGGAATGTGGAATTCAGAATTCGGAATTAAGTGTGTGCGGCGGGATAGAAAAAAGCCCATCCCTCGCGTGTTGTTCGAGGGACGAGCAGTAATTCTGATACAAATCAGACGAAGTCTGCACGTGGTTCCACCCTGATTGGTTCTCTTTGCCGCTGTAACGCGCAGCCCGCGGTCTGATCAGGAGGTGGTCTTCGCCTGAAATACTCAGCCGGTGTGCTTTCAGCCGGTGACACACCTCTCTGTCGGGCCTTTCTGCCAGGGTACTCTTCTCCGTCATTTCGGACGTTGGAACAAGTATAGTCCGCATTTTCGCTTTTGTCAAGCGCAATTTGCGATCATTCCCGCAAAGCTGCGTTCAGCATCGCCAGCAAGGCGCCGGACGCATCCTGCGTATACTGCCAGACTGCCGCCCCCTGGAGTCCCTTTTCCGCCAACCAGCTGCATTTGCTTGCAATGGAGCGGTCGCTTTCTGCGCTGACAAAGCTGCTGCCGTCATACCAGTAGGCTGCCTGCGCCTGCTGGTCATAATAGGGGGTATATCCCCTGTCTGCCAGGCGAAGGACCTCGTCAAAGGAGATCGTCTTGTTGCCGCTGGTGCCGGCCCTTGCGCCAAAGCCGTCGCCGCCTCCCGCACTCGCCTGTCGCCATACGCGGCCATAGGCCGGGATCCCCAGCAGGATCCGCTCCGGCGCGAGGCCGCGCGCTATCAGTGAGTTGACCGCATACGCGCCGGTGTTTTTCTTTTCGCCGTCCGGATACAGCCCTGCATGGTGCCCCGTGATCCGGTCAAAGCCGCAGAGATCATAGGCCATCACGACCGCCTGATCAACAAGCCCGTTGAGTCGCGCAGGGTCGATCGCATTCAGGTGCGGCTCCCCTGCCCCCAGCGCCACGGACAGGATGTATTCACGCCCATGGAGAGCCTCCCGCTCGTCCAGGCCTTCGCGCAGAAGTTCAAGCAGCTCATACCAGTTTTCTACGTCCTCCGGGCGGCTGACGATCCCGGTGCCGGATACGCCCGGGTACTCCCAGTCGATATCGACGCCGACAAAGCCGTGCTCGTCCATCAGGGTCAGGATGCTGTCGGCAAGCTGCTTTCGGCCCACCTCTGTCAGACATGCGTCGGAAAAGCCGTCAGCCCCCCAGCCCCCCACGGCAAGCACGCCGTCGATATGGGGATGCTTTTTCAGATAGGACGTTACGCTGCGGATCCCCTGCCAGTGGCTGCCGTCTGCTCTGCCGTCCCGGATCAGTGCAAAGCTGTAATTCAGCTGGTCCAGCATGTGGGCGTCCTCGTGGCGCAATTCAGGCTTCGCCTCGTCCATCAGGTACATGACGGTTCGGCTTTTATTCTCCCGCACAGGCGTTTCCTCCTCCCGCATTTCTGCCGCCGTGCGGACATTCTCGCCTGCAAGCGGGAGGATGCTCACGGTCGTAATCATCAGCAGCAGCAATACATACCGCAGGCTTTTGTGCTTCTTTCCATCCTTCGTGCGCCGCCTGCGTGCAGGCATCGCATTCACCTCCGGATATGTGATCGGTTTGTATGATAACATATCTCCGCAGCGCTGTCACTGCCAAATGGCGGAAAGCTGCCGTCTGCTGGAGATGGATGTCACATTATCGCGTTTTTTGCTTGACACATCGCGCCGCGTATTGTATCTTTTACCACAGGAGAAACCTTTGGGAGGGAATACATATGATCTTTATCGGGATCTGCGGCGCCAGCGGCAGCGGAAAATCCACATTGGCACAGTCCCTGTCTGACGCGCTGGGAGAGCGCTGCTATGTGCTGCAGCAGGATTGCTATTACCGCGACCACAGCCATCTGCCCTTTGAGGAGCGGGCGCAGCTGAATTATGACGAGCCTTCCATCTTCGATCATGACGAGCTGCTGCGGGATGTGCAGCTGCTTCTCAACGGGCAGTCCATCACCCGGAAGGGGTACAACTATGCCGAGCACCGGCGTGATGACAGCCAAGATCTGATCGCTCCCCCGGACGTACTGATCCTGGAGGGCATCCACTGCTTCCACGATCCCCGCCTGCTGGAGCTGATGTACCTGAAGCTGTACATGAACGTGGATGCGGATATCTGCCTGCTGCGCCGAATTGAGCGCGATATCACAGAGCGCGGCCGCTCCATCGACAGCATTTCCGATCAGTACCGCAAGACCGTCCGGCCGATGTTTGAGCAGTACATCCGCAGCTATATCAACCTGGCGGACGTTATCGTCGCCCGGGGCGGCAAGAATGCGCGAATCGTCGAGATCCTGACGGGCTATGTTTCCGATGAGCTGAACAAGCGCAGCGGACTTGCATGACCCTGTCGTTCGCAGGATATACTTGATTCCATGAATATCAGGAGGGATATGCAAATGCCGTCCAAAGTGTACTTCACCAAAGCGATCACGCCGGAAAAGGTGCTGGAGCTATACAGGATGCTGGAGATCGAGCTGCCCGGCAAGGTCGCAGTCAAGCTGCATTCGGGCGAAAAGGGCAACCAGAATTTCCTCGGCCCGGACTTCTGGCGGCCGATGATCGAAAGCGTCAACGGCACAGTTGTTGAATGCAACACCGCCTATGCCGGCAGCCGAGACGTGACAAGCCGTCACCTGGAGACCATGAAGGAACACGGCTGGAGCGACAGCTTCCCCGTGGACATCATGGATGGTGAAGGGCCCGACCTGCAGCTGCTGATCCCCGGCGGCAAGGTGATTCAGAAGAACTTCGTCGGCAGGAATCTGACGAACTATGATTCTCTGCTGGTGCTCAGCCACTTCAAGGGGCATCCCATGGGCGGCTTCGGCGGCGCCATCAAGCAGCTCTCCATCGGCATTGCTTCCTCCTACGGCAAGAAGCACATCCATGGTGCAGGCGACGCCAGGCTCTCCTTCGGCGGCGATCACGACGGCTTCCTGGAGGCCATGGCGGACGCCGCTTCCTCCGTAGCGAAGCGTTATGCCGGCAAAGCCGCCTATATCAACGTCATGAAGAACCTCTCCGTGGACTGCGACTGCTGCGCCGTGGCAGAGGATCCCTGCATGGCCGATATCGGGATGCTGGCCTCGCTTGATCCCCTCGCCATCGACCAGGCCTGCCTGGATCTTGTATACGCAGCCACCGACGATCCCGGGCAAACGCACATGCTGGAAAGGATCGAGAGCCGCAACGGCGTACACACGCTGGAGGCGGCAGCTGCCCTTGACTTTGGCAGCCGCGAATATGAACTGATCCGCATCGACTGATCTGCCTGCAAAAGCAGCAGGAGCCATACAGCACGTATGGCTCCTTTTTTGCATTTGAAAAGGGAGACCACCGGAGCAGTCTCCCCTGAGTTTTACTTGAGGGTAATGTAGCGACCCATCATGTAGCCGCGGGTGCCGTTGTACTCGACGAAGTACCAGCCATTCTGCTGACCGAGGACGTAGACGGTCTGACCCTTGTCAATACGGAAGATGACAGCATTGCCGGTACCGGGGCCGGTACGCAGGGCAACGCGGGTGCCGTTCACGCGGCCCAGCTGAGAACCGACGGGCTGACCGGCAGTGACCGTCACGGTGGAGGAGGTCACTTCGATGCGGTTGCCGTTGGACTCATAGACCACGACCTGCAGGATGTAGCTGCCGGCCACGGTGGGCGTGTAGGAGAAGGAGAACTCGTTGGTGCCCACGGAGGTAGCGACCACGACGCCGTCACGGAACAGGGTGTAGTCACGGCGGATCACGTTGTTGGGGCCGCTGTAGGCCGTCACCCAGGTAACATTGGTGTTGGTCTGGGCGGTGGTGGTGCTGGGCAGGATGGTCACGGGGGTGTATTTGACAACCTTCGTCACCGCAGAACGGCGGGTGGCGGTCTGGCTGTCAGCAGAGTTGATGGTGACCTCCAGCATGTAATCGCCGGCCACGGTGGGCTGGTAATTGACGCTCAGCAGACCCGTGGTGGAGGCAGTCTTGCTGCTGCTGGCCACCAGGACGTTGCCGCGGTACACCTTGATGTCGATGTTGTAGTTGGGGCGGCCGCCGGTGTAGTTGATATCCCAGGACAGGGTATCATAGTTGTTCATGGTGGTGGCGCTGGGGGTGATGCCGTTGACAGCCAGGGTCGCATAGCCGACGGTGATGTTGTATGCGATCAGGATGTCATTCTTGTAGCGCTGGGGCGTCACCAGGATGGTGGCGTAGCCATTGCTCAGAGCCTTGACGGTGTTGCCGGAGACGCTCACCGCACCGGTGGGGTTGGAAACGTCCATCAGGATGACGTCGCCAGCCTCGGGGCAGACGCCGTGGGCCAGTTCCAGCTCCTCGCCCGCACGCAGGGTCACGTTGACCATCTGGGTGGTGGGCTTGGGCGCGCAGAAGTTCATCTCATTCCAGGTATCCTCACAGGCGATCTGCACAGCGACAGCGCCCAGAGAATCGCGGACCTCGATCTGCATGGCGTACTTCTGATTGGTGATCAGGTCGCACATTTCGTCCGTCAGGGTGACGGCGAAATTGGCAGTCAGAGAGGTCTGGCCCTCGGGAATGGTCTGGTAGGCGTCAGAGAAGTTCTGCAGCGTCAGAGAACCGCCGCCGCTCAGGCTGACCAGGGTGTACTTGAAGGTGTAGGCGCCGCTGCCGCCGGAAACGACGGTAGACCAGTTGAACACATCGCCCACATAGCCGCCGGAAATATCCTGGCCGAGGGTCACGTTCGTGGCGCCCCAGCTGCCCAGCTGCAGCGCACCGGCCTCAGGCATGGACATGACGTTGGACCAGGGGCCGTAGCTGATATCGCCGTTGGAGAACTCGCGAACCGCACGAACCTTGTAGTAGTAGGTGGAGCCTTCTTCCAGACCGGTCGCAACGAACTTGGTGTCCGTGGTCTCGCCGATCATGGTGTACAGGCCGTCAATGGTAGTAGAGGAGTACACGAGGTACTTGCTCGCGCCCTTGCAGACGGAGGAACCGTTGGGGCCGGTCCAGTCGATGGTCTGCTCCTGATCGCCGGTATTCTGAACCGCACAGAGCACAGCACCCTCGACCACGGTAAAGTAGCGGGTATCGCTGGACAGAGAGAAGCAGTTGTAGTCGCCCACGGGACGCAGAGCGTACACGAAGTAGTAGTACACCTCGCCGGGAGTCAGGTTGGCGTCCACATACACGGTGACGTCACCCACAACGTTCAGCTTGGCATAGCTGCCGTCAGTGCCGACCTTGCGGTAGATGACGTAGCCGGTCGCACCGGAAGAGGGAGACCAGGTTAGCACGGCGTTGCTGCCATCCGCATTGACGGACAGCGCAGGCTTATCCATGGGGGTGCCGCAGGTGATCGGGTCGGAGTACTCAGAGTAGAACTTCTCGCCGCTGGAGAACACGCGCAGCGCACGGATGCGGAAGTAGTAGCCCTTCTCCGCAGCCAGGCCGTCGATGTTGCAGTAGCCGCCGGTCAGCTCCTTGCGCGCAGTGGTGAAGGGGCCGTTGGGGCTGGTCGCCATCTCCACCTCATAGGTGTTGGCGCCGGAAACAGTATCCCAGGTCAGGCGCAGGGAGTCTGCATCCAGGCCGCGGGGATCGTACATCTTGGGCGCCTCCAGGGTGATGAAGGGCAGCGTGTTGGACTGGGGGCTGTAGGTGATCACAGGAGTCCCCTCGTCGTAAGAGACGTTCAGGGCCTGCACACGGTAATACACCACCGTGCCGGGGGCAACGGAAGTATCCTCGTAATACAGCTGCTCGGAGGGGGTGGATGCGATCTTGGTGTACTCGCTCTCGCCGATCAGCTTGCGGTACACGTCATACTGGGTCGCAAAGGCCACGGGACCCCAGGCCAGACGGATGGTGCTGACGTCGATGGCAGTGCCAAAGAGGTCAGTGGGCTGGAGCAGAACCAGCTCGCGGTAGGGGTCGGGGCCGTCCACGCCCTCGGTGGGCAGGATCAGCAGATCATCAGCTTCAGGGAGCACGATGTCCTCTTCCGTGGGAGCCTGAACGATCTCTTCAGGCTGAGCGGCGAAGACATCCTCACCGGTGCCAAACACGCTGTCGCCAAACTGCTCGGCATGAGCCAGGCAGGGCACCAGCATACAAAGTACCAGCAGTAGGGATACCAGTCGCTTCATGGTCAGTGTCACTCCTTCTTCGGGAAAGTATATTGCTTCTCCGACGAATATAACGAATCAAATTGCCAATCTGTTCCCTGTATTGGAAATTCTTTTCGCAATTCATCGGCAAAAACCGTTACGGTCTGGCAGCGGCTCTCTCCGCAGCCTTTTGTGCCCAGGCCTCCCGCTGTTGGCGCTGGAACCTTTCACGGTATTCCGCGTAGGTCGGCTCCATCGCATCACGCGCGGCCTGATCCATTTTCGTCCAGTCCCTTGTGAACTCCACATAGGACGGAACCATGACGTCTGCGTGATCAAAGCCGATCACGCAGCCTTTATGCAGCCACATCACCCGATCGCAGAAATGCAGCATCTGCCAGGGCGCATGGGTCACAAAGAATATAGTTTTCCCTGAATCCCGAAATTCCTGCATACGATCCAAACATTTTTCGGAAAAAGCTGCATCTCCTACCGAAAGCGCCTCATCCACAATGAGGATCTCCGGGTCAACATGCACCGAGATCGCAAATCCAAGCCTTGACCGCATACCGCTGGAATAGGTTCTCAGGGGCTGATCGATGTACACACCGACCTCGGCAAAATCGATGATGGAATTCTCCACCCGGGCGATCTGCCGCTTGGTTAGTCCCATCAGCATACATTTGTAGTAGATGTTCTCCCGCCCGGTGAGCTGATCATTCATGCCCACGTTGGCAGCGAGCATGTTGACGCTGCCCCGCACCGTGCAGTCGCCGGAGGTCGGGTGGGTGATGCCGGCGATGATCCGCGCCAGCGTCGACTTGCCTGAGCCGTTCAGTCCTGCCAGGCCGACGATCTCCCCTCGCAGGAAGTCCTGCGTGACGCCCTCAAGGGCATTGAAGCGGACGCCCTTTGCCGGAAGCCCCAGCAGCGCCCTGATGCGGTCTCCCTCGCCGGTGTAAAGATCATAGGTCTTCGTCAGCTCCCGGCAGCTGACGATCACATCCTGCGCCATGGGCATCCCCTCCTTTCCTGCCATGTTCATCACAGCTGGTCGATGAAACGCTTGCGCAGGCGCATGTGCAGCATACTGCCCAACAGGATCATCAGCAGCGTAAGCAGCCAGAAATACACGCCCTGCTGCCAGGCCGTATGGACGCCCTCCCCGTACAGGAGGCATTTGCGGTATCCCTCGACGATGTAGGCAAAGGGATTCAGCCGCATGATGCTCTGCAGATCCTCCGGCAGGCTTTCCAGGGGCCACACGACGCTGGAAATGTAGAACAGCAGCCGCATGATGGGATTGAGGAACTCGAAGAAATCCCGGTACACCGCGCTAAGGCTGCTGGTGATCAGCGAAAAGCCGGTCAGGAAGGCCCAGGAGGCCAGCAGGTAGTAAGCCAGCTCCAGCCAGTGCCAGGTCGGCCAGATGCGCGAAAACAGCAGCGTCACGATCAGGATCCCCATCGTCCACAGATGCTCGTAGTAGGCCTTCACAATGGCCTTCATCGGCATGATAGTCACCGGAATGCTGACGTTTTTGAGGACGGAAGCATTGTACTGGATGGCATTTGCCGCGTTGACGGCGGATGAGTTCATTGCCAACCAGGGCATCATGCCGCACATGAGCCAGATAGCGTAGGGAAAGCCGTTGCGTGTCTCCGTTTTCAAGCCCACGGAGAACACGAACCAGTAGATGAGGATCTGGAACAGCGGGTTGAGAAAGTCCCAGATGCGGCCCAGCAGCAGCTGGCTGCGGCGGGAACGGTTCTCATAGAGCGCCAGGCGAATCGTGCGCGGCAGGTGGATGACGATCTCCCGGATCACCGTGATGGCTGCTTTCATGTTTCGATCGCCTCCAACAGACCATTGCGGCGCAGGAAATCCCGGAAATTCGCCAGCCGCTGGGGGTAAACCCGGTTGAACTCCGTGAAGTCAGCCAGATCGTAGTAATGGGAAAGCGGAAGCTCCATGCTGAATTCCGCCGCGTCCATCGTGGGCATACGGAAGAAGCGGGTCATTTCCTGCATACGGCCGTCGATCGCCATCGTCAGTGCAGGAATGCCGTTCATGATGGCCAGGACATTGCCATGGAAACGGCTGCCCATGGAAAAGTCGATCTGTCGGAGCCATTCCACCCAGGGCTCAACCTCAAAGAACACCTTCTTCTTTTCCTTCAGCCAGGCCGAAAAGTACTCATACTGGGGCTGATTGTTCTGGCAGTTTGCAAGGGACAGCTCCTGCTGCGTCTGTTCTACGAACGGTAGCTGCCGGTTCGCCGCCCAGGTCAGGAACTCGCACTCCGCCGGACGCAGGCTGCCGTAAAAGGTGCGGAAGTTGACCGCTGCCTTCATCCCCTCCTCAAAGGGCTTCTTGTCGATGCGGAAATGGTCGTTCATGCCGTAATACATGCTGGGGCAGCCGATGATCCTCAGGTTGAGAATGCCCAGCCTCTCCAGGACGCTGGCAGAATACTCCCCGCGTACGCCGAGGATGGCCCGCTCGGAGATCGTTCTGAGAAGCTTCACCGTATCCGGATTGAGGTTGAGCTTGGTGGACTCTGTCCGGCTGTGCACGCCCACGCTGATGGGCACCAACGGCTTGTCCCCGATGCCTTCAAGCATTTTCCAGACATGGGGATATACCGTATTCTCCGTCAGCCAGATCAGCTCGGTCGTAACGTAGTGCGTTACCTCGGGATCGTCGCGAAAGGCGCCGGAATCCACATCCCAAAGGGGAAATATGCGCGGGTTGAGGATGTTTTTCAGCGCACGGATAAACACAAGGTTGCCTGTGTTGTTGCCAACCCAGAAGAACTTCATGGGCCAGTCGTGCTTCTCAAAATGCACATTGTCATTCCAGAAAAGGCCGATCGCCATCAGCTCGCCCCCCTTCCGAAAAGGGCGCGCAGAGCCTTCAGCCCTCGCCAGGCCGTACGTCCGAGGGAAAGCAGAACCGGATGCCCTGCAAGGCGTTCCTTTGCCTCGCGTTTGAGCGTCCCCCTGTCATTGCGCAGAAGCGACAAGGCACGGCGCAGCGTCAGCGCCGGCTTTTCGCCAAAGCCCGGCAGGCCGCGCAGGAGCTCCGCGCCTTCCGCATTGGCAGCGCGCGCCTGATCGCGGACAAGGGACGCAAGGTCAAGATCGTCGCGGCCGGCAAAGACGGTATCCTCAAAGCGGATAGCCCCCAGCATCTTCAGATCGGGTTCGCCAAGGTAGCGCAGCGCGCTTTCAAAGGGCATGGAACAGACCTGCCCGCTGAGCTGCTCCGCCAGGGTGCCTGCAAAGCAGGCGGTGTAGTCCCGAACAAAGCGGAGGGCACTACGCTGCACAGTTCTGATGAAGAAGCGCGCCGCCACATTATACTCGCTCCGCCCGTAAACCGGCTGTATACCCTTCTCCGTGCGGGCAAACCCGATGCAGGGCGCCTCGTCGGAAGACAGCAGGAACTCGCGGAAGGCGCCGGACATACCGGGCTTCATGCCATAGAAGCAGCGGGCCTCAAACTCGTACGCAGCTTCCAGGCGCTGGCAGTCCTTTTCGTCGCGGTGAACAAAGTATACCGGAACGCTGCGGCATGCCAGCTGATTCAGCGCCGCCTGCAGGCGGCCGGTGTAGCCCATATCGAAGCAGGCCGCATCCTCCGTCAGGATCGGCTCAAAGTACTCCCGCAGGATGTTATACGCCTTCTGGTGACGGATGCCATCATACAGGTTTTCAAGATACCAGCGGATGAACTCCAGATACCGGTAACGGCCCTGGAAGGGCGTATCCCACGCAAAACCTGCAGCCTCCACCATCTGCCGCAGCTCTTCCGCAGGCTTGTCCGGCGTGCAGAAGTCGAGCAGTTCAAGGAGCTTGCAAACTGAATAAGCCGGCGTATTGATCGGCAGGGCATAGAAATCAGAAGGATTGACCGTCAGCGCAGGCAGCAGGCAGCGCCGTGACGCCGGCTGATAGTCCGTCACGATGCCGTCCTCCGGCTTCAGGATCAGATCGACCGCCTGCTTGACCAGCCAGCCGTCCCGCGCCAGGAAAACAAGCCTCCTGACGCCGTCCCTTTTGGCGCTGCGCACAAGCCATTGGGCCAGAGCCAGCACATGCCCGCCCACAGCATAATAGCCCAGGAGCGCCGGGGAATGCCCGAAGCAGGAATCCTCCGCCGTTGCGGCAAAGCCGTTGTCGAAAAAGCGGCAGGCCGTGAGTCCCTGCATACACCGGAAGGAAAGCGCGGCTTGCATGGAGCGCTCTCCCGAAAAGGAGGCGGCGCTCTGAAGGCCGAGCGTCCCCAGCAGGGTCCGCCGCCGATCCGTCATTACATCCATTGCACGGGGATGGTGCATGGCGTGCATCCCCAGCTTACGGGGCTGGATAAAGTCGTTCTCCCAGTGGTCGCCGATATGCAGGATGCTCTCAGGCGCTGCGCCCAGCTGCGCGATTGCCTTCTGATACAGGCCGCCGTTCCACTTCAGCGCATTCTGCTCATTGGAGAGGAAGAAGGCGTCCCAGTCCGAAACGCCGCATTTGTTCAGCATCGCGGAGATGGTCGCGCTGTCCAGATACATATCGGAGATCAGCACCACGCGGCGGCCCATTGCCTTTGCAAGCCGGTAAAGCGCAATGCCCGTATGACGGGGCCGCGCAAACGCGATCTCCGCTTCGCATTCGGCAAAGCGCATGGCGTCCGCGCAGTCCTCCGACGCGCCGCAGGTGACGCGCAGGGCATTGTAGATATCGTACAGATCAATATCTTCCTTACGTCCCCTTGCCCAGACACGGGCGGAGGTTTCCGCTTCGGCGCGGGCGTCGGCAAAGGACAGCAGGCAGCGGCGGTTTTCCCTGCGCCACCGTTCCTCCAGCATGGAGAACAGATCCGTCGGCTGACGGAAGGGGCGCTGGATCAGCGTATCAAACACGTCAAAGGAAACCGTTTGAGGAACGAAGCCATCCAAACCTGCAATGGCCCGTTTGATGGCCTCAAGGCCGTCGTTCCAAGGGAGGGTCGGCTGATCGAACCACCAGATCTCCGCATTGTCACGGCCCGCATCCGCGTCAAAGCCAGGCGCAAGGCGAGCTGTGAGCGCATCCGCTCTCTCCTTCGCCTCCCCTGCCGGTGCACACTTCTGCCTTGCCTCCGTCCACATGCGGCAATACCACCGCCGGGCATTGGCAAGGTGTGACAGGCACGCTTCATCCTGCTTTTCCCGCAGGAAGCCCTCTACAAAATCAAACACCGTGACGATATCGCCGTAGTTTTTGAAGAAGCGCTTCTGATCTGCATGAGCGGCGTTCGTGGCAGAGGCAGCGTGCATACAGTAGAACACGCCGTTGCCATGTATACGCGCAAAGGACCTTGCCTCATACAGCAGGACAGATGAAAAGGCGACGTCCTCCGTCATGATCACATGCTCCGTCAGCCTGCGGAAAACAGGCAGGCAGCGGGCAAAGAGCTCCCGGCGATACACCTTGTTCCAGACCGTATGCCAGCTGTAGCAGCTCAGCTCCTGGCTGTAGAAGGCACGGCGAATCTCATCCCCATACATATGGTCGGCGGGGATGCACGCCTCATGCAGGGGCCTTGTCAGGCATTGGCCGTCCGGCTGCACCCACACAGTATCGCCCATGACCACGTCAAAATCGCCATGATCTGCACATTCCACCGCAGAACGGTAGAAATCGACGGAAACATAGTCGTCACTATCCAAAAAAGCGATATATTCGCCGATAGCCTGCTCCGCCCCCGTGACCCGGGATGCAAACAGACCGCGATTCTGCTCATGGGTAACAACGCGGAAGCGGCCGTCCTTGGCCGCATAGTCTGCCATGATGCGCGCCGCATGATCGGGCGTGCAATCGTTGACCAGGATGAACTCCGCCTCCCGGAGCGTCTGTACCGCCAGGGAATCAAGGCATTTGCGCAGATACTTTTCCGTGCCATAGACCGGCACGACCACCGAAAGCCTGACGGCCACGCTGCGCACTCCCCTTTCCTGACAGCCGGTAAAACGGCGGATATGTTTCATCCATTTTACCATATCCACCCTTGCTTGGCAAGCCGTTGCCGGACTTTTACACACTGCTGCGCCATGTTGTTACGATTGTAACTTTCTCCCGTCCGGCCTTGACCAAACCCGGTCAAAAGCCTATAATATGATTGGAATTCTGCATATATTCGCACCCCTGACACAAGGAGGCCATGCCCATGAGGATGACCCGTCGTTTTGTTTCCCTATTTCTCTCACTGCTGATCGCCCTGACTGTCTTCCCGGCTTATGCTGAGGAAGCTGAAGCGCCTGCCGCACCCGCGGAGGTATTCCAGGAGCAGAAGGCAGAAGCTCCCGCATTTTCTGCAGGGCTCGCCCGCATAGATTATCACGCCCGGATTTATGAAAGCTCCGGTCTTTGGGGCAGCTATATCCAGGCGGAAGAAAGCGGCGTTGTTTTCGCCTCGGAAATGACCGAGAGCGGCAAGGCCGTCCGCGTCACGCTGTATGACGGTACGTCACTGCATACCGGCTGGGTCAAGGCCGCTTCCCTGCATATGCTTGGCGAGCAGGCCGCTGCATCCTATGATCAGCAGCCCTTCAACGAGACGACAGGCCGGATGTACCGCGGTCATGTGCTGCTGATAATCGAGACCACCTGCAGCGCACCTGAAGTGACCGAGGCGCCGACGGCTACGCCCAGGCCCGAGGTCACCGCTATGCCGGAGGTTACCGCAGAGCCGGAAGACACGGTTGAACCCGAAGTCACTGCCGAGCCGGAAGCTACCGATGCACCTGAGGTGTTCGACGAGCCCAGCACTGATACCACCCCTGTTGCCACACCGGTGATTTCTGGCGAAGAAGATTCCTTTGTGGAGTTCGTTCCCGAAGCTACCACTGATCCGGAAGTCACGGTTGAACCCGAAGTCACCACTGAACCGGAAACTACCACTGAGCCGGAAGCTACCGATGCACCTGAGATCTTCGACGAGCCCAGCGCTGATACCGCTCCTGTCGCCACACCGGTTATTTCCGGCGAAGAAGATTCCTTTGTGGAATTCGTTCCCGAAGCCACCGCCGCTCCGCTGCCCGAGCCTTCCCTTGAGCCCGCCGGCACCGATGAGATCGGCAAGTTTGTCGCCTACAAGGCCCTGACGGCCCCTGCCAATCTTTCCGCCTCCCATAACCGGCTCGGCAAGATGACCCTGAAGTGGGACGGCGTCGCCGATGCTGAGGGCTACAACGTGCTCTATAAGCCCACCGAGGATCCTGACGCCGAATATGCCGTTCTCGCCACGGTGACCGGTACCTCCTATACCACCACCGAGATCGACCAGACCATTCTTTACGATTTCTGCGTCCAGGCCGTCCAGTATGACGCGAACGGCAACACGCTCAACGCCAGCCCCCACTCTGCTGCATATACCTACATCGTACTGGGTGACGCCAAGATCAACGATCCCCGCGGCAAGGACACCAGCACCATCCGCCTGACCTGGACAGCCGTTACCGGCGCGACCCATTACGACGTGATGATGTCCGTCCACGGCGCAGACGAATGGAGCATCGTCCGCACCAACCTGGTCACCGACTACTGCGATATCTCCAACATTTCCTTTGACCTGGCCTATGATTTCCGGGTGATCCCCAAGCGGAAGCTGGAGAACGGCGAGTTCATCACCGGCAACAGCAGCCGCGTTATCATGGTCGGCAGCCCGATGGAAACTCCCTCCTTCCAGCAGTATGACTGGACGGAAACCGGCCTCAAGCTCACCTGGGACGCTATCCCCGGCGCCAGCGGCTACGTCATCTACCGCCGCGCTTTCTCCGACCCGGACGTGACCAACTACCAGAAGCTGGTCGTGCTGGATACCCCCGTGACCACCTACACCGACACCACCATGCTCCCAGGCGAGGTGTACTATTACTTCGTCTATTCCTTCAAGCTCTGTCAGCCCGAAGGCTGGCGCTGCTTCAGCCTCAAGGGCAACATCGGCATGGGCGTCTGGTTGCCTGACGTCACCGGCGTTGTGGATGAGGATATCCAGAACCAGGGCGTTCGTTTGTCCTGGCCCGCAGTTACCGGCGCAAGCCATTACGACGTATACATCAGCACCACGGCCGGCACCTACCCCACCGGCAACGGCAACGGCCGCGTCAGCACCCCCTACGGCTTCCATTCCACCGCGCAGCTGGGCAAGACCTACTACTACCGCGTGCGCCCGGTGCGCCTGTTCTCCAACGGCGACGTGAGCATGGGCCAGTGGTCGGAGGAGATCGTCCATACCTATAAGGAGGCCAAGCCCACCTACCGGGCGCTGGTGCTCGGCAACACCTACCCCAACGAAACCAATCAGCTGCCCGGCAGCGATAATGACGCAAGAGCCATGGCCACCATGCTGCGCCGCATGACCGGCACGCCCTATCAGGTCAACACGCAGCTCAACCTCTCCGACAGCGGCATGATCAGCGCCATCCGCAGCACCTTTGCCGACGCCGGCAGCAACGACGTATCCCTGTTCTACTTCAGCGGCCACGGCGCGAACACACCTGAGACCAGTTTCCACGGCTCCCTGGTAGGCGTATACCACACCTACCTTTCCGTCTCCCGCCTCAAGGAGGAGCTGGACAGGATCCCCGGCAAGAAGATCGTGATCATCGACAGCTGCCATTCCGGCGCGATGATCGGCAAGAGCACTGGAGGCGACGTCTCCTCAGCGGAACTGAGCGCCTTCAACAGCCTGGTGGTCAACACCTTTGCCAGCAGTCCGGAGGTTTATGTGCGCAGCGCTGACGCAGTGCAGCTTCCCGCCGGAGAAGAACGCTTCACCGAGCAGCCGATGCTGATCGCCCGCGGCGAGAACGACCTGGCCAACAGCGGCTACTACGTCATCACCGCCGCCCACTCCACGGAGCAGTCCGTTTCCATGGGCTATGACAGCAACGGGGACAACAAGGCTGAGAAGTACTTTGGCCTGTTCACCTACGGGCTCTGCCACGGCAGCGGCTGGAATGTTGCTACCGACAGCGCCATCAGCGCCCTGAACGCAGACCGCGACGGCAATAACGCGATCACGCTGTACGAGGCCTACATCTACGCCAAGGCCATGGCGCAGCGAAGCAACCCGAACCAGACCGCCCAGATCTACCCCGCCAACAGCGGCCTGGTCATCTGGAGCAAATAAGTAACATACAAAGCCGCTCCGGAGCCTTGCTCCGGAGCGGCTTTCTCATGCAGAATGCTATGAAAAATCAGGTGAAGCTGGACACGCCGAAGGCGTTGACCATGGCGTCCAGGCGGCGGCCCGCCTTGCACATCGGGCACTCGTGGGAAGACATGGAAGCATAATCCGGCAGATCGTTCTTCATGGTGAACACGGCGTTCACATCGAAGCCGGAGCACTCATCCACGCAGGTGAAGATGGCGCATACGCCGGCAGGCTTGCCGCTGTAGTAGCGGATCGCCTCGACAGCCGCCTGCACCGTGTAGCCAGTCGTGACGGAAGCCGCCAGCACCAGCACGTTCTTGCCCACGATCATCGGCGCGGAGTTCTCGCGGAAGATCAGCTGGGAGCCGGTGGTGTGTTCGGGCGTAACGATGTAGATGGTGTTGTGGGCATTGACGTTCTCATAGCCGCGGCGAGTCATTTCGCTGGCCATACAGGCACCGATGACCTCAGTGCCGTCCAGGCAGAGGATGGTATCAATGACCGTCGCATGGCTGATCATGCTGCAAAGATGCGCCGCGACCTCACGGGCCTCGGACAGACGGTGCTTGGTCATGGTCAGGTCGATATAGTAGTTGATATGGCTGTGGCTGGTCGCAAAGTGACCCATCGCAACGCGCAGCGGGACGTTGGAGTTATTGGTGCGGGTTTCAAAAAGACGAATAGCCATGGCAATCTCTCCTTACGATGAAATTGAACCGTTGTTGCCTGTTTATGATACCAAAAAGTGCAGGTTATGTCAAATGTTTGGCAAACAAATCCCATCAAACCGCTGCAGTCTTTCCCGCGCGATCCGCAGGGGCGCTTTCATGGCCGTAGGGATGGTCAGGCGCTGCATCTCCTCCAGCGTGAAAAACTGCCATCCCTCCGGCGCAGCCGCATCCGCGCTGATGTGGAGGCTGTACAGGTGCATATTCCACACCTGATGGGTGAAGACATGCCTGGCCTCGCCCTCGGAGGCACACTCGTCTGCACAGAGACGCAGCTTCCGTCTGATCAGGTCGGGCAGCTCGTGCGGGCTGTGCCATTCCTCCAGCATCGGATAGACCCACAGGGCATGGAGCATCGTCTCCGTGCGCTGCCGCATCAGGACACGGTCGCCGCTGAAGATCAGGCATACGTCATATTCCAGCTGCCTGGGCGGATTCTTCCGCGGAAGAACGGGAAGCTCCTCCGCGTCGCCTGCGTCAAAGGCGTCGCATACGTCCCGCAAAGGGCATTGCTCACAGGCTGGGGTACCCGGAGTACAGATCCTTGCGCCCAGATCCATCAGCGCCTGGTTGAAATCGCCCGGACGTTCATCCGGTACAAGGGCGGCAGTCTCCCCCTCCAGCGCACGACGTACGGATGGGATTCCCACGTTCTCCCGGATGCCACGCAGGCGGCTCACCACGCGGATCACATTGCCGTCCACCGCGGGCACGGGCTGTTCAAAAGCAATGCTCGCAATCGCGCCTGCCGTATAGGGACCGATCCCGCTGATGCCGCGCAGGGCCTCCACGTCAGATGGGATCTGACCGCCGAAGTCCGCCATCACCTGCTTTGCGCCCTTGTGCAGGTTCCGCGCCCGGCTGTAATACCCCAGACCCTCCCACAGCTTCAGCACCTCGTCCTGATCGGCTTCCGCCAGCGCTTCAACTGTGGGAAACCTCTCCAGAAATCGCTGATAATAACCTATGACCGTTTCAACACGCGTCTGCTGAAGCATGGTTTCGGATACCCAGGTACGATAAGGATCGTGGACGCCGCGCCAGGGCAGCACCCGTGCATGAGCATCGTACCATTGCAGCAGCTGCCGCCGAATCCTTTCTGTCATGATGATTCCTCCAACTTTTCTTTCGGTTTATTATAGCACAGTTTGTCGTGATTGGACAGCAGGTTTTCCCATTCCCACATTTTCGCAGGAAATATTGTTGCAAACGCGCAAATAGAACATTTGTTCCTCTTGCAGTATGGTAGAAATGGCGTATAATAACTATTGCTGATTAGCACTCTCCCCTTTTGAGTGCTAAAACACCAATAACAGGAGGAATCATCCATGACCGTGAAGCCTTTGGGTGACCGCGTCGTCATCAAGAATGTAGAAGCAGAAGAAACCACCAAGTCCGGCCTGATCCTGACCAGCGCCGCCAAGGAAAAGCCCCAGATGGCGGAAGTCATCGCTGTCGGCCCCGGCGGCAATGTGGATGGCAAGGAGATCGTGATGCAGGTGGAAGTTGGCCAGAAGGTCATTTATTCCAAGTATGCCGGCACCGAGGTCAAGATCGACGGCGAAGAGCTGATCATCGTGCGCCAGTCCGACATCCTCGCTATTGTTGAATAAAGGAGTGTAATCATTATGGCAAAGCAGATTCAGTATGGCGAGCAGGCCCGCCGCAGCCTTGAAAAGGGCGTCAACGCGCTGGCCGATACCGTCAAAATTACCCTGGGCCCCAAGGGCCGCAATGTCGTGCTGGACAAGAAGTACGGCGCTCCCCTCATCACCAACGACGGCGTGACCATCGCCAAGGAGATCGAACTGGAAGATCCCTTTGAGAACATGGGCGCTCAGCTGGTGAAGGAAGTCTCCACCAAGACCAACGACGTGGCCGGCGACGGCACCACCACCGCCACCCTGCTGGCTCAGGCCATCATCCGCGAGGGCCTGAAAAACCTGGCTGCCGGCGCCAACCCCATGGTGCTGAAGAAGGGCATCGCCGCCGCCACTGAGGCTGCCGTCGAGGGCCTGAAGGAGCTCAGCCAGCCCATTTCCGGCAAGCAGGCCGTTGCCAACGTCGCTGCGAACTCCGCTGCTGACGAGACCATCGGCAAGCTGATCGCCGACGCAATGGAGACCGTGGGCGCTGACGGCGTCATCACCGTGGAAGAGTCCAAGACCATGACCACCGGCATGACCACCGTTGAGGGTATGCAGTTCGACCGCGGCTACTCCTCCGCCTACATGGTTACTGACACCGAAAAGATGGAGGCCGTTCTGGACGATCCCTTCATCCTGATCACCGACAAGAAGATCTCCTCCATCCAGGAGATCCTGCCCCTGCTGGAGCAGGTGGTGCAGGCCGGCCGCAAGCTGCTGATCATCGCCGAGGACATCGAGGGCGACGCCCTGTCCACCCTGGTGGTCAACACCCTGCGCGGCACCTTCCGCTGCGTGTCCGTCAAGGCCCCCGGCTTCGGCGACCGCCGCAAGGAGATGCTGCAGGATATCGCCACCCTCACCGGCGGCACCGTCATCTCCTCCGAGACCGGCATGGAGCTG
>JAFQEB010000138.1 GCA_017399225.1 Clostridia bacterium | reverse complement strand
GGAAAGCAAAATGGTGCTTTCCCCCCGGTCCCCCCTCTTTTCCCTATGAGTTGTCCGCTTTGCGGCTGCGGTGCTGGGCGGCTCGGGTTGCAGAGGGTTTCTCTGAATTTCCGCTTTCAGCGGAAGAAACCCTCTGCAAATTCGCCGCTACATTTCCTTTGCGGGCTGTACTGCAGCCGCTGGGTGCTGGCGGTGTGTTCGCTGTACTTTGCTTTGTTGGCTGCGGCTTAAGGCAGCCAAAAGGCTCCCTCTCGAGGGAGCTGTCGCCGTAAGGCGACTGAGGGAGTATGCGCGAGCCGCTTTACGGACTACCCCAAAGGATTCCTATTCTACAAACCCCAATTTGTCGAACTGTCCGCCCACCGCTTTCCCTTCATTTTGTGAGGCGCAATCATTGGTTTACCTGCACAACAAACGAGCATCCGGCACGGTTACCGGATGCTCGTCTTTATGTTGCGGGTTCACGCCAGTCTTTTATACAGCACGATGCTGCCCAGGGCTGCGATGAGGATCAGCAGGATCGCAAAGATGGGCAAGGAGCCGCCGGGCGCATCGTAGAGGATGTGTTCCGTGCCGTCCGGAGCGATGCGAACCAGCTGCTGATAGCCCGAACAGAAACGGCTCAGCAGCCCTTCAGGGTTGCGCAGACGCAGGACGGAGCCATCGGGCAACAGGCGGGCCGCTTTGCCCAGGGCGGTGATGTGGCGGCTGCTCTCGCGGCCGGTATCAGCCTCGTACATGGCAAGGCAGCTGCCCTTCTCGTCGAAAACGCCCAGCACGCCGCTGCGGACCCAGTAGACGCCCAGCCCTTCCTCCCTCCAGTCCAGCTGAAAGGCGCCGGTGCAGGCAAAGGAGAAGCCATATTGGAAGCGGCCCTCTGCGTCCAGCACAGCTGCATAGCGCAGGCCGTCCCGGGTTTTGAAGCCCAGCGCGATCCGGCCGTCTGCGGCTGCGTCGAAGCACTCCACCGGCAGCCCGGCGTACTCCTTGTCATACCGGACGAAGCTGGTGCGGGCGAGGAAACCGGCCTGATCCTCATAGATGGTGAGCGTGCCAAAGGCGGTGCTGTCCGCGGGAATGGGGGCGTCCTCCGGGGCGGGGAGCAGCAGTGCGGCGAGGATCAGCACCCACAGGGGAATGATCAGCAGGAAAAGAAGTCTGGATCTTTTCATCGGGGCCTCCTGCATCAGCGTTCAGCCCGGGCCAGCCGCAGCAGGCGCACCAGCCCGAAGAGCATCGCCGGGACGTACAGCAACGGCCCCACGAAGAGGAACATGCCGAAGGCCAGCGTGTTGAAGGCGTCAGAGGTACGGGGGCGAATGACGCCCTCATCCATCTGCTGGCGGATCCACCGATAGCCCACATACCACCCGCCGGGAAACAGGCCGCCCAGCAGGCTGACGATCAGGTACTCCAGCGCATGGGCGGCGGGAGGAGTGAAAACCAGCAGCAGGATATAGCAGAGCAGCACGCCCAGCAGATAAGCCATCCAGGCGCGGAAAAGGTAACGCTTGAGGTCGTCGGGCTTCTTTGGCATCGTACCCCTCCCCGTGGTTCGTTCTGCTGACAGGATACCACACCCTGCCGGTTCTGCCAAGGCGGTTTGCCTGAAAACAGCGTTTTTTCGTCTGAATTGTTGGGAAAATCCCAAAAGAAGCAGACCCGGCAGGATGCGCCAGGTCTGCGAAGCATATACGATTCCCGATACTTACCCCCGGATAATCTGAAGCCCCGGCAGCTCTTCCGGTGTGGGCGGGATGAACAGCCGCTCCACCTTTTCCCGCAGGCCGGCGTCCACATAGTAGTCGGAGGGATCTGCCTGTCCGGCAAGGATGGCGGCGTTGCGCTTATCGATACGGCGGTTCCATTCGGCCTCGTCCACGTCGATCCAGCGCCAGTCCAGCTCGAAGCCCACCAGCGCGTCGATGGCTTCCCGCCGGGTCGTGGGATTCCAGAAGCCGAAGTCCACCACGGGCGTTACCCCTGCCTCGGCGCACTGCCGGGCCAGGTGCAGCAGATACTTGCGGGCCCGCTCGGCCAGCAGGTCGTGATGCTCGCCGCAGCCGCCGGGGAACATGGACTGCATCAGCTGATCGCAGGAGATCAGCAGGGTGCCTTTCAGGCTGCGGGCATAGGTGCTCTTGCCGCAGCAGATCTTGCCAATGAGCAGAATGATCTTCATGGTATTTACCTCATTTGCTGACAAACAGCGTATCCGGTTCATTGGAGCAGCCGCAGACGTAGGTTGCCCACGGGATGTGGGGCAGCCGGTGCTCGGATGCGCCCTCGGGGTACAGGCGGATGATGTGGACGCAGTCATAGCCCACCGCAGCGATGAAGGTCAGGTGATGGGCTTTGTCCATCGGGTGCGTCCATTGCAGGAGCTTCTCCGTTTCCACGTCGGAGATGGTCAGGGTATGGGCCGCGTCGGCGGGGCGGCGCTGCATGGGGGCCAGCCTGCGTCCGCAGCAGCTGATTTCCGGCTTGCCTGCGGCCGTCAGCAGATCGCCGCAGCTGGGGCAGCGGTAGAATTGGATGCGCTTCATGTTGCCTCCCTCAGGTGGATTGGGGGCGACCCGGCCGGCCAGCAGGGCGTCGCTGCTGACCTCCAGCGCCTGGGAAAGGGCGGGGATCAGGCTCACGTCCGGCAGTCCGGCGCAGCGCTCCCACTTGGAGACAGCCTTGGCGCTCACATGGAGCAATCCGGCCAGCGCAGCCTGCGTCAATCCCTTTTCCAGCCGCAGCTGGCGGATCAGCGCACCTGTGGTGATGTCGTGCATCGGGGTCACCTCCTGGGGAGAGGATAGCACATCCGCCTTCGGGGTGCAACCGACGCTGCGTCGACTTATTCGTCGCCGGTCAGCAGCTGCATTGCAGCGGTCCAGCGGCGAAGCTCCGCATCGGGCACTTTGGGGGCAGTCAGGACGTAGAGGGCCTCCTCGCCCTGGGAATGCAGGCGGATGGCGGAGGCGTTTTCCATCCGCACGGAGGGCAGCCCCGCCAGCTTCTGGCCTGCGATCTGGGAGAAGGTGTAATCCTCCTTGCCCACCAGCGCCAGCGCCCGGGCCGGATAGATGCTGGTGACGGTCAGGGTGTGATAATCGTCGGTGCGGTAGGTGAGGGTGAGGCGGCGGCCCAGCCCGCCCTCAAAGCTCAGATCGCAGCAGAGCCCCTCCACGAAGGTCAGCGAATCCCCGTAGAGCGGGTGCATCACCGGAGCAGGAAAGGCTTCTGTCAGGCGGGAGAGCTGGGCGTCGTCGGTGATGAGCAGTGCGGAGGGCAGGGGAGAGAGCAGCGGCTGATCCATCCGGGGCTCCACCCCGGCAGAGACGCTGCCCTGGGGCTGACCCATGACAACTGCCACGTAAAACAGGGCGATCAGCAGCACTGCCAGCGCCGCCGTCAGCACTGCCCGCAGCACCCGCCGCCATGCGGGAACCGATTGATGCATGATGAACCTCCAGAATATAAAGAAGGCGCGCGCACGATGGGGGACATCATGCGTGCGCGGAGGGGGAACGAGGGGGAGGGGGAAGTGAATAGTGAATAGTGAATAATGAATAATGAATAATGAATAGTGTGGTTGGTGGGGCCATCCTACTATTCACTATTCACCAGTGAGGCGAAGCCGAACGACTTCACTATTCACTATTCACTTCAGGTGGCCTGAAGCGAAGCAAGAAAGTGCTCGCGGCTTTGCTGCTCATCCTTAGAATTCACAGTTCGTAGGCGTGCGGGGTCTTCGACCCATTTCAGCACGCACGTTGTTCGTTTTTAGAACTCGCAGTTCAGGGTCTTCGACCCCTTTTCGACGTGCTATATCTTAGAACTCGCAGTTCATAGGCGTGCGTGCATAGGGGATCACGTCGCGGATGTTATCCACGCCGGTGAGGTACATGAGCAACCGCTCGAAGCCCATGCCGAAGCCCGCGTGGGTGCAGCCGCCGAACTTGCGCAGGTTGATGTACCAGTCCAGGCTGTCCTTGGAGATACCCAGGGTATCCATGCGCTCGGTCAGCTTGTCCAGGCGGGTCTCACGCTGGGAGCCGCCCATCAGCTCGCCGGAGCCGGGTACCAGCAGGTCAACGGCAGCGACGGTCTTCTCGTCGTCATTCTGGTACATGTAGAAGGCCTTGATGTCCTTGGGCCAGTTGTACACGAACACGGGGCCGTGGAAGTACTCCTCGGTGAGGTACTTCTCGTGCTCCTTGGCGGTGTCCTCGCCGTATTCGGGCTTGAACTGCCAGTCCTTACCGGAATTCTTGAGGATGGTGATGGCTTCCTCGTGGGTGATGCGGGCGCACTTGGCGGTAGCCAGCGCTTCCAGCTTCTCCACCAGGCCGGACTTGCCCTTGCCGCCCGCCGCAAACGTGTCCAGGAAGGCCAGCTCGTCGGGGCACTTCTCCAGCACGGTCTTGACCAGGTACTTCAGGAAGTCCTCCTCCACGTCCATCAGCTGATCCAGGTCGCAGAAGGCGATTTCCGGCTCGATCATCCAGAACTCCGCCGCGTGGGTCTTGGTGTTGGAGTTCTCCGCGCGGAAGGTGGGGCCAAAGGTGTAGATCTTGGAGAAGGCCATGGCGAAGGTTTCGCCCTCCAGCTGACCGGTGACGGCCAGGGAAGCCTGCTTGCCGAAGAAGTCCTGATCCCACTTGCCCGCGTCCTTGGGGTCGAGGGTGGTCACGGTGAAGGTGTTGCCCGCGCCCTCAGCGTCGTTGCCGGTGATCAGGGGCGTGTGGACGTACAGATAGCCGCGATCCTGGAAGTAGGTGTGGATGGCCATGGAAGCCACGCTGCGCACGCGGAACACGGCCTGGAACAGGCGGGTGCGGGGGCGCAGGTAGCCGATCTCGCGCAGGAACTCGATGGAGTGGCGCTTGGGCTGCAGGGGGTAATCCTCGGGGCAATCGCCCTCGAGCACGATCTCGCTGGCCTGCACCTCGGGGGTGGTGGGGTCCTTGTAAGAGGGCACGACCGTACCGGTCACGGTGATGGCGGAGCCCACGCGCAGGGCCTGGATCTCATCGAAATTGGCAATGTTATTATCATAGACGACCTGGGGATTCTTGAAGCACAGGCCATCGAAGAAGTCGATGAAGCCCATGTTCTTTTGCTTGCGGTGGTTGCGGATCCAGCCGCGCAGGGTGACGGTGGTGCCCTGCAGCTCGCTCAGGCGGTCTTTGAGTTCAAGGGTGGTAATGACGTTCATGGGAATATACCTCCATATGGGCCGTGGATCGCTCCGCAGGCCGCGAATAGACTGACTTATATCATATCACATATTTAGGGAAAGTACAACATCAACCTGTGGGAGAGGCTGGATTTCTTTGGTTTTTCCAAAGAATAGGGGAGGCCGCACCCTCAACGATGCGGCCACGGATATGCTTACTTCCCCTCGGTGATCAGGCTGCGGATATCGCTGACCACATTCTCCATGCCGGAGGTGTTGTCCTTGACCATGGCAGCGATCTTGTCGCAGCCGTGCAGGACGGTGGTGTGGTCGCGGTTGCCGAACACCTGGCCGATTTGCGGCAGGGAGAGGTTGGTCATCTCGCGGGTGAGATACATGGCGATCTGCCGGGGCACGGTGATCTCCCGGCGGCGGGTCTGACGGATGATATCCGCCACGGAGATGGAGTAGTAATCCGCCACGGTCTCCATGATGATCTGAGGGGTGACCTCCTTGCGGGTCTGGCTGGAGAAGAGGTCGCGCAGGGCCTCGTTGCACAGCTGGACGGTCAGGGGCTTCTTGGTCAGGACGGCGTAGGCCACCAGACGGGTCAGGCTGCCCTCCAGCTCGCGGATGTTGGTGTCGATGTGAGCGGCGATGTTCTCCAGCACGCCGTCCTCCACCTTGATGTTCTCCGATTCGGCCTTGGCCTTGAGGATGGCGATGCGGGTCTCCACGTCCGGCTTCTTGATGTCGGCGATCAGGCCCCAGGCAAAGCGGCTGCGCAGGCGCTCCTCCAGGCGGGCGATCTCATGGGGAGGCCGGTCGGAGGTCAGGATGATCTGCTTGCCTGCGGTGTGCAGCGTGTTGAAGGTGTGGAAGAACTCCTCCTGGGTGGATTCCTTGCCGGCGATGAACTGGATATCGTCCACCATCAGCACGTCCACATTGCGGAAGCGGTTGCGGAACTGGATGTTGCGGTTCTGCTGGATGGCGGAGATCAGTTCGTTGGTGAAGGTCTCCCCCGGGATGTACAAGATGCGCTTGGTGGGGTCCTGCTCCAGGATGAAGTGACCGATGGCGTGCATCAGGTGCGTCTTGCCCAGACCCACGCCGCCGTAGATAAAGAGCGGATTGTAGGCCTGTGCGGGAGCCTCGGCCACAGCCAGGGAGGCCGCATGGGCAAAGCGGTTGCCGCTGCCCACCACGAAGGTGTCAAAGGTGTATTTGGGATTCAGGGCGATGGAGCTCTCCGTCAGGGAGTCCTCCGGCTCCTCCTGTGCCTTGGCAGAGGCGCGCTCCTGCAGCTCTGCGCCGGTCAGGATCTCCACCTTCATCCGGCGGCCTGCCGCGCGGCTCACCGCATCCACGATGCGCTGGTGGTGCATGTTCATCAGCTGGCGCTGCATGTTCTCCATCGTGATGCGGAGGATCAGCGTATCATCCTCCAGCGCCATGACCGTCAGATTGCTGGCGATCCATGTCGTGTAGACGATGCGGTTCATCTCCGATTCCATCAGGGCACACGCCCGCTCCCATAGTTCCTTCATATCCATCATGTGTATTCCTCTCGCGATAGCTTCATAGGCGAGGCCGCTGACGCCTCATGTATTTCTCCTCAGCGGGTGAAAAAAGCACACGACCGCCTGCGACCGTGAGCTGTATCTGTTTACCACTTGTGGATAACTTTTTGCCTACCGTATGATAGCATAGAAATGCCGAAATTGCAAGGGTTTGCCCAAAGACAAAAACCTGCATGACGCCAAAGCCTGTTGATAACTTCCCGCTGAACATCTTGTGGCAGGACGGGTGTTCCCCACAATCCATGCGGGGATAAGGGAATAAATATGCAGAGCATCGAATAATATGCACGATCCTTTGGGGGATTTTCAGAAAAAAAGGTGAAAAATAAAGTGCCGCAGGGATTTTTGCCATGCGTGTCGAATGAAACAGGGAAGGGCTGCGTGCAGCGATACCAAGGAAGCGCATCAGGCGGGAGGTGCTTGAGAATGGCATATCCGATCAGAACGGCGGAGGTGCGGCGGGTCTTTGCGCCCGTGCTGGGGACGCAGCTGACAGCGCATACGTCCCTGTGCGAGCATGTGGCGGAGAAGCTGCGCCATCACCGGCCGGACCGCAGTGCGCCGGAGGAGCTGTGCAGGGGGCTGAAGGAGATCATCTTCGGCGACCTGTACGAGCTGCTGGGCCCGCAGATGCTTCTGCAGACGGACAACGGAGCCGTGCGGCGCATCTTCCTCCGGGATGTGGACTTCCTGGTGGACGAGGCGGTCGGCGTGCTGCTGGACGCCATGAGCCCGCCGGAGATCAGCCTGGAAGGGCTGCGGAGCTATGCGATGGAGCGGGGCTCCCTGGCGGCGATGCGGGTGCTGCTGGAGCGCTACGGCGACCAGCTGCCTGACATGGAAAAGGAGATGCTGCACCGCATCATCCGGGAAAATCATCCCATGGCGGGCTACGGCCGGCCCTGACGCAGGGAAACGCCTGCGAGACTCGTTTCATACATGCCGGAAGTACGGCAGAATTATACGGAAGGAATTATCCATGAAGAAGCTGTTCACCCTGCTGCTGACCCTTCTCCTGCTGGCGCAGCCTGCCGGCGCGCTGGGGGAGACGGTGGTCACCTCGTTTTTTCCGATCTATGTGTTTGCCCTGAACCTCACCGACGGCATCGACGGCCTGGAGGTCGCCAGCCTCACCGCCCCCGACGCCGGCTGCCTGCATGATTACCAGCTGCAGACCGGCGACATGAAGCTGCTGGCCCGTGCGAACGTGTTCCTCATCAACGGCGCGGGCATGGAGGGATATCTGGCCGGCGTCTTCGAAGCGTACCCGGAGCTGCCGGTGGTGGACGCCTCCCATGGCGTGACGCTGCTGGAATCCTGCGAGGATGGGCACGGACACGATCATGACCACGATCATGACCATGGCCATGAGGTCAACGCGCACATCTGGCTGGATGCGGAGAATGCCATCGCCATGGTCGAAAACCTTGCGGAGGGGCTGATCGCTCAGTTGCCCCAGCACGCCCAGGCCATCAGTGACAATCGGGATGCGTACGTTGCCCGCCTGCGCGCGCTGGATGCGGAGCTGACCGAAGGTCTCAACGGCCTGGCCCGGCATGATATCATTACCTTCCACGAGGCCTTCCCTTATTTTGCGGAGGCTTACGGGCTGCACGTTGCGGCGGTGCTGAATCATGAGCCGGATGATGCCCTGTCGCCCCGGGCGCTGGCGGAGCTGTGCGAAGAGGTGGCGCACCATGGCACGCCGCCCCTGTTTGTGGAGCCCCAGTATGAGGACATTGCCGCGCAGATCGTTGCCCGTGAGACCGGGGCGGAGATCCATGTGCTGGATCCCGTCGTGACCGGCCCGGAGGGCGAGATCCCCCTGAGATACTACGAGGACGTGATGCGCGCCAACATGGCGGTGCTGCAGGCAGCGCTGGGACAATAACGGTATCACTTCAAAACGCGACCTTCCGGAGGACGGAGGCCGCGTTTTGTATTCCCCAAACACAAATGCCGCCGGAGGATGGTGGCATCAGGGTTTGTCTTTCTCCGGGATGTACTCCATGATATCCTCCACCCGGCAGGCGAGGATCCTGCAAAACATCTCAATGGTATGGGTGCTGACGCTTTCGTTCCGCTTCATGCGGGTGATCTGCGCCGGGCTGACGCCGTAGGCATGGATCAGCGCATATTGGGATATGCCCTTTTTGCGCATGGTTTCCCACAGACGGCTATAAGAAATCATCCGTATGCCTCCGTCCCTCAGTTTCTCCATTGACACAGTAACCGAAATCGGTATATAATGCCATTAACCAATATCGGTTATTACAGCAGAGGCATACGGAGGAGGCAGACACATGGAAACCAAGGAATTGCTGCAGTACATGAAGGATGCGATCATGCAGGAAACGGATATTCTGCAGCAGGAGCGGATTATCGCGGAGTACGATACGTTTCAGGCGAGCCGCAAGCCCGTTTTGCAAAAAGAAGGCAAGCCGCAGCCGCCGGTCAAGAAGGAATATGACCAGCCGCTGTTTGCGTTGATCTTGACGGTTGCACTGGCTGCGGTTGGATTCTTTCTCCTTTTTTGCAGCTTCAATATGGATCCTGGAATTGGCGACCTGTTCAGGGTGCTGGGCATCCTCTCAGCAGCCATCGGTGTTCCTGCGTCCTGGTATATTTACGTCAAGAGACGTGGGTGCCGTGAGGACAACGAGTACGCTGCCAAGGAATACGATCGTTCCTGCCGTCAGATCGACAAGCGTAATGAAGAAGCCCAGAATGCTTATGGCCGCAATCTGCGAGACTGGAATCACACCAATACAGAGATGCACAGCTTCATGCAGAAGCCGCTTGATGAATCCCGCCAGCTTCTCCAGCGTTACTATTCGGACGGCCTGATCTATCCCAAGTACAGCAACCTGCCCGCCCTTACCAGCATCTACGAATACTTCGTCACCGGGCGCTGCACCGAGCTCACCGGCCCCCACGGCGCATACAACCTGTATGAGGATGAGCTGCGCAAGGATACCGTCATCAGCCAGCTGAACACGGTCATCGAGAACCTGGAGCAGATCAAGCAGAACCAGTACATGCTCTATCAGCAGGTCAAGTCCATCAACGAGAACACCCAGGTCATCGCCTCCGAGCTGCGGCAGATCAAGGGCTACACCGTGGAGATCGCACAGCTGACGGCGCTCAATGCCTACTATGCCGCCCTGAACGAGCGGAACACCCGCATCACCATGTACTATCACCTGTGATGCCCCCCTGGAGGAGCAGCGCAAAAACCTGAGAGCTTCATACGCTTGTCTGAAAACATGGCGGATTCGGCCTTTCTATGGCTGAATTTGACAAATGCGGGCGCATGTGGTAGAATGCACGCGGAAAAGCAATGGAAGTACAGGAGGAATCCGGTATGAGATCCGTTCCGCACGGCGGCCGCGTGACGCTTCAGGATATTGCGCGTGAAACCGGCTTTACCGCGAACACGGTATCCCGTGCGCTGAAAAACAAGCCAGATATATCAGCGGAGACCCGCAGGAAGATTCAGCAGGCAGCCCGGGAGATGGGCTATGTGCGCAACTATGCCGCCAGCTCCCTGCGCTCCGGCCGGACGAAGACGATCGGCCTGATCCTGGGCGCGATGTCCAACCCGTATTATGCCGCCGTGGCGGATGCCATCCATGACGCCGCATCAGCGCTGGGCTACAGCCTGCTGACGCTGTGCTCCCGCGAACAGCCTGACCAGGAGCTGAAGGCGGTGGAAACCGCATTGAGCCGCCAGGTGGACGGCATCCTGCTCTTTCCCAGCCACGGGGCGCAGGAGTCCATCCAGCGCATGAAGGCTGCCGGGGTTCCCTATGTGCTCATGTCCCGCTGCCTGGATGCGGGGGCTAATGACTGCGTGATGTGCGATGAGGAGAAGGGCGGATATCTGGCCGGGAAGCATCTGATTGATGCGGGCCGGCGGAATCTGGCGTTCCTGTGCGGCTTTGACATCGTTCACAGCACGGAGTACCGCATGAAGGGCTTCCTCCGCGCCTGCGATGAGGCGGGCATCCCGGAAAGCAACCGTCATGTGCTGGTCGCTGAGGATGATGAGATGGGCCGAAAAACCCTCGCGCAGTGGAAGAGCGAGGGCGTGGACGGCATCTTCGTATTCTGTGACATGGAGGCATGGAATGCCGCCTCCTTCCTGCGGGAGATCGGTGTGCAGATGCCGCAGGACATTGCCATCGTTGGCTATGACAACATCCAGGGCCGCATCAACTTCCCCATGCCGTTGTGCACGATCGATCCCTCCATCGATGAGATGATCCAGCAGGCGCTGACTCTTCTGCGCCAGCGCATCCATCGGGACAACGCGCCGCCGCGCACCATCAGGGTCGCAGCCTCCATCGTGTGCCGCGGCAGCTGCGGATGCAAAAAACATCAGGACGTCTGAAACATCAGGCGTCCTGTTTTTTTGTTGAAGGGATCATATGGTCGGGCGAATCGCTTCGGGAGGGCGGCGCTTCAGCGGTCGTTGGTTTCGTCCCCGTCGCCGAAGATGGGGATCGCTTCGCCCAGGTAGGTGGGCGGGAACTTCGCAAGGCACCACAGCCAGTCCTTGACCCGTGCAGCGGCTTCCCGGAGGTCGAAGTAGGGCTGTCGGGCGTAGCTGCGAAGGTCGGAGGAGATACCCGACGCCTCCAGCCCGAATGCCCGCGCATTGTGGATGGCCCGGTACAGATGGTAATTCTGCGTGACGATGATGAGGCGTTCACACTGGAAGACGTCGCGCGCACGGTACATGCTCTCATAGGTGGAGAAGCCGGCGTGATCCATGAAGATATCCTCGGAGGGGACGCCCTTGGAAATGGCGTAGTCCTTCATGGCATTGACTTCATCGTAGTGTTCCCGGCCATGATCGCCGCTCATGAGCAGCTTGGGGGCCAGGCCCATCCGGTATGCGCTGATCGCCACGTCCAGCCTGTCCTGCAGCATGTGGCTGGGCTTGCCGTCGCTGCGTACGCCGCAGCCCAGCACCAGGATGCAGTCGCCGGAGAGCTGGTCTGCCTCATCCAGTGTGAAGATCGCTCCTGCGGTGCTGTGGATCATCCAGGCGTTGACGCCCAGGACAAAAAGACCGGCGATCACCGCGAGGATAAGGAGCCATTTGAGGCATTTCAGAAGCCGTTTCATTTGCTTTGCTACCTTTCTTGATAAAGTACATCGTCCTGCAGCCAGGTGCGCAGGTTGCGCTGTGCCACTTCGATCACGACCCAGTCTGCCTTGGCTGCGGCCGCCTGAGCGGGCACATCCTGATCGCTTCGGGAGAAGGTCATGCGCCCTGCCGTGTTGGCCAGATAGGGCAGCAGCCCGCGGCCGAAGGAGTCGCGGATCACCAGGAGGGACAGGGCCGTCGTGGCGCTTGTGGTCTGGATGCGGGCGTCATCTGCCGTTCGCATGGGACGCGCTGTGCGGTAGGCGCGCGGGATGTCCGGCGATGCGTCCGGCTCCGTTGGCGGTGTGCCCGGCTGGCACAGGAGCGTCAGATCACCCGCCGTGCCCGGCAGAAGGGGCGCGTCGGCATGATCGGGGGCTTCGGTGCCGGTCAGACGCATCAGCTCCTGACAGATGATGCGGGCGCCCCGGGCGTTCCAGTGGCTGTCCCCGCGGAAGTAAAGGAGCCCTTCGCCCTTGTGGGCGGTCAGCAGGCCTTGCGCGTCCAGCACCGTCAGCCCGGCGTCCCGCAGGGAAGCATTCGCCTGCTGAAGGGGATCCGGCTGCCGGGGGAGCACATGCAGCGGCAGCATTTCCGGGTAGACGGATGCCTTGTCGGGGGCGATCAGGATGATCAGCCTGCGTCCGTCCACTGCCAGCGCCTGCTCCAATGCGGTCAGCTTATCCGTCAGTGCGGCCAGCTCCTGATCGGTGAGCGGCTCGGTGTACAGGGATTCCGCAAAGAAAAGGAAGCCGTCGCGGCCGCGAATGACCTGCGGGCTGCCGGATTCGCCCAGCAGGGCCAATGCCTTTGCGCGCAGGGTGATGGCCGCCGTGCGGAGCGCCAGGCGATCCGTCACATAGCCGGCGGGATCTTCTGCAAAAACGGCTGTCTGCGCATCCGTCCGGTATGCGCGGATATCCACCCCGAAGGGCGTCAACGCCAGCGGCAGCAGCAGAAGCAGCAATGCCGCCAGCACAAAGAGCTTCCTGCCCATACGGGCGCCTCCTTTCCGCAATGCTTTCCTGATCAGAACTGCGCGTACAGCATCGGCACATATCCCCCTGCCAGCAGATGCGTCCAGCACACTGCCAGCAGCGCCAGGGCCAGCCAGCGTGCGGCCCAAACAGGCAGCGGCTTTTTGCCCTCCCGCATCAGGAGGAATACCGCTGCTGCCAGCGCGATGACCGCCATGGGCGAGAGCGTCATGATCGTCTGCCGCAGGGGCTCCGCCCCCGGAGAATACGCGGGCAGGCCGGGCGCCATGAAGATCATGAAGCCCACCGCGACGGTGAAAAGCGTATACAGCCGTCCAAACGGAGCCTTCCAGCGCGCGGGAGTCAGTATGCCGGAATGCTCCAGCAGCATCAGCAGGCCATGCCAGAGGCCGAATAGCAGGTATCCCCAGGTGAAGCCGTGCCACAGACCCATCAGTACAAAGACGATCAGCACATTGATCAGCGTCCGTGCCCTGCCTCTGCGGCTGCCGCCCAGGGGGATGTACACATAGTCCCGCAGGAAGCCCGAGAGGCTCATGTGCCACCTGCGCCAGAACGCCCGCAGGGATGAAGCCTGCAGGGGCCGGTCGAAGTTCTCCGGCAGACGCATACCCAGCATCCGTCCCACGCCCAGCGCGATATCCGTGCAGCCGGAAAAATCAAAATACACATACAGCGTGCAGCACCCAAGGGACAGCGCCCACCCCAGCGGATGTCCGCCGGAGGTAAAGCCGGCCATGGCCAGCGGATACAGGCTGTCGGCAATGAGGAGCTTCTTGCCCAGCCCAAAGGCAAGACGGATAAGCCCGGCCTCCATGTCCTCCCAGGAAATACGCGCTGCCTGCGCTTCCTCCCGGAAGGTGGCGAAGCGGCATATGGGGCCCGCGCTCAGCTTGGGGAAAAAGAGCGTGTAATGCAGTACCTGCGGGAGGCTGCCCCGGCAGGCGGCGTCTCCGGCAGCATCCGCCGCATAGGCGATACCCTGCAGCGCCACGAAGGAAAGCCCCACCGGCCATGCCTGCCCGGAGAGCTTTACCGCGGCCAGCGTGCCGACTGCCAGCCCCGCATAGACTGCCGCGCCGGTTTTTCCGGCAAGAGGGGCCAGCCACGCCAGCGCGGTCAGCGTCAGCAGCAGCCACCAGTGTTCCGGCTCCGCCGCATACAGGAACAGGCCGCTGCAAAACAGCAGCCACAGCTGCCGCAGGCGGGGGAAGCGCCCCAACGCGAAAAAGCCCGCGCAGGCAGCGGGCACAAGGAGCGACAGATACAGTGGATGCAGCATATCAGATCACCATGTTCCGGAAGAGCATCCAGCCCACGCAGACCCAGGTCTCCGTGTCGAAGAAGAACATGACCTGCGGGTCGAAATCGCCGTTGGCGTAAAGGACCGTGTCATAATCCAGTACATGATCCGTGCCGTAGAGGGCCTCGATCTCCGTTAACGTCATGCCGACCCGTGCGCCGCGATGGGTCGTGACGGAATCGGTCAGCACCATGACGGATTCGATGGTGTTGGCGTTGGGGTCGCCGGGCAGGGGACGCGTGGCGAGAACGAACAGCTCGTCCGCCGTCTGATACTCCCGCGTCATGCCGGGCAGCATACAGTCCTGATCCTCGAAGGTCATGGCAACCGGCGCACCGGTGTGATCCGCCAGCGCAGCCAGCAGCGCATCCGCCTCGTCGCTCAGGGCGAAGACGGGGGCGTCCTCCTCATTGGACAGACGGAGGGTGTAGTCCTCCTCCGTCAGGGAAGGCTCTGCTGCGAAGGCCGGAACCGCCAGCAGCAGCGCCATCAAAAGTGCAATCAGCTTCTTCATGGGTACCTCCATCAGTTGGTATTATCTGACCCGGACCGCTTCCGCTCCCTCCGGCGCTTCGAAGCCGCCGTTGACGATCACCAGCTGCGTCTCGTAGGCGGTACTGTTCATATAGACCCATCGGGCGAATTCGAAGGGGGAGCGCAGGCAGCCGCCGGTCACTGCGCCGGTCTGAATCAGGCTCGTTTTGACGGTGGATTCCCTGCGCTGCTCGCAGGGCCAGCCGTGGATGTAACGGGCCTTGACGTACTCGGTGGTGTGGGGCGTATAGGAGAGGGTGAAAGCGTGCCAGCGCTCCTTGCGCCCCAGCAGGAAGGTACCGGTGGGCGTCGGCGTGGTGCGCTTGCCCGTTGCGACCTTTGCGCAGATGACAAGCTCGCCGCGCGTGCCATCCTCCCTGAGCAGGAAGGCATAGGCCATGCCGGTGGACTTGTCCAGCACCACCTCACAGGCGGGGACGTCCTCCATTTCGGGGATGCCGCGGCTCTCGCTGGTCAGCAGCCCCTTTTGATGTGCATAGCCGGTCACGCCGTTCCACTTGACGATCAGGTAGCAGCGGTTGAAGCCTGTGACGCGCACCTTCTCACCCTGGGGGATGGTTGTGATCACCCGGCCCAGCTTTGCATCGGGGAAATCCATGATCTCGATCTCCTCCAGTGCTGTGACGGTATAGGCGGTCAGCTCGGTGTCCGAGCCGAGGACGTCCACGCTGGCTGACGAAATGAAACCGGCGTCTCCGTCTGATTCAAAGCGGTAGTAGTCATCCGCCATGGCGGTGAGCACAAGGCGCATACCGGCACGCAGGGTGAAAGTCACGCCGTCTCGCTGGAAGGCTGCATCCTCTGTGACAACGGCGGCGGTGGGCATCATCTTTGCGGTGACGGCCATGGGTATGGCGATTGCCTCGTCCCTGGGAAGGAACCCCCAGTACTGGCCGACCTGCACCAGATACCAGTCCTCCGTCGCATAATGCACGTCGATGAGCGTCCCGGTCGTCACGCGGCTCGTCTCCTGTGCTCCGGCTTCCGGCTGCAACAGCAGCGGTGCATCGGCCAGGATGCGCAGCACCTGATTGTCAATGACGCTGGCCTGATAAGCGGCGACGTCGTTTGCGCAGATATAAAAGGGCATACCGCGCAGCTGCTGGAAGCCGCCCTCCATGGGCATCAGGGGGAACAGCCGGGTTTCTTCCAGGCGCTCATCCGTTGCGGCGGACAGGTCGGGCGCGGAGAAAAGCTGCGTTTCCGTGGTGATGACTGCCACGCGGGCGTTCTCCTGTGCCCGGCGGAGGGTTTCGACGCCGCCGGCAGGCACATAGACCACGGCGTCGCCGATGGTGACGCGATAATACCCGTTGCAGACCGCCTCGGCGATGTAGACCCGGCTGGGCTCCAGCGTCAGCGCCGTTTCCGCGTTTTTCAAAGGATACACGCGGGTCGTCAGCGCCGTTTCCGCCCAGAACTCCGTAGCGCAGACCTCCATGTGCATGTCGCCGATCGTCTCGGTATCCCGGGCATACACATAGCCGGTCTGCCCCTGAGCCTCAATGCGCAGGAAGCGGCCGGATTCTCCCGTTACCATAACCGGCGTCTCGGCCTGCACGGTCGAAAGTACCGGGGCAGTGTCCAGCGGCAGAGAAAAGAGGTATTTGCTCTGCGGCAGATAGGCCGGATAGGGCTCCACGCCGGTCTCCTCCGGCATCCGCATGACCAACGGATAGTACACATATCCCGTCTTGCCCTGATAGGTGACCTCTGCAAATACATCGCTGACGGGCACCAGATCAATGGGCGTTCCGGCAGGGATGCTGGCCAGCGAGTCGCTGGAAGCAGCCGGGGAAGGCCGCAGGAAAAGCGTTTTATCCGCATAACCGGTGAAGGGCGCAGGCAGTTCATCAGCCTGAGCGCTCTGACAAAGCAGCAGAGCCACCAGCAGCAGGAGAAGCTTCTTCAAGGATGTTCGCCTCCGGATCATCATAGTCCTTCTTTATTAAAACGAATGAGCAATGCCTTTTTGTGCATCGGGAAGTGTTTTTTTCCAAAAAACAGGCTTTCAAGACCTGCTCTTCAGCAGAATGAGATGACACAGCGCAAAACGCGCTGATGCGCCGTTCTTCCGCAAACGAAGACAACGAAAAGAATATCCTGCCCCCCTTGATTTTCCTGCCCTTCTGTGCTAATATAATATGGCTGCGCGCCCGTAGCTCAGTTGGATAGAGTGTCAGACTCCGACTCTGAAGGTCGCTGGTTCGAATCCAGTCGGGCGTACTTCAAACGGCCATCAACGGGACAAGCCCGTCGCTGGCTTCGCTCGGCCATTGCAAGCAATGGCTGTCGCTCGTCGGGCAAGCCCGACCTCATCCCGCAATGCCTTGTTTTGCAAGGCGTTGCGGGATTTTTGCATTTCTCGCCTTGCTCCTCCCTGGCGGCTGTGGTATAATACCACGAAAATGTCATCACAAAGGAGCACCTGCATGAGCATTCTGACTGTTGAACACCTGTCCCACGGCTTCGGTGACCGGGCCATTTTTGAGGACGTTTCCTTCCGCCTGCTTAAGGGCGAGCATATCGGCCTGGTCGGCGCCAACGGCGAGGGAAAGTCCACCTTTATGTCCATCGTTACCGGTAAGCTGCAGCCTGACGACGGACGGGTGGAGTGGTCGCCGCGGGTGCGCGTCGGATATCTGGATCAGCACGCGGCGCTGAATCCTGGCATGACCATCCAGGATGTGCTGCGGAGCGCCTTTTCCTGGCTGTTTGAGCTGGAAATGCGGATGAACGAGATCTGTGATAAGCTGGGCGACGCATCCGAAGAGGAAATGACTGCCTGGATGGAGGAGCTCAGCGAGATCCAGGAACTGCTGGACGCCCACGACTTCTATCTCATTGATTCCAAGGTGGAGGAGGTCGCCCGGGCGCTGGGGCTGTTGGCACTGGGGCTGGAACACGATGTTTCCGACCTATCCGGCGGGCAGCGCACCAAGGTGCTGCTGGCCAAGCTCCTGCTGGAAAAGCCGGATATCCTCCTGCTGGACGAGCCTACCAACTATCTGGATGAAGAGCATATCGCCTGGCTGAAGCGTTACCTGACTGAGTATGAGAACGCCTTTGTCCTGATCTCCCACGATATCCCTTTCCTCAACGACGTGGTCAACCTCATCTATCATATGGAGAACCGCAAGCTGACCCGCTATGTGGGCAATTATGACAAGTTCATGGAGGTCTATGCGGTGCAGAAGGCCCAGCTGGAGGCCGCCTACAAGCGTCAGCAGCAGGAGATCAGCGAATTGACGGACTTCGTCAACCGCAACAAGGCCCGCGTGGCGACCCGCAACATGGCCATGTCCCGGCAGAAGAAGCTGGACAGGATGGAGCGCATCGAGCTGACGGCGGAGAAGCCCAAGCCGGAGTTCCGCTTCAAGGTGGGCCGCACCCCGGGCAGGTACATCTTCCAGACCCGCGATCTGGTCATCGGTTACGATTCGCCCCTGTCAAAGCCCCTGAACCTCGCCATGGAGCGCGGGCAGAAGATCGCCCTCACCGGCGCCAACGGCATCGGCAAGACGACGCTCTTGAAGAGCATTCTCGGCCTGACCCCGGCTCTCTCGGGCGAAATCGAGCTGGGCGATCACCTTGAGATCGGCTACTTCGAGCAGGAGGGCGACTATAACAATTCCACCACCTGCATCGAGGAGATCTGGAACGAGTTCCCCAGCCTCAACCAGGCGGAGATCCGCGCGATGTTGGCCAAATGCGGCCTGACCACCAAGCACATTGAGAGTCAAGTGCGCGTCCTCTCCGGCGGCGAGCAGGCCAAGGTGCGCCTGTGCAAGCTGATCAACCGGGAGACGAACATCCTCCTGCTGGACGAGCCCACCAACCACCTGGACGTAGACGCGAAGGACGAATTGAAGCGCGCGCTGAAGGAGTACAAGGGCTCTATCCTGCTGATCTGCCACGAGCCGGAATTTTATCAGGACGTGGTGACGGAGGTCTGGGATTGCCACCAGTGGACGACGAAGATCATTTAAATGGACAGAAAAGCCTCCGGCAAGTTCCTGGGGCGCACAAACCAAAAGGCTCCATCCGGGAGGAACCGGCTCCCCGGTGGGGAGTTGCCCGGAACGGGCAAAGGTTCCGGAGCGAAGCGGAGGCGTATGCTGGCTCCGCGCTCGCGCGGAGACTGAGGGAGAATGCGCAAGCGACTCAAAGGATAACCTGCAGAGGATCAGACAAGTCTCCATAAAGCTGAGATTTACCATGCCAAAAGGCTCCCCCTTTGGGGGAGCTCCCGCGTAGCGGGTGAGAGGGTCTTGCGCGTCCTCAGACGCACCTCTATGCTGTTGGCATGTCCAGCGGCAAAGCCCTCTCAGTCAGCTGACGTTGACAGCTCTCCCGGAGGGAGAGCCTTTTGACGTGATAATTCTGTCGGCGCCTCATCACACCTGCATCTCATCCCTGAGCTGCAGGATTTTTGCTTCAATGGCCCGGATGGTCTGTATGAAGACCTCGTCCGGCTGGCCGGTGGGATCCTCCAGCCCCCAGTCCTCCCGGCGCTCGCAGGGCAGCAGGGGACACTGCACGTTGCAGCCCATGGTGATGACCACATCCACCGGCGGGATATCGGCCAGGAGCTTGCTGCGCTGGGTCTTATCCATGTCGATGCCGTGGAGCTGCTTCATCAGGCGTACCGCGTCCTGATTGATCTGCGGCCTGGTTTCCGTGCCGGCGGAGTAGCTTTCGAACACGTCAGCCGCCAGGAGCTTCCCCAGCGCCTCGGCGATCTGGCTGCGGCAGGAATTGTGTACGCACACAAAGGCGACCTTTTTCATGCTGTTCACCTCAATCCGTGCGCTCCAGCGCCTCGTACACGCGCAGGATCTCGCCCACGCTCCAGGCCTGGGCGAAGCAGCCCCGGCTGGCGGAGGGCGCGTCGCCGTTGTAGATCTCCGGCAGCTGACCGATGCAGCCCTCGCGCAGGGTGGCCTCCATGGGGGCCAGCATGCTGCGGACGGCTTCCTTGTCGCCGTAGACCTTCAGGTGAGCCAGGTAGTACGCGCCCAGCGGGAAGGGCCACACCGTGCCCTGATGGTAGGCCAGGTCGCGTTCCGCCTGCGGGCCGGCATAGACGCCGTGATACTGCGCATCCTCCGGGGAGAGGGTACGCAACCCGCAAGGCGTGTACAGGTGGACGTAGACGGTATCCACCACGGCCTTTTCCTGCTCTGCAGTGAGCATGGTGAAGGGCTGGGTCACGGCCCAGATTTGATTACAACGAATCTGGGGATCGGCCTTGGTTTCTGATACCACGTCCTTGAGGTATCCCTCCTCCAGCCAGAACTGGCGCAGGAAGGAATCCTTCACCGTCTCAGCCAGCGCGGCGTAATCCGCCCGGTCAAGGCTCAATTTCTCCGCGACGGCGTCCATGATGCGCAGCGCGCTGTACCAGTAGGCGTTGATCTCGACGGGCTTGCCGTGGCGGGGCGTGGGGAGAATGTCACCGATGCGCACGTCCATCCAGGTGACCTGGTCGAAGCCCTGGCCCGCGCAGATCAGGCCATCTGCGTCCATATGGATGCCGTGGTGGGTGCCATTGCGGTAATTGCGCACGATGCTCTCCATCACCGGCCAGGCCTCCCGGGCAAAGGCCCAGTCGCCGGTCTTCTGCACATACAGCCAGACGGTGTTGATCAGCAGCAGGGCGGCGTCGACGGTGTTGTACATGGGTTCCGCCGTGCCCTCGGGGAAGAGGTTGGGCACCAGGCCGTCCTTTTCATATTGGAAGAAGGTGCGCAGGATGGACTTGGCGTCCTCGCACCGTCCGGCGGAGAGGCAGCAGCCGGGCAGGGCGATCATGGTATCCCGTCCCCAGTCGCCGAAGAAGGGGTACCCGGCGAGGATGGTCTTGGTGCCGGTGGAATCCCGGTGGGCGATGTAGGCGTCCGCCGCGCAGGCCAGCTGCAGGGCGATGGGGTCGGTCAGGCCGGAGATGGTGCGGAGCTCCTTTGTGCGGGCCTTCCGGGCGGAGATGACGGCTTCAGCAGTCAGTGCTGTCTCCACGTCGGAGAATACGGCGGACAGCGTCCCTGTTTCGCCGGGCTGCACGGTGATCTCGATGCGGCACACGCTGGCAACGAGGCCCTTCTCCGGACGGCCGTCGGGCGCGTCGTGCCGGTAGGCCTGGAGGCGATATGCGGGCGCTTCGGCGGTCAGCATACCGTCGGTGAACACGTGGATGGCCTGATCTGCGGCGGTGATGGTGCGGCCCCAGATGGCGACGGGCCAGGGCTTCTCTGGCGCGTGGCCCTTCTCAAAGCCCAGCACGAAGGGGCGGACGGTCAGCGTGCAGGGGGTCTTCGTGCGGTTCTCCACCCGGTAGCGGATGGCGGCGGTGTCCTCCCCGAAGGCCATGGCGGCCTCGCGCGTCACGCGGACGCCCTGCACGTCGTAGGTCCATGCGGGTACGTCCTCCACGCACAGGCCGGACAGATGCAGGTAGCCCTCCTCCGGGGCGGCGTCATCCGCGAAATCCTGGGTGGAGAGGAAGGTCGTCCGGTCGCCGCAGCGCAGCGTCTCCTGCAGCCGGGCGACGAGGGTCACCCGGTCGTTGGGGGCGGTGCGGGCACGGACAAGGAAGCCCTGGTCGGCGCGGGTCATGGAAAAGGCGGCGGACAGGGACGAATATCCGCCCAGGCCGTTGGCCGCCAAATAGCAGTTCTCCTGCGCGCGGGCGAGGTCAGGCATATCCTGCCGGGAATAGATGAAACGCATCAGGAATCTCCTCCTTGCGGGGTCTTTTGTGCTGCTACCACTTTACCACAGAAAGCTGCGTTTGTCACGCCCGGGCAGGGGAGGTTGAATTTGTTTTGTACTTTTGCAATTTGTGGTATGAAACCGCTTTCATTTTGGGACGAAATGTGCTATGATGATACCGGTGGGAAATGACTCCCAATCGACCGTTCAAGACAAACGAGAAACAGGAGGCTTCAGAGATGAAGAAGAACTGGACGATGCGGCTTCTGCTGTGCGTGCTGCTGGTCGGGCTGATGATGCTCCCGATGGCTTTTGCGCAGGCGGAGGGTACCGTGCATGTGCTGGACGCGACCGCTGACCTGCCGGCGACCGAGCAGGGCGCGAAGGCGGATGGCGAGAGCGAGACCTTCAAGGACTATTTCACGGTCATGTACTCTGCCAAGAACAAGATTGACGGCAGCAACAAGACCTTCGATGACGGCTACACTGCGACCCAGCGCCTGAACTTCGGCGGCAAGACCAACCCTGATAAGGGCATGATCAACTCCGTCATGTTCAAGACCGAGGGCGCGGCGAACGTAAAGCTGTGGTGGGTGTCCGGCGGCGACGGCCGTCAGTTTGCCATCTACAACGACGCGGGCGAGATCCTGGTGAAGACCGAGGTCGAATCCATCAAGAACAGCCTGTACATCACCGAACTGGCGGTGGACGCTGCTGGTACCTACTACCTGGGCGTGCCGGACGGCAGCAACTATCTGTTCAAGCTGGAAGTGGCGGAAGCTGCCCCTGCGGCGGTTCCCGCTGAGCCCGTCTCCTATGTGCTGGACGCGACCGCTGACCTGCCGGCGACCGAGCAGGGCGCGAAGGCAGATGGCGAGAGCGAGACCTTCAAGGATTACTTCACGGTCATGTACTCTGCCAAGAACAAGATTGACGGCAGCAACAAGACCTTCGACGACGGCTACACCGCGACCCAGCGCCTGAACTTCGGCGGCAAGACCAACCCTGACAAGGGCATGATCAACTCCGTGATGTTCAAGACCGAGGGCGCGGCGAACGTGAAGCTGTGGTGGGTGTCCGGCGGCGACGGCCGTCAGTTTGCCATCTACAACGACGCGGGCGAGATCCTGGTGAAGACCGAGGTCGAGTCCGTCAAGAACAGCCTGTACATCACCGAGCTGGCTGTGGACGCTGCGGGCACCTACTACCTGGGTGTGCCGGACGGCAGCAACTACCTGTTCAAGCTGGAAGTGACCGAGGCGGCTGCCGCGGTTCCTGCTGAACCCGTCTCCTATGTGCTGGACGCGACCGCTGACCTGCCGGCGACCGAGCAGGGCGCGAAGGCGGATGGCGAGAGCGAGACCTTCAAGGACTATTTCACGGTCATGTACTCTGCCAAGAACAAGAT
>JAFQEB010000137.1 GCA_017399225.1 Clostridia bacterium | reverse complement strand
TGCCGCCTCCCGCTGGCGCTGCATAGATGCGGTCGATCACCTGCGCGGCATCGTTCGCCTTTCTGCGGCCCTTGACGTAGTGCTTCAGCGTCATCTCCGGCGTGGCATGGCCTGCGGCATGCTGCGTCAGCTTGATATCGCCGGTCTGCTCGTAGATGTCGGTCAGCACCGTCGTGCGGAAGCGCATGGGTGTGATGCTGCCCTCGAAGCCGATCTCCCGGGCGATGCGCCTGCACATCTTGCGAACCTGCGTGTAGCTCATCGGCCTCGTGCCGCCAACGACATACTCGCCGGGAGCGCCGCGCCCGATCTCCTTCAAGTGCCTGAGGCACACCTCGGACATGGCCGTCTCGCGGCATTCGCTCGTCTTGGTTTCCTTGACCTCCGGTGCGTTGCGGTTCGGGTGCGTCACGGCCCGCTGGATGTGCAGCGTCATGCTCTTCTCGTCCACATCCGCCCAGCGCAGGCCGAGGACTTCCTCCAGCCGCAGCGGGTGCAGGGTATGCAGCGCCATGTAGGCGCGGTCGGTGGGGTTCTGTAATCGGCCGATGCCCTCCACCAGGCAGCGCATCTCCTCCACCGTGTAGGGTTCAGTCGCTTTGCTGGCCTCGCCGCGCAGACGGAAGCTGCTGGACTTGAGCAGGTTGCGGGTCATCAGCCCTTCCTCCACCGCCAGCTCGAAGATCATGTTCAGCACGACCTTGCACTTCTCCTTGGTGGTCTTCGCCGTGCCGCTGCCGAAGCTGTTGAAGAGCCCCTGCACGTCATCAAGGGTGATGTCCTCCACGGCCTTATCGCCCAGCGCGGGCAGGATGTACAGCCGCAGCTGCCGGTCATAGGTCGTAGCCGTCGCCGTGCTGACGGTGGGCTTGGAGTACTTCTTGTACCAGTTCCGGGCATACTGGCCGAAGTTCTTTTTTGGCTTCGCAGGCGCGGGCGCCGGGGTAAGGCCCATGAGCCGGATGGCGTTGTCCAGCACTTCCTGCTCGGTGTTGCCGGAGATCCAGCACTGCGTGCCGTTGATGATGTAGGGTCTGCGGATTTTCTTCGCCATGTCAGATTCCTCCTGAAATGGCTTTGAATCACGCGGAATGATTCGGTTTTCAAGGTGCGTGAGGCGTTCCTCCAGCGGCTGCTACGCGCTCTGGACAGCCTGCGTCAGCAGCTGCTACGCATCGGCGGAGATGCCTTCCTGTGTTTGAGTATAGGGTACGCTGCTCTGCTTGTCAATGATCGGCTGATTGGTCATGGTGGTTCCACCTTTCTGCCCTGCGGGCGTTTCATATTACAGGTAGTGAATCGGGGGGACGGAAAGGGGCCCGCGCCCGGGAGATTGCTCTCCCGGGGCAAGCCGTGATTGTCAGAAGGGCAATCCGTTGTCCTCCTCGAGTTCCTTTTCCCATTGCAGCTCCTCGAGCGTCTTGGGCTTGTACGGGTAGTTGGGCATCTGGTAGGGCGGCGGCACATCCACAGGTTCCTGCTGCATGACAGGCGGACTCACCGGGGCTTCCTCTATCTCCCCAGGCAGTGGCGGGCTACCGGCAGGTCGCTTCATGCCCTTTACGTAGGCCGGGTTGAGGGCATAAGCGCCATCGTTGGGACGGCCATTCGGGTTGATCGGGAGGTAATACGACCGGATGTAGCAGGCGGCAATCAGCTCCTCCATGCCCTTGGCGAAGGCTTCTCCGCCCTCCGGCCCCTTGAACTGCTTCTGCTTGCGCACCTTGTCCTTCAGATCGGCGCTCTTGATGTAGGATGCGCCTGAGAGAATGGCAGACTGGATGACCTTCAGCAGGGCCGATGCAGGTTGCGACAGTTTCCGTGCGCCGCAGAACGCGCGTACAGCATGCGGATTGAAGTACTCCTTCATCAGGGCAACAGCCGCCTCTGCCGCGCGCAGCGAGACCTCCCGCGCATCCGGGTTATCCAGCAGCGTCAGCAGTCCTGCAAGCCTCGCGGCTTTTCCGTGCTCCTTGCTGGCCCAGGCATAGAGCGCATCATTCTCACAGAAGGCGGTCTCCTGCGCATCCACCATGTACTGCCAGAAGTCGCGGATCGTCTGCGCGACATGCTGCGAGCAGGTCATTTCCAGCGCCTTCTCCCTGTGCAGGGACACCAGATAGGTGATCTTCTTCGCCCAGTGCTGCATCAGCTCCTCCGGCATCTCCGTGATGGCGTTCACATCGATTCGGCCCACAGGCTCGGGGATGAAGAAGAGCAGGCGCTGAGGAAGGCCGCGATCACACAGATTCGGATTGTTGGCGAAATTCTCGAGCACCTGGGGCTGCAGGCCGAGCGTCATTGAAAGGTGGGCTTCCGGGATATCGATGCTTCCGCCCTGTCCCTTGCGGACAACGCTGACCGGGTCGCCGTCGTAGCCCTTCATGACGCCGCCGATATTGGGCAGGGACTTGCCGTTGCCGTAGGTGGAGCCGCCAAGAATATTGAGGAAGTCACCCTCGTCGGTGTAGAAGATGCCGCGCCCATCCTGCTCAGCCATCCGAGCCAGCAGTGCTTCAGGCGTGGCGTCGGTGCAGATGGTCTCATACTTGGGCCCGGGGAGTGCTTCCTGGCCCGGGAACCGCATCGACATCAGCCACTGTTCCAAAGGGCGCATGAACTTGCGCAGTGCGGAGGTCTTGCGGGTGCCGCTCTTGCCGGTCATGCCGAGGAACAGCTGGGAGGGCTCGCGATAGTCGCCCCAAAGCCTGATCCACACTCGGCCCACCTATGCAGCGGATGCCGTGCCCAGCTAACCGCAGGCGGCATAGTCAACGGGGATTGCCGAGGATGCCGCCACCTTTTCGACCAGGTCGGCGCAGTCGGCGGGGAGATACTGAGTCGGAAAGCTGGGGAGACGCTCGTCGCGGAGCTCAGGCCACTTCCGGTTGTTCTGGGTGGTTACATAGTCATTCTGATAATTCATGATATCATTCCTTTCGGTGCACATATTGTCGGATTTGCTTCGCTGAACCTTCTGCGCTCAGACGGCGGGTCAAGCCCACTTGAGTTCGATGCCGCCCGACGCCGCAGGCTCGGCAAATCATTTGATACCTTAATCCTACTGATCTACATACCTTTACTTCCTTTCTCGCGCAGATGCCATAGGGTGCTGCGCGTCACCCGGATTGCGGAAGGGCGACTGCCTTTCCTGGATTAGCCGGACATATCCCGGAGGTTTTCCGGCATGGCTGAAAATGCCGCAAACCCTGTATTTTCAAGGGATTGCGGCACTTTCCCGACTTTTTCGGACATCTCGGAATTTCAGCCAATTTTCCATTTATTTTCCATTACGTTATTTCTCCAAAGTATGCACTTCGGGGAACTGAGAGCCGACCCTCACTGCGTGCTTCCTTTCCATCATGTGCTTTTTCGAGAGCGTACAGGTTGGAACGTTTGTGCAGCTGCCTGAACGTGCATATCTTCGGAAGAAACATAACACCACATCCAGCGCAGGCTCGGCCACAAGAGCATGGAGATCACGACGCGGAAGTACGTCCACGCCACGGACGAGATGCAGCGGCAGTCGCTGGAGATCATGAACCGGATGTATCAGGCGACATGACGGAGAAAAGTGCATAAGAATGGCCGCCCTGGAGTTGATGAGGCTCCGTGGCGGCTGAAATATTACACATATGCCGTTCGGACGGGCGTCTGTGAGGCTGTGTTGACAGAGCTGATCACCCCTGTGTCCGCTTCATGATATCTCCAGGCGTGCAGCGGCATATTCTGCGGAACACGGCATAGAAGTGGCTCAGGTTGTTGAAGCCCGTCATGTAGCAGACCTCGGCGACGTCGTGGCGATGGTCCGTTAACAGCTCGCAGGCATAGTGGATGCGCTTGATGTTGATGTACTCGGTAGGCGTCAGCTTCATGTACCGTTTGAAGGCGCGGTTCATGTACGCCTGGGTGCAGGGACAGAGCTCCAGCATGCGGGGCAGCCCCTGCACATAGTTCTTGCGCAGGCTCATCTGCTCATCCAGCCTGGCAAGCCACGCAGGGAAAACCTCCGCCGCGACAGGGGCGGAAGAATTCACCAGCCGCAGGAGCACACCGGGCAGCAGCGCCCGGAACGGCGTCAGCCGTTGATCGGATTGCTGCTGCAGGAGTCCCGCCAGAGCTTGTTCCATGCCCGCCCGCTCATGACCGGGCAGCACTGCCGCAGGTGGAAGCGACGGCTGTTCAGCACGACAGGGGAGGATCCCCATGTAATCCATCGCACGCTGCATCTCCTGCACGGAAAAACCGATGGAGTACATCGTGAAGTCAAAAGAGTTGAATGCAGAGAAGCTGTGTACATCATCCGGACGGATCAGCACCAGCGAGCCCGTTTCCAGCAGCAGGCGCTGATCCCCGATACAGTGAACGCCCTTGCCGCTGGCAACATAGAAAATCTCATAGAAGTCATGGCAATGGCTGGGGTAGGTTTCCGTAACGCTGCTCTGATGAATGATGGATATGCCGTAGGGCGCATCCTTTTCCGGCAATGACAACCGCTCAATCACGCTATCATCTCCTTTGATCAACGATATCAATATACCACAATCTCGGGACAAAATACAAGTAGAAACTCACACTTGGCTGTGCTATACTGGAATAAAAGATTCCCGTTCTCATCCAAAGGAGTTGAATATGATGGAGATCCTCCGCAATGAGCATCCCCGCCCCGACCGGGTACGTGAAAACTGGTGCACCCTCAACGGACAATGGCAGTTCGCCTTTGACCCTTCCAACGCGGGCCGCAGGGAAAAGTGGTACCGCACCCTGCCCGCCACCCATCAAATCGAGGTGCCCTTCTGCTACCAGAGCAAGCTCTCAGGCATAGACTGTCAGGAGCACTGCGATGTGGTCTGGTACGAGCGCAGCTTCACCGTCCCCGCCGGAATGACCGCCCGCCGCCTGCTGCACTTCGGCGCGGCAGACTACAGGGCCGACGTGTGGCTGGACGGCCAATACCTGGGCAGCCATGAGGGCGGCTATACGCCCTTCACATTCGACGTCACCGACCTGACCGAAGCCAGCGGCGAGTACATCCTGACCGTCCGCTGCGAGGATCGGCTGGACTTCGACCAGCCCCGGGGCAAGCAGAGCTACCGTCCGGAAGCCTGGGGCTGCTGGTACACGCCCGTCACCGGCATCTGGCAGAGCGTCTGGCTGGAGGGCGTGGGCGAATATTACCCGACGGATTTCCGCCTTACGCCCTGTATCGAGCGCGGTTCTCTGAAGGTGGAAATCACCCTGAACGAGCTGCCTTCAAACGGCGCCATCCGCCTGACTGCCTCCATGGACGGCAGGCTGGCAGCCCGACAGGAGGTCGCCGTGACCAGCGACCGGTTCTTGCAGACGGAGCTCTTCCTGCGCCACGACGAAACGCTGGAGGGCTTCCGCCTGTGGCGGCCGGATGATCCCGCATTGTACGACCTTCGGATCGAGACGCTGGTGGATGGTGCCATCGCCGACCAGGTGGACACCTACTTCGGCATGCGCAAGATCGAAATCATCCGCGGCTGCGTGACGCTGAACAACAGCCCGCTCTACCAGCGGCTGGTGCTGGATCAGGGCTACTGGCCCGACGGGCTCCTCACCGCCCCCAGCGACGATGCCCTCCGCCGCGACATCGAACTGACCCTCGCCATGGGGTACAACGGCGCGCGCAAGCATCAAAAGTTCGAGGATCCCCGCTACCTGTACTGGGCGGACAAGCTGGGCCTGCTGGTCTGGGGCGAGCTGCCCAGCGCCTACTGGCTCCGGGACAGCCAGAAGCGCAGCATGATGCGCGACCTCTCCGAAGCCATCAGGCGGGATTACAACCACCCCTGCCTCATCACCTGGGTGCCCATCAACGAAAGCTGGGGCGTGCCCTTCATCCAGACCCAACGGGAAGCCCAGAAGCTGGCTGACGCGCTGTACCACATGATCCACGCTCTGGACGGCACCCGCCCCGTCTCCGTCAACGACGGCTGGGAACAGACCTGTACCGACCTGGTCACCATCCACGACTACACTGGCTGGCCGGAGAGCCTGACCGACGGCTATCAGGACCGCGAACGGCTGCTCAATGGCAACTCCGGCCACTGGAAGCTGACCACCGCCGTGGGCTACGACAACCTCGGCAAGCCCATGCTGCTCACCGAATACGGCGGCATCGCCATGGCAAAGGACGCCGGCGACGGCAACTGGGGTTACAACGGCGCAGAGCAGGACGAGGCTGCCTTCTTCAAGCGCTTCGAGGCCATCACCCAGGCCTTCAAGCATCTGCCGGGCTTCAGCGGCTACTGCTACACCCAGCTGACGGACGTGTTCCAGGAGGTCAACGGCTTGCTGGACATGGATCGGAATCCCAAGGTTGACATTGAGCAGATCCGCCGCATCAACCTGCAGCGGTAAGGAGCAGCCTATGGATTTTCTGCATTACGTGAACATCAGGCAAGGCACGGCTTCCGAACCTCGCTTTTCCACCGGCAACACGCTGCCGCTTGTGGCCACTCCCTGGGGGATGAACGCCTTCGCCCTGCAGACCAACGTGGCCGGCAGCGACTGGTTCTACCACCCGGCCCACCGGCAGTGCGAGGGCGTGCGCCTGACCCACCAACCAAGTCCCTGGGTGCGGGACTATGCGCATTTCGTGCTGATGCCGCAGAGTGGAAGACCGTATGCCGGGGAGAATGAGCGTGCCTCCGGATTTGAGGCGATCATCATGAGCCCCGCCTGCCTGGAGGTGTACTTCAAGCGCTACCGGGCGCTGATGAGGCTCGTGCCCTCCGAGCGGGGCGCGATCATCACCGTGCGCTGGGATACGCCGGATACGCCCCGTTTTGCCCTGCTGCCCTTCGATTTCCCCTCGGAAATGACGGTGGATGCGGACAAAGCCGAGCTTTCCGGCTGGCTGAACGCATATGGTGACGGCACACGCCGGGACTTCCGCAACTATGTGGTACTGCAGTTCGATCACCCCATCGACATGGGAAACACCGTCGGCAGCAACATCGCCTTCCGCATGGCGCAGGGCGACACGCTGACCGTGCGCATGGCGACCTCCTATGTGTCCGTGGAGCAGGCCCGGCTGAATCTCCAGCGCGAGGTGGGAGGCAAATCCTTCGAGGAGCTGAAGACCGAGACTTCCGCCAAGTGGAACGACCTGCTGGGCCGTATCGTCATCACCGACACCGAGGAGAAAAAGCGTACCTTCTACTCCTGCCTGTACCGCTGCTTCCTGTTCCCGCGTGTGTTCCATGAATATGGCGCGGACGGGCAGCCCATCCATTACAGCACCCGCTCGGGCGAAATCGTCCCCGGCGTGATGTACACGGACAACGGCTTCTGGGACACCTGCCGCACGCTGTATCCGCTGCTGACGATGCTGGTACCAGACAAGGTACAGGAGATGGTGCAGGGGTATTTGAACTTCTACCGCGAGGAAGGCTGGCTGCCCAAGTGGCTCAGCCCCGGCGAGCGCGGCATCATGCCCGGCACATTGGTGGACGCGGTGCTGGCCGATGCCGCCGTGAAGGGCCTGCTGACCCGCGAGCAGATGGAGCTGGCCCTCGAAGCCATGCTCAAGCACGCCAACACCCCCGGCGACAGCCACCTGCATGGGCGCGTCGGCGTGACAGACTATGTGCAGCTGGGCTACGTTCCCTGCGACAAGTACCGCGAGAGCGCCAACAACACGCTGGACGCGGCCTACTGCGACTGGTGCATCGCGCAGGTGGCGGACAAGCTGAGCATGGCGGACGTCCGCGATGAATACCTCCGCCGCAGCCGGAACTACCGCAACCTGTTCGACCCGGCGGTTGGCTTCCTACGGGGCCGCAACGCAGACGGCTCCTTTTCTCCGGAGTTCTCGCCCATCCGCTGGGGCGGCGAGTACTGCGAAGGCGCAGCGTGGCAGAATGCCTTCGGTGTGTACCATGACATCGATGGTCTTGCCAACCTCTACGGCGGACGGGATGGTCTTCTCGCCAAATTGGACGAGCTCTTCGCCATCCCGCCTGAGTATGAGGTGGGCACTTACAAAACGGAGATCCATGAAATGACGGAAATGGCCGCCGCGGACTTTAGCCAGTGCGCGATATCGAACCAGCCCAGCTTCCACCTGCCGTACCTGTACGCAGCGTTGGGGCAGCCGGAGAAAACCGCCCACTGGGTCACCCGTATTGTCAATGAAGCCTTTACGCCGGACGCATACCCCGGCGACGAGGACAACGGTTCCATGGCGGCCTGGTACGTGTGGAGCGTGCTGGGCACGTACCCGCTGTGTCCCGGCAAGAACGAATTTGTGCAGGGCGCATGTCAGGTGCAGCGGGCGGAGCTTCGCCTGCCCGACGGCGGAATCAATGTCATCTGCAAGGAGGAAAGCAAATGAACCCCATCGTTCCCGGCTGGTATGCCGATCCGGAGGCCCGTTTTTATGAGGGCAAATACTGGATCTATGTGACCAAATCCTTCACTGCCTACGGTGACCAGATGAATCTTGACGCCTTCTCCTCCAACGACCTCATTCACTGGGAGAAGCATCCCGACATCATCGACATGTCCGGCTATCCCTATGTTCACCGGGCGGTGTGGGCACCAACGATCATCGACAAGGACGGCAAATACTACCTGATCTTCGCCAGCAACGACATTCAGAATAACGATGAAACCGGAGGACTGGAGATCGCTGTCAGCGACAGCCCCGCAGGTCCCTTCGTCAACCACACGGATCAAACGCTGGTGGATCGCTTCATCAACTACGCCCAGCCCATCGACGCGCACCTGTTCAAGGACGACGACGGCGTCATCTACTTGTACTACGGCGGCTGGCAGCACTGCAATGTGGCCGTCATGAACGACACGATGGACAGTTTCGTTCCTCACGCAGACGGCAGCATCTTCAAGCCCGTCACGCCGGAAGGCTATGTGGAAGGCCCCTGCATGCTGAATAGAAACGGCGTGTACCACTTCATGTGGTCGGAGGGCGACTGGGTCAACGGCACGTACCACGTCTGCGCCAGTGCGTCGAAAAGTCCGCTGGAGATCAACCCCAAGGGCAAGGTCATTCTGGAATCCAGCGAATTGGCCAACGGTCCGGGGCATCACGGGTATATCAACATCCCCGGCACGGACGAATGGCGCATCGTGTATCATCGGCGTATCATCGGCGACCTCGAAGCGGGCCACCGCGTCCTGTGCATGGACAAGCTGGCATTCGACGGCGATGAGATCCTCCCCGTGACCATGACCTGAAAGGATGAAAACTATGTTTGATATCACCCGCTACGGCGCTGTCGGCGACGGCGTGACGATGAACACCGCTGCGATCCAGGCTGCCATCGACGACGCTGCGAAGGTGCATGGCACCGTGTGTTTCCCCGACGGCGTGTTCCTCACCGGTACGATCCTGCTGGAGGGCGTATCGCTGCACCTGGAGGCGGGCGCGGTCATCAAGGCATCGACAGACCTGGCAGATTACCCCGTGCAGCCCTATTTCCACAACGAGCTGGGCCACCTGCGCGCGCTGATCGTCAACCTGGGCTACGACGACGTGTCCGTCACCGGCAGCGGCACCATCGACTTCAGCGGTCATGCCTTCTACGATCTGGACAGATACGATGTGCCGCCCAGTGAGGTTCCCTTCACCGAGGCGCAGGTGTTGGAGTGCACCCACCCCATCGGCAAACGTCCGGCGCAGTGTCTGTTCATGCACGGTGCCAAGAACCTGACGGTCAGCGGCATCCGCGTGATCGACGCGCCCTGTTGGACGCTGACCTTCTCCGAGTGCGAAAACGTGAAGCTGACGAGCCTCACCATTGATACCGACCTGAACATCCCCAACGACGACGGCATCCACATCAGCGCCTGCAAGGGCGTGATCATCTCCGACTGCCATATCACCTCCGGAGACGACTGCATCGCCCTTTCCTGCATCACCAACTGGGACAGGCCCTGCGAGGATATCGTCATCACCAACTGCGTGCTAAAGAGCTGCTCCAAGGCCATTGTCGTCGGCTATATCTACAGCGTGGTGCGCAACGTGATGATTTCCAACGTCATCATCCGGGAGAGCAACCGCGGCTTGTGCCTGATGTGCCACGACGAGTGCGGACAGATCGAGAACGTACGCGTGACGAACTGCTCCTTCGATACCCGTATCCGCGCAGGCAACTGGTGGGGCAACGGCGAGCCGATCTTCCTGATGGCGGTCCGTCACGACATGCACCTGCCCTTCAATCAGAAGCCTGATCGAGTGCCGGACTGCGCCATCCGCGGCGTACATATCAACGGCGTGACCTGCACCGGCGAGAACGCCATGGGTATCGTCGGCTGGCAGGGCAACATCCGCGATGTGTCCCTGCAGAACATCCGCTACGCCCGCAAGGCCTCGGCCAATCTGCCGCTGAAGGGACTGCACTTCGACCTGGCTCCCTCGGATGTGAAGGTGGACGTACCTGCGGACTGCGGGCTGATGATCACCGGCGCGCAAGGCGTAGCATTGCAGAACGTGGATACCGGCAGCTGGCAGGTATTGCAGGCTGTGGATCCTGATTGATACGGAGTAAGCCCCGGTGTTGTGTGCATCATGAACCGGATGTATCAGGCGACGTGACGGAGGCAAAATAGCATAAGAATGGCCGCGCTGGAGCTGATGAGGCTCCGGGCGGCTGCTTTTTATGGGGCCTAATCGCATACATATCTGCCTTCCATACATATCCCCTCAAAAAAGTGTGGTCCACCTGTGGCCTAAATGCACCCGGATATGCATGCGCAAAATCCACCTGCAAGCCCACCATCAGCTATAATAAAGTCACAAGGTTGAGAGAGGAACAACCTTGAAGAACAACAAGAGTGAAGAAAGGAAACAAAACAAAATGAGCATGAACATCGGCTACGAAGTCAATCACATCGAAGGTACCATCACTGTGAGCAAGAAGTTCCTGAAGGCTGCAGGCGTCCTGAACTCCACTGAGTACAACATCCTGCGCCAGCTCCGCCTGGACAACCCTGAGTACAAGATCGCTCAGCGCGACATCCGCAAGAAGGAAGGCAAGAAGACCTATCGCAACCTGAACTTCAAGAACATGGAGATGTACATCGGTGAGACCTGCGGCAAGGACAGCGCGGAAATGGCTGAGTTCGAGCGCGTGAAGGAGCTTGCGAAGATCCAGCCTGGCCCCTACGCTTACGTGAAGACCTGGTTCCTGAAGAAGTTCCCTGCCTACCAGGAGATTGCGCAGATCGCTCCCGAAGAAGCCCACAAGCCCCAGATGACCCTGATCACCAACAACTGACCGAGATAAGAAAGAGAGGACAAACATCGTGAACAAGCAGAAGACCACGCAGCAGATGATGCGGCGTGGTTTTTTGTTGCGTTCAAGCGCCCGGAGGTCCGCGAAATGCAGGACTTCCGGGCGTTTTTTTGATGGGTTTGCCCTTCGCAGCGGCACGCAAGCACGGGAAACCAGAGCCACCGTGGGGGGTGGCCCTGGCTATATGCCGCTGAGGGGAATCGTCGTTTTTCGCGTTTCAGTCTAATGGGTGGTGACTGCAGGCACTAAAAACGAATGAAAAGGAGACCTCGAAAATGTCGAAATTTGTAACCAAACTGTTCGCCCTGCTGCTGATCTGCATGATGATCCCCACCGCGTATGCGGACGCCTCCATGCCCCCGGCTGACCAGATTTCCCCCGACCTGACCCATGCCTCTTACTCCTGGCGGAACCCGGCGCGGAGCGCGGATTATACCATCACTTATGTTGAGTCTGGCATCTCCGCATTGAGCGGGGGGCTTTATTTGTATGGATGCACTGAGGCAGATTGCATTGTGGATGCTATTGGTGGCATCGTCGATGTTGAACGCTGGGAAGACGGACAATGGAAAACATACATGCAAGCCTATTTTGAAGACTATGGTAAAGACTCTTGTGAACTCAGTTATACGATGTCTGTCGAAGGCGGTTACTATTATCGACTCGTAATAACCCACACTGCCGAAAAGGATGTTGACATCCTAATGATTACTTCGACAACCAAATCAGTTTATGTATACTGATCAATGAGCAGTTGCAAACAACTCACATGCTTCGTCAAGATTACATGTCGTAGTGAGTCTCACTACCTTCCCATTGACAACAACAAGCGCACGGGATACGTCATTGCTATTCCAGACAAAAATATCCCCTATGTCGCTAATTATCGTTCTTGTTTCAATCTGTGGCCCTACTAAGTTCGCTTTCATGCCATCTTTGATTGACACATTTACAGTATGGTCTCCATAGAGATACTGCGCTACCGAGTGATATACATTCTCTTTTATTTTCGTCACCCTCACCTCCACCAGCTCGCACTTGACCTCCTCATTGCCCAGCGCGATCAGGTCATGGCCGACAAAGGCAGCGGCTTCCTCCAGGGAGTGAAAGACCCTTTCCTCGCCTGCGGACATGTCGCTCAGGCCGCCGGGGGCTTCCAGGGTTTCCGGCACGCGCAGCTGCAGGTGCAGCTTGTCGTTCAGCCAAATGACAACGCTGCGGCTGAAGTCGCCCGCGCTGCTGACCGGCACGGGGGAGATCAGCGTTACGGCTACCGGTATCACCATCAGGGCCAGGGCAATCGCCATTGCAGTCACCAGGCGATAGCCCAGGCCCTTCTTTTTGCGTGCGGGCCGGGGCGCCGCAGCCTGGGCTGCCTCCCGGGCCAGAAATTCCTGCCGGGCGCGCTCCCTCACCTGCGCCATTCGCTGGTCAAGGTCCTCCGGCACGTTCAGCGTCTCCTGCACCATTGCAGCGGTGCGCTTTATTTCCTGATTCTTCTTCATCGTATATCCCTCAGCTCATTCGACAGTTTGATCAGCGTCCGGCGGTATTTCGTGCGGGTAGTGTGGTAATTCAGCCCCAGCTCCGCCGCGATCTCGATCAGCTTCATATCCGTGGTGCTCTTCAGCACGATGATCTCCTTCTCCGGCGAGCGCAGACGGCTGACGGCCGCCTCCAGGTGCTCGCGCTGCCAGTCGCTCATCAGCCGGTCATCCAGCGAGATGGGCCGCCAGGCGATCCCTGTCGCCAGCTCGATGGCGCTCAGCGCGGCCTTGATCCGTGCCTTGCGCTTGTCAAAAGCGATGTTGCGCACGATGGAGAACATCCATTGGAACAGCCGCGCCTCGTTGCGCAGCTGCCAGCAGCGTGTGGCCCCGCGGATCAGCGCCTCCTGCATCACGTCCTCCGCATCCTGATGCGAGCCCATGATGCGCATGGCCTCCGCGTAGAGCGCCCTTTCCATGCGCGGCGTGTACCTCTCCAGGAACCACGCCCAACGTTCCTCCGGTGCTGAGTCCTTGCCTAAGGGATTCTGCCCCATACCACAACCTCCTTGATGGCTTCTAATGGTATTATACCATGCTTATAGACCATCGTCATTACATTTTGTGTCGCCTTTCGACAAAATCGGCGAAGAAAAAACGCACAATGCGTGGGGGCGCTGCCCCAAGCCCGGCGCCGCCCCCACAGCGGCGGAATCACCGCCTGCACTGAAATGGGCCGTCCGAGCAATCGGACGGCCCTTCTGCTATGCACTTACTCGATCACCAGCTCCACCGGGCAATGGTCGGAGCCCAGCACATCCGGGTGGATGCAGGCGCTCACGAGGCGATCCGTCAGCTTCTCGGACGCAATGAAATAGTCGATGCGCCAGCCGACGTTCTTCTCGCGGGCCTTGAACATGTAGCTCCACCAGGTATAGGCGTCCACCGCATCCGGGTGGAAGTGGCGGAAGGTGTCCACATACCCCGCGTCGATCACGGCGGTGAGCTTGTCGCGCTCCTCCTGGGTGAAGCCGGCGTTGCGGGTGTTGGACTTGGGGTTCTTCAGGTCAATAGGCTTGTGAGCCACGTTGAGATCACCGCAGTAGACCACGGGCTTGTGCTGCTCCAGCATCTTGATGTAGGCCAGGAACGCATCCTCCCAGGTCATGCGGTACTCCAGGCGGGTCAGCTCCCGCTGGGAGTTGGGCACATACACGCAGACCAGGTAGAAATCCGCATATTCCAGCGTGATGACGCGGCCCTCGTGGTCATGCTCCTCCACCCCGATGCCGTAGCGGACGGAGAGCGGCTCCACCTTCGTGAAGATCGCCGTGCCGGAGTAGCCCTTCTTCTCGGCATAGTTCCAGTACTGGTGGTAGCCGGGCAGGTCAAGGTCATGCTGGCCTGCCTGCAGCTTGGTCTCCTGCAGGCAGAAGACATCCGCGTCCAGCGCCGTGAAGGCCTCCATGAAGTTCTTGCCGAGGATGGCTCTGAGGCCGTTGACGTTCCAGGAGATGAGCTTCATATATACATCCGATCCTTATCCCGCATATTTCGGAACGCAGGGATTCCGCCTCTGCGGAGGCGGCCAAAGGGCTTTCCGATCGCCCTTTGGAAACCTTCGGCTCCATGCTTGGTTGATATATACCAGAATTCCCGGCGGATGAAACCTCAATCAGCCCACGATGCCGGGCACCTCGTAGCGGATGCGCATCTCCGGGGCCTTTTCCAGCACCGTGCGGTAGTTGGTGGCCCAGTCTTCGCTGCCATCGTCGACGTTCAGGCCGTCAGCGGGGGGCGCAAAGAGCTTCATGGTCAGGGTGCAGGGGCCGTCGAGGGGCTTGTCGAAGAAGGCGCTCATCATGTCGATGGTCTTGGTGCCAGGGGCCTTGTAGAACCACTTGCCGTTCAGCTCCACCATCAGGCCGATATTTTGCTCCACGGTCATCTCGCAGAACTCGGGCGTGCCCTTGAACTCGATCGGGATGGCCAGGCCGTCCGCATCCTCGCTGCCGCCCCAGCGCAGCTGTGCCGGGAAGGCCGCCTCGTCGCCCTCTTCCATTTTGGGCATGAACCAGGGATCGTTCAGCACCTGGTCGCGGTACATCTTCAGCATGGGCTGCTCAATGCCGATGGCGTCGTTGTTGGGGTCCTCGATCTCCAGCCCCAGGCGGCCGCGGTCGCGGAACTGGTACATGCTGATGGACTTGAACCAATCGACCTTGTTGTCGCGCCAGTAGTGGGCAAAGCGCACGACGGATTCACCCTGCATACGGGGGCCGGTGACGTCGCCGTCGGTGTTGAACTCGGCAGTGATGAAGGGTTTCTCCACGCCTGCGATCTCCACCGCGCGCTTGTGGGTGCGGGTGAACTGATCGACCAGCTTCTGCACGCCGTCGCACTTCCAGCCGCCGGCATTCACCTCAGCCACGTCCACAGGCCAGCCGTAGTGCAGCGCCAGGTAGGTGTCGCAGCTCCACAGGTCGGCGGCGTTGTAGCAGTCACGGAAGGCGTCCTCCTGCTCCATGCGGCCGTCTTCCTTGCCCCAGCCGCCGCAGAAGATGATGCGCACGTTGGGGGCTTCCTGGCGGATGATGCCCGCAAAGCGCACGAAGAATGCGCCGACCTGCTCATAGGTATAGCGCTTGTTGTGCTGGAACCAGCTGCCGCAGCACTCGTGGTTGATGCGAATCATCATGCGGCCATAGGGGCGCAGCTGACGGGCCACCTCGCGCAGCTCGTCGTCGGACAGGCCGCAGTCCAGCGTCAGCGTCAGCAGGACCTCCTGGCCATGCTTGCGGATATCCGCCATCTGGTCAAAGGGATGGCCGTCCGCGCCGTAGGGGAAGTAATCGTCGTAAGGGTAATCCCACGCGCCGGAGATGTCCTTGTCCTTGTAGTACTTGGAGATGCGGGCAGGCCACTCCTTGTCGTGGGGGTAGTAGGTGTACATAATGTTCACGCCGCGGTGCGGACGGCCCATCTTGTGCAGGATATAGTCCTGATTGACATATTCGGCGCGCTCGCTGCCGTCACCCAGATCCAGGGCACAGTTGGCAGGGCTCATGTGGAGCTTTTTCATGGCGTTGTTCTCTCCTTCGATATTGATGCAGTCATTATTTCAGGCTGGTCAGCATCCAGCCTTTGTCCTTGTTCCGTTCGATCTCTGCGCGCAGTGCAGCACCGTCAATCCGTACAGTAACAGGTACACCGTCAGGTCTTCTGCCCTCAAAGTTGATCGTCGCCTTTAGGACAACGGAGCAGTGGTTCGCATTTGCCTTGGCGCTCACCACATCAAAGTGAGACTCATGCCGCGCGACCTCTGTGCACGCCGCCATATCTGCAAGTTTTTCCCCATCCAGCGGCATACAAAGCTGCTCCCTTGTCATGTGCTTCGTGTACACATACTGATCGCTGTACTGTCCCTTGGGCAGCTTGCCCAGATGGGCCTTGGTAAGCGCGAGCACCAGATCATCCGCAAACCGCCTCGCCAGCTGGCCGTTTCCCCAGACGATGGCAATCGCCACGCACGCAACGATCAGCACACCCATACGAATCCAATTGATTTCGAGCATTGCCCCGTTCTCCTTGTTCGTCGATCTGAAGCATTCGCAGATAGCGTGCGGCTGATAGCCGCCCCTACGCCCCCACCGTGCACCAATCAAATTCCTAATTACGCATTCCGAATTCCGAATTATATCAGATCGCCCTGGTCGCCTCCGCCAGCCAGGCGTTCTCCTCGTCGGTGAGGTAGGGCTTGAGGGTCTTGCGCACCTTGGCGTGGTAGGCGTTGAGCAGCATCCGGCACTCCTCGCCCAGGAGCTCGGGGATGACCGCGTCCAGGTCGAAGGGCACCATCGTCAGCGTCTCAAAGCGCAGGAAGCGGCCATAGCCGTTGCTCTCGACCTCCTTGACCGCCGTCAGGTTCTCCAGGCGCACGCCGAAGGCATTCTCCAGGTAGAAGCCCGGCTCGTTGGAGGTGATCATGCCCACCTCCAGGGGGGTGTTGTTCGCGCCGCCCCAGTGGATGCGCTGGGGGCCCTCATGCACGCTGAGCATATAGCCCACGCCGTGGCCGGTGCCGTGGTTGAAGTCCATCTCCAGCTGCCAGAGGGGCTCGCGGGCCAGATAGTCGAGGTTCGCGCCGGAGCAGCCGTACTTCCACTGCGCATTGCCCAGCTGCAGGTTGCCCTTGAGCACCAGGGTGTAGAAGCGCTTCTCCTCCTCCGTCAAAGGGCCCATGGCGAAGGTGCGGGTGATATCCGTGCTGCCCTCCAGGTAATGGCCGCCGGTGTCGGAGAGGAGGAAGGAGCGGGGCTCGATCTTCGCGCAGCTTTCCTTCGTCGCGCCATAGTGGACGATCGCGCCGTGGGGGCCGTAGCCCATGATGGGGGTGAAGCTGGGGCCCACGTAATTCTCCTGCTCGCAGCGCAGGGCTTCGAGCTTATCCGCCACGCTCAGCTCATTCATTTCCACCTTACCCACGTTCTGCTTGAGCCAGCACATGAACTTCGTCACCGCCACGCCGTCCTTGACGTGGGCGATGCGGAAGTTATCCACTTCCTTTTCATTCTTCATGGCCTTGGGCAAGGTCGTGGGGTCTGCCTTATCGATGACCTTCACCCCGGCAGGCACACAGGCCTCCAGGCGGCTGTTGACCACGTTCAGGTTCATCATCAGCCGGGTCTTCTCCGGCAGGGCAGCCACATAATCATAGACCTCGTCATAGGGGCGGATGGTCACGCCGTCGTTTTCCAGGTTGCGCACGATCTCCGTGCCCAGCACCGCGGGGTTGATGAACAGCACCGCCTCCTGGGCCGTGACCGCCGCGAAGGACAGCACCACAGGGGTGCAGGCGACGTCGCCGCCGCGCAGGTTCATCAGCCAGCACACGTCCATCAGGGACGCGATCACCACCGCGTCCGCCTCGTCCTTTGCAAGGGCGGCGCGCACGTCCATCAGCTTTTCCGCGCGGGACTTGCCCACCAGCTCTGCCGGCAGTTCCCGCACAGGCTGGGCGCTCAGGGCCGGACGATCCGTCCAGATCTCCCCTACCAGGTCGTTCTCGCACACCACGGCGGCGCCGTTCTTCTCCGCGATGGCCCGCAGCCGCTCCGCCATCCTGGCGCTGACCACCCGGCCGTCAAAGCCCAGGGTCATGCCCTTTTTCAGGTTCTTTTCCAGGTATTCCGTCAGCGTGGGCACGCCGGGCTCGCCCATCTTCATCAGGTCGATGCCGCTGCCCGCCAGCTGATCCGCCGCCTGCAGGAAGTAGCGGCCATCCGCCCACTGGCCGGCCCATGCCCGGCCTGCCAGCAGCGTGCCTGCGCTGCCCGTGAAGCCGGACACCCAGCTCCTGCACTTGAAGTGATCTCCCACATATTCTGAACCGTGGAAGTCGTCGGTGGGCACCATGTAATAATCCACGCCATGCGCCGCCATTGCGCCGCGCAGGGCCGTCAGCTGCTGCCTCATATGCGTTCATTCCTTTCCGTTGATCGGGGTATCTTATGACAGTATACCATCATTTGCCCCATTGCGCAAGGACGCTGCGAGGCCGCAGAATGTACATCCGTTGTATCTTTGGATACAGTCGGTTGACAACCCGGCTTTCAGCATAGTAAAATGCGCTATCCCCACTTTTCCGTATGGGAGGTAACCCCATGAGCAAGGAATCCCGCTCCATCGAAGCCAGCATCGCCGGCCTGACCGACGCCCTGCTGGCCGATTACGGCCTTGGCCGCCATATTGACCGCATCGAGCCCTTCAGCCAGCCCGACCGGGACGTGATCATCGGCGTGCTGAACAAGCTCAAGCGCCTGCTCTTCCCCGGCTATTTCCGCGACCCCAGCTACCGGGTGTATTCCATGCGCCACAGCCTGTGCGCGCTGATGGAGGACGTAGCCTACCACCTGGGCCAGCAGATTGCCATCGCCCTTCGGGAGGGCGCCACGGTGGACGCCGGGCGCGCCCAGCAGCTGGACGCCCAGGCCCAGGAGCTGACCGTGTCCTTCCTGGAGCGGCTGCCGGAGGTGCGCGCGCTGCTGGAGACGGACCTGCAGGCGGCCTTCGACGGCGACCCCGCCGCCAACTCCATGGATGAGATCATCATCGCCTACCCGGGGCTCCAGGCCATCATGGTCAACCGCATCGCCCATGTGCTCTTTGAGCTGAAGGTGCCGCTGATCCCCCGCATCATGACCGAATACGCCCACAGCCGCACCGGCATCGATATCCACCCCGGCGCCACCATCGGCCGGTACTTCTTCATCGACCACGGCACCGGCATCGTCGTGGGCGAAACGACGGTCATCGGCGACTATGTGAAGATCTATCAGGGCGTGACCCTGGGCGCGCTGTCCACCCGGGGCGGCCAGACCCTGCGGGGCAAGCGCCGCCATCCCACCATCGAGGATCGGGTGACGATCTACTCCGGCGCGTCGGTGCTGGGCGGCGATACCGTCATCGGCCACGACGCCGTCATCGGCGGCAACGCCTTCATCACCTCTTCCATCGCACCCGGCACCCGCGTCTCCGTCAAGAGCCAGGAGCTGGAATTGAAGCCGGGGAAGGTAAACTGGTAATATCATGACGATGCAATACTTTTTCCGCCCCCTTCGGCACGAGGAGATATCCGCCATGCTCGGTCTCATCCACCAGCGCATCGCATGGATGGACGAAAAGGGCATCCGCCAGTGGAACGTGACGGACTACGACGGGGTGTATCCGCCGGAATACTACGAAGCCTGCTGGCAAAAGGGCGAGCTGTACGCGCTGGAAGATCCAGCGAGCGGCGCGGTCATCTGCGCCGGCGCGCTCAAGGAGCAGGATGAACGCTGGCCCGAGGCCCTTTCGGCGCCCGCCTTTTATCTGCATCATCTTGCCGCCGACCCCGGGCACAGGGGCGCAGGACGCATCTTTCTAAGCCAGGCAGAACGCCACGCCCGCCATGCAGGCAAGACGTATCTGAGGCTTGATTCCGCCATCGACAATCCCGCCCTCACCCGGTATTACGAATCGCAGGGTTATCTCCCAACAGGCACATGCACCGACGGCCTGTACGAGGGGATCCTGCGCCAGAAAAAGCTGTAACGATCTCCGATCCGCAAAGCCGGAGCGCTGCTGGCCTGCCGCACGCTCCGGCTTTTGTCGTGCAGCAGGGTCTGCCGCATTGCGGCGCAATCAGGGAACAGATCCACCGCATGGAAACCAGGAAAAAGCCTGCCTCCACCGGCGCAGATAACAGGAAAACCCTTGAAAGGCCTGCCCTGTTGTAGTATAATAGGAATGATTATCCGTTCGTTTCATGCAGCCACAAAAGCGATGGGAGGTGTCAGTTGATGCCCTGCGACCACCGGCACGGAGGACTGCAATTTCACATATATGAGCGCGGCGCATGGCGTCTGCGCTGCCTTTGCTGTGCGGCCGAAGAAACCGCTGCCGATCCCGGGTATCCCGCCGATGCAGGCAGCCTTGCCTGCCGGGGCTTCCAGCTCCACGCCCAGGGCCGCTACGCCGAGGCCGCAGAGGCCTTCCTGGGCGCCTGGGAGTCAAGCGGAGATGCGCGTTTCCGCTTCGCCGCGCTCCTGTGCCCCTACGGCGTTTCCTTTTGCGGCGATGAATGCCAGCCCACCCTTGGCGCCTATCCCCTGCCCGGCGGCAGCCCGGCAGATTCTGAGGACTGGCTGACCGTCGAGGCAGCCCTCAGCCCGCTGGGGAGCCAGGCTTACCAGCACATGCGGGAAGCGCTGCTCCAGCTGGAGGATATCCTTGCGCCCCTGCGGCAGAACGTGGGGCGGCGCGGCTGCGACGTGTTCCTGTGCTGCCGCCGCACACCCGCCAACGTCCAGGCCGCCCTGGAAATGTACCGGGAGCTGACCGCCGTCGGCCTTGCCGTTTTCTGTGCGGACGTCACCACCCGCGGCAAGACCCAGGAGCAGTTTGAATCCGAGGTTTACCATGCCCTGAACACCGCTGAATACCTGGTGCTCTTCCCCGGCGACGGAGAGGATGCCCTGACCCCCTGGCTACGCAACGAGCTGCAGCGCGCCGCCGCCCCCCGGGAGCATCGGTTTATCTGTGCCCCGGGCCGCAGCCTCCCGGACGCAGCCGCCAGGGAGGGCATCGTCCTGCCGCCGGAGGAGCTCCGCGCGCGGCTGCTGCCCCTGAGCGGAAGCTGCACCGCTCCCGCCCTGTATGCCCGGGCGCTGGAAGCCCTGCGCGCCGGCAGCCACGATCAGGCGACCCGCCTGCTGCACCGGGCCTGCGCAAAGGGCAGCGCCGGTGCAGCGCTGATGCTTTGCGAACTCTATCAGGAGGGCCTCCTGCTCCCCGCGGATGCAGCGCTGGCGGCCCAGTGCCGCCGCCTTGCGGGAGAAGCCTCCGACAGCTGCCGCCAGGAGGTCCATCAGACCGTTTCCGGGCTGGAGCAGACGCTGGGCGTCGCCCGGCGGCAGGCGCTGATCTACCTGGTCGCCGACGTGAGCGACGCGGCCTTCGTAGCCTCGCAGACCCTGACCGCCGCCGTCGTTTCCGCGCTGAACGCAGACCGTCACCTGAGCAGCGCCGAGCTGTGCCTGATCGGCTACGACCGTCACGCCCGCGTGCTGGAGGAGCCCAAGGCCCTGCGCAAATACGGCCTGCCCGAGCACGCCGCCCGCGCCCTGCGCACCACCCGGGAGGCCGGCTTTGACCGCGCAGCCTACGCCGCCAAGGGCCTCCGCTGCGCCGGGGATCACCTGCGCCGCTGCGGCGGCATGGGCCGCGAGCCGCTGCTGCTCCTGCTCAGGCCCTGCCAGACGGACGACAGCCTCTGGGCGCTGCCCGCCGCCTTCGCCTCGCTGGAAGGTGAATTCCGCAACCTTGCCTCGGCACAGATCACCTGCGCTGATCAGATCCCCGGCTGCATCGCCGCCCTGAAGCCCCTGATGCAGTGACCCCTGACGGAGGCATATCCAATGCATATTCTCCCTTCGGTCCGCCACCAGGAGCTTCGCTGCCCCCGGTGCGGCAACCGCAGCTTTCCTGATGAAGCCTTCACCCAGCCCTTTATCTGCCCGGTGATCGGCTGCGGCGAGAGCATTGATCCGGCGCATCTGCCCCCCGTTCACCCCGACCCCGAGCGCCTCCCGGCGGCCGCCAGTCAGAGCCGCCCCCAGGGCAGCGAGGGCGATCCCCTCATCTATGACCGGGACGCCAACGGCGATTGGGTCGTCAAGGCCGTGTACGGCAGCCCCGAGGAGGTCACCGTGCCTGCCATGGCCGGCGGACGGGTGATCATGTCCGTCGCGCCCCGGGCCTTTCTGGGTCAGCGCAGGTTGCGCAGCGTGACGCTGCCGGACACCGTGGCCGTCATCGGCGAGGAAGCCTTCGCCGGCTGCACGGCCCTGGAGCACATCTCCTTCGGCGCCGGCCTGACCCGGCTGGAGGCAGCCGCCCTTCGGGGCTGCACCGCCCTTCGGGAGGCTTCCCTCCCCGAACAGCTGCAGGAGATCGGCCGGGAAGCCTTCGCAGGCTGCACAGTCCTGGAGGCGGTCTCTTTGGGCGGCAGCATCCGCTGTATCCGGGACGAAGCCTTCGCCATGTGCATTTCCCTGCGGAGCATCCGCTGCCGGAGGGCCCCGGAAAGCATCGCCGTCACCGCCTTTTCCGGCTGCGACAGCCTTGACCCCGAGGCGGAGGCCTCGCTCCTGCCCGATAACCCCTGATCCCCGGAGGTGAAGAGAATGCCCGATATGTCCGTGGGCAAAATGTACAGCTGGGCCATGAAGGATCCCGCCAGCCTCGCCCGGGGCTTTGCCACCCCGGATGTGCTGGAGGCCAATGCCGCCGTGATCGTCCAGCCCGGCCAGGAGGCCCTTGTCTTTATCGACGACGATCTGAAGCATTTCGACCAGATCGGCACCCATGTGATGACCGGCACCATGCGGGTCAACCTGGCCGACGCCATCCGCATCGCCCAGGCCGGCGGCACGGTGCACACCAGCTTTTCCACCGCCATCACGCTGTTTGATATGCGCGCCCGCCTGCTGCCGCCGGAGACCATCGTGCTGCCCACGGCCGGCGGCGAAGCGTTCCTCACCCTCAGCGGCGCCTACCGCATTGCTCAGGTGGCCCTGCTGGTGCGCAGCGCCCTGCCCATGAGCCCCGCCGCCGATGCCCCCGGCGCCTTCGACCTGCGCACGGACTCCCCCTTCATGCAGGACGTGTTCCGCCAGATGACCGAAACGGCATGTACCGTGCTGCGCAGCCTTGCCGGAAACGCCCAAAGCCCGGAGGAGGCCGTTGCCCTCGCCCTGCAGCCCGGCACGCGGGAGGAGCTCCTCCGGCAGGTCAACCAGGCCCTGGCCCGCACCGGCTTCGTGATGGACAGCAGCCGCCTGAGCCTGGCGGAGCGCACCTGCCCCTACTGCCGCCGCCAGCTATCCGCCATGGAGCTGCGGGCCCGCCGCTGCGGCAATGCCGAGGTCGGCTGCAACCGTCCCCTGGAAAGCTGCCCCAGCTGCGACGCCATTGTCGCCCAGGGCCAGCTCATCTGCCACCGCTGCCGCGCGGAGCTGCTGTGGTGTGACGCCTGCCGCGCCTACGTCCAGGTGGAGAAGGGGCGCTTCTGCACCCGCTGCAAAAGGGCCTGCTACCCCTTCCTGCCGCGGTAAGCGCCCTTCCAAACGCAAAACCGCATCCCACGAAAGCGAGGTTTCACCATGTCTGATCCAAAGAAGAACGCCCGTGCCGACGGCCGCCTGCTCCGGGCCCTGCGCCCGCTGGGCGTTGCCCTGCTGGCGGTGGTGTGCATCTCCGGCATTTTCATTTATCCCTTCCTGTTTTCTGCCGCCTCCTTTTCTGACGCCGTCGGCAACCTGGCAAGCAGGCTGCTCATCACCGCCCTCGTGGCGCTGGCGGCGGCCCTCGTCCCTGCGATCCTGATGAGCTTCACCCGGGACGACTTCTCCATCAGCCTGACCTTCATCGTCAGCCTGACGGCGGCGGTCTTCTTCAGCTGGATCACCATGTTCATCCTGCAGATCAGCCCGCTGGGCGGCATCGGCGGCTTTTCCGGCGCGGTGCTCAATGTGATGCTCACCGCCCTCATCGGCGCGGTGCTGTCCATCCTGCCCGCGCTGCTGTCCACCGTGGTTTGCGTGCTGCGGCGCATCATTGCCGGGCTCCTGGCCCAGCGCCGCCGCTGATCTCCGGGAGGAACGCACATGGACAGAGCCGACACCATCCTCATGCGCCGCATGGACGGGAGCCTGCTATCTCAGGGTCTGACCGTCCGGGCAGGCTGCCGGGCGCTGATCGTCCCCAAGGGCGGCGGACGCCCCGAAGAATACCGTCCCGGCACGGCGCTCCCCGCCGCCCCGGCAGGCGCAGTCTACGAGATCCCTGAGAAGCCCTATGCGCCCGCCTTTGCCGTCCCGGAGGCCTTCACCTGCCTGAAGCCGGACGGCGGCGTCTTCCGCCCGGGCTGCTGCTTCACCTGCGATCTGCGCTACATCTCCCCCCTGGGAGCCTGCGAGCTGCTGCGGGCGATCGAAAAGGACGCCGGCAGCTTCCCCGATACGGTCACGCTGGACATGCTCTACATGACGCTCCGCCGCAAAGCGCAGGCCCTGTGCCAGGAGGCTGCCGAGGCCTTCTCCGGCGGGAAGGCCCTCCCCTATGCCCACTGGTGGCAGGAGCTGACGGACGGCGCCGCCTTTGCCGCCAGCCTGGAGAGGGCGCTGCTGCCCCTGTTCAACCGCTTCGGCTTCCGGCTGGAGCCGGGGAGCCTGCGCATCTCCGGCGTAGCCCCCATCCCCCTCGACTGACAACGATCCGCACCGACATACAGGAGGAACCGCACATGGCCCTTGACTTTTTCAAGAATCTGATCAAGAAAAACGATGACAAGAAGGCAGCCCGCCCCCAGCCTGCCCCCGCCGCGGAGCCCGTGCAGGCCGCGCCTGTCGCGCCCGTCGATATCAGCAAGATGACCATGGCCGACATCAATGCCCAGCTGGCGCAGCAGCAGCCCGTCCGGCGTCCGCTGTACATGGTGATGGACGAGGTGTCCGCCCAGCTGATCGCCAAGGGCAGCGAGCCCTGCCTGGCCACGGGCGTCGCCGTGCAGGACATGGGCCGCAGCCTGACCAGCGAAGCCTCCCCCTGCGAGGGCTTCGACGAGGCGGTGACCGCCGCCCTGGAGCAGCTGATCCACCACTGCCAGTACGACAAGCCCGAGGTGCTGGCCCGGGCGATGGAGCTGCTCAAGGCCGTGATCGACGGCCGCAACCAGGCCAATGTCGATACGCCCCGGGGCCTGCTGCAGCTCAAGTACCATGCGCAGACCGCGCAGCTGATCGCCCAGCAGGGCCAGCTGGCCTTCAACGCAGCGACCATCCAGAAATACCGCAAGACGCTGGAGAGCCTGAACCAGAACCCCACGCTGGACCCCATGGGCCAGCGCCGGCAGAGCCTGAAGCTGCAGCTGGAGCAGATGCAGCACACCCGCGACATCCTGATCTCCAACCTCGGCGCCCTGCAGGACAGCATCCGTCGGACGGAGGTGCAGATGGAATCCTCCAACCTGGAGGTCGTGGACATCGTGGCCGAGCAGCGGGCCATTGCGGAGGATATCCTGTCGCAGCGCAGGGTGTACGAGGAGCACCTGCGGGCCGTAGCCGCCGCCCAGCAGCAGATCGAGGCCATCGGCAGCGGCAATCTGGAGCTGGACGCGCTGGCCATCGCCACCCAGAAGATGGTCGCTCAGAGCAATCAGGCGATGAACGCCGTCAAGGCCAACTACACGCCCCCGCAGCTCTACACCGATCCGATCGAAGCGCCGGCCGCAGACACGGTCGATCCGGCCGAGCTTGCCGCCGAAGCGCTGCTGGAGGAAGATGAGCCGCCGATGATGAGCGCCAACTTCATGGACTTCTAAGTTTCGTCAGGAGGAATCACCATGGCCAATGTTTTCAAACGCGCAGCCAATAAGCTCCACGAGCTGATCTACAAGCCCCGCAACCGCTATCTCTCCCCCGAGGAGGCGCAGCAGGTCGCCCAGAATGTGCAGAAGTCCGTCATCCGCATGAACGAGAACCTCGCCTGGGCGCAGATCCAGGCGCAGGCGGAGATCGAGATGATCCGTATGCTGCCCAAGGGAGATCCCCGCATCCCCCAGCATCGCCGCAAGCTGAAGCTGAAGCTGGTGATGCAGCAGTACATGGAGAAGATGGCGACCTCCATGGAGATGGTCAATTCCCAGATCGAGCTGAGCCAGATGAGTGCGGAGATGGGCCAGGCTCTCACCGGCGCGACCCAGCTGGTCAACACCTACCGGCGGGACGTACCCTCCTTCACCGGCTTCGTGCGGGACTTCATGAAGAGCATCGGCCCGATGAACGAGGCGCTGAACGGCGGCCTGGACGAGATGACCCGGGCGCTGGATGAAATGTACGACGGCACGCTGGAGAGCGTTTACTCCGAGGCAGAGCTGGACGCGATGATCTACGGCACCCCCGTGGAGGCCGCGCCCGCGGAGGCCGCCCCCGAAGCCGAGCCCGCCGCCCAGCCCATGGGCGCCCCTGCGGAAGCAAAGAAGCCCGGCGACTTTGACGATCTGCTCTCCTCCATCGAGAAGGAGCTGGGCAACTGGAAGAAGGACAACGCCTGATCGCCAGGGGTAAAGGAGCTGCCGTATGAACGACAACGAACGCAATCAGCGCCGGACAGAGCTGGAGACCCAGTACAACAAGGCCGTCCAGCTGGCCCACGGCAACACCCGCGACGGTCTGGCACAGCACCTGATCGCCGCGATGGCCCAGTACAAGCTGGCGGAGCTGGCCACCACGCCGGAATCCCGCCTGGCCCACCAGACCTGCGCCCAGACCCATGAGAACCTGGTCGAGGAGCGCAAGAAGGTCCTCAGCGCCGCCTCCGCCCTGGAGGGCAGCGAGGCCGCCGCGCCCCAGGCACAGGACGCGCCCAAGGCCGCCAGAGAGAAGGAGAAGAAGGGCAAGGATGAGCTCTACGGCTTCGATCCCGAAAACTGCCGGGTGAAGGAAGTCCCCTCCGTATGCTTCGATGACATCATCGGCTCGGAGAACACCATCGCCGCGCTGCGCAAGGCCTTTCATCATAACGAGGAGCTGTTCAAGTTCCGCAATCTCACCGCGCTGGCGCCCCTGGCCTCCAAGCCCGATCATCATCTGATGTACGGCCCGCCCGGCTCGGGCAAGTCCTTCCTGTGCAAGGCCATCGCCCACGAGATCATGACCCAGTTCCCCAACACGGAGGAGAACCCCTTCAACAGCGCGTTCTTCAACGTCAACAGCGCGGAGATCTGCTCCCCCTATTATGCCGTGCCGGAAAAGCGGCTGGACGCGCTGTTCCGGGCGGCGGAGAAGTACAGCCACTGCGTCATCTGCATCGATGAGATGGAGCGCCTGTGCCCCGACCGCAATGCCGGCGGCACCGAAATGACCGCCGTGGCCGACGCCGTAGCCATCGTGACCCGGCTGCTGCAGCTGATCGACGGCGTGACGGGCAAGTGCAACGCCATCATCCTTTGCGCCACCAACTACCCCTGGAAGGTGGATAAGGCCATGCGCGACCGCCTCTCCAGCAAGCTTCTGCTGGATCTGCCCGGCGAGGAGGCCAAGCGCCGGTACCTGGAGCGCAACGCCGGAATATTCCTGGGCCGGAAGGAAGCGGAGCGCAGCGAGGCCATTTCCCGCCTGCTGGCCGGCCTTGCCCATGCGTCCTACCGTGATCTGGATACCCTGGCCCAGAACATCCAGGTATGCGGGCTGCACAAGACCATCGCCAACCATCCCGGCGAGTACGGGCTGGATGTTTTCGATCCCCTGGATCCGGCTGAGCTGCAGCAGCAGCTGGACAATGTGGTCATCGCCTACGACGAGGACTACCACGCCCGCCTGAACGACCCCGCCCGCTGGTCCAATTTCTGATATCCCGCGGCTGCCCGCACCGCAGCCCATTGGAGGTAACGTCACCATGACCAACAGCGTCATCAAGAAGCACCCCAGCACGGGGCTGATGTACATCACCGACGGCGATGAAGCCACCATCGTCGGCTGTACCTCCCTGAGCGTTGAGCGCCTGGAGATCCCGCCCTATATTGCCGACGGCGTGGCGCAGTACCGCGTCACCGGCGTGGGCGAGGCCGCCTTCAGCTACATGTCCGGGCTGAAGACCCTCTCCCTGCCCACAACGCTGACGCATATCGATCAGGGGGCCTTTGAGCACACCGGCCTGACGGAGGTCACGCTGCACGACGGCCTGGTCTCCCTCGCGCCCTACGCCTTCTTCAACTGCGTGAACCTGAGCCGGGTCGTGCTACCCTCCTCGGGCCTCACCCAGCTGCAGGAGCAGGTCTTTGGCGGCTGCCCGGCGCTGAACCGCAGCAGCATGACCAATCTGGGCAGCATCCCCGCCGGCGCGATCCATGCCACTGCGCTGCCGGCAGCCCCGGCTCCCGTCGTGCCTGCCGTGACCGATCCCTCCGCACTGCCCCGCTACACCCCGCAGGAGCTGCTGGATATCGGCGCCGCGCTGGAGGAGGAGGGCAAGTATACCGACGCGGCCGTCTATTACGCCCAGGCCCATGCCATCCGCGCCATTACGGAGACCGACCCTGACCTGGCCGCCCGGGTGTCAAACCTGAACGCCACCATCGAGGCGGAATACCGGCTTGGCGTACTGTTGAAGCTGAACCTGACGCCCCCGCGCTCCCTGAGCGGCGTTGCCCTGCCCAGCGCGCTGGAGCTGCTGAAGCTCACCGCCGACAGCAGCAACACCGCCGACGCCATGTACCACCTGGGCGACCTGTATGCCGGCGGCTACGGCGTGGAGGCCAATGCCGCCGAGGCCCTGCGCTACCTCAAGCGGGCCGCCGCCGTGGGGCACGAGCGCGCCTGCCTGGATCTGGCCTATGTGTATCTGGACGGCACACTGGATCACGCCAATACGGATACCGCGCTGAGCTACTTCCGCAAGTGCGCGGAGTTCGGCGGGCCCTACGCCTTCCTTGCCAGGGAGGAGCTGACCTACCTGGAGGAGGCCCGGGAGATCTATCAGCAGATGCAGCGCGGCGACGCCGGCGCGGCCTACACCCTGCACCTGCTGCTGGAGCGCCGCCCCAATGCCCTGAGCTTCGCCACCGCCATGGACTGCCTGCTCAAGGCCGCCGATCTGGGTCACATCTCCGCCATCGGCAAGCTGCACGATCTGTGCCTGGCCGCCGAGGACTACGCCGGCGCCTACAAGTGGAAAAGCCTGCTGGATGACTGACGCTCGCCCGGCCACGACAAATAACCGCCGTTTTCCCTTGCATATCCGCTCAAATGATGGTATGATTTGGGGTAGCGCGCGGTTTTTTATTGATGCGCGCGAACATCAAGGGAGACGATCTGATGGAACGTTTCGAAAATCTTACGCTGGACGAGGAGCGCGCCCTGTACGGCCTGAAGGGCGCCGAGGTCGTCCGCTGCACCTTTGACGGCCCGGCAGACGGCGAATCCGCCCTGAAGGAGTGCCGGGATGTCCACCTCACCGACTGCGATCTGCGCCTGCGCTATCCCCTCTGGCACGTCAGCAGGGGCAGCCTGACCAACTGCCGCATGACCGATACCTGCCGCGCCGCACTGTGGTACGACGACCATCTGACCATCACCGATTGCACGCTGGGCGGCATCAAGGCCCTGCGCGAATGCCGGGATATCACCATCCAGGGGGGCAGCGCCCAGTCCACCGAGTTCGGCTGGATGTGCCGCGGCCTCACCGTGAAGGACTTCACCCTGCACAGCGAGTACCCCTTCCTCCACACGACGGACGCGGTCTTCGAGGACTTCACCCTGCACGGCAAGTATTCCTTCCAGTACACCCGGAACCTCACCTTCCGCAACTGCGTGCTGGACACCAAGGACGCCTTCTGGCACGCCGAGAACATCACCGTGTACGACAGCGTGGTCAAGGGCGAGTACCTGGCCTGGTATTCCACCAACCTGCGCCTGGTGCGCTGCCGCATCATCGGCACCCAGCCCCTGTGCTACTGCAAGGGCCTGATCCTGGAGGACTGCACGATGGAGGGCTGCGACCTGAGCTTTGAAAACAGCGAGGTCGAAGCCACCGTCTCCGGCCGCATCGACAGCGTGAAGAACCCCGCCTCCGGCTTCGTCACCGCGGACGAGATCGGCAGCGTCATCATCGACGAATACAAGTGGCCAGGCGAATGCCCCGTTACCGTGCGGAAAGCCGATGATATCGCGTAATACATATGAATATGAGCAGAGCCGTCCGGGCGTACCGGACGGCTCTCAAAGCATCGACAAAGTGCTGAAGGCACTTTGTCGAGATATCGCACTCACTGGTCGATCGGCCATCACTGAGCGAGCTCAGCGCTGGCTATGTTCGGCAAATGCAAGCATTTGCTCTCACTAGTCGGCGCACGCGCCTCCCTCCTCCCGGCCGTTCGCTCGTGTAAGGAAGCTTTTCCTAACGGAAAAGCGCGAAAATCGCCGCGCATGTCGCCGATTTTCGATCTAAAGTCGAAGGGCTTGCGAGCCCTCCGACACCTCCCGGGGTTTGTCGATGGTCTGAGAGCCGTCCGGGCGTACCGGACGGCTCTGTCGCTTTCAAAACTGCGGCCGCCTGTTTTCTGAATGCCGCAAATGAGAAAAGGGAGGACGATCTCTCGTCCTCCCCTGTTTTGCTTGCGTCAGCCGGGCAGCGCTTACTCTGCTACGCCCGCCTGTTCCTGGGCCAGCTGATACTTCACAGCCGCTTCGCCGCGGGACCACTCAATGCACTCGGCGTAGCCGTAGGCATTGCACTGGCGCTTCATGTTGTTGATGTGCATGTTGAACTCGCCGTCCGCCTTGGCGTAGATCGCCAGCCAGCTGTTGTCCACGATGGCCTTGGTGACCTTGTCCCACTTGACCTTCAGCGCGTCGTCGCGCACGGACTCAGAGTAGGGCACGTCGGGCGCAACGGTGTACTTGCCGATCTTCTCGAAGTACTGATCCGCCAGGGAGACGCCGCTCCAATTACGCCAATCCTCCTGGATGGCGTAGGAGGCCGCCGTCTGCTCGGACACCCAGGTATCCTTGTTGAAGGCCTCGGTGCCGTTGCCGTCGGGGTTGATCATGTCGCGGGCCAGGGTAGTGTTGTTGGCCTGGATGCAGCCGTCATTGAAGTTGCCGGACAGGGTGTAGGTCTTGCCGGTGTAGGGGGAAGTCCACTCCACGCCGTTGAGGTCATACTTGGAGTCGGCGCTGGTCTTCTTGCCCAGCTCGGTGAAGTACATACCGCCGTTCTCGTCGTAATCCCAGGTCAGGCCGCGGGGACCGTACCACATGTTCATGGAGCCTTCGGGGGTGGCCAGGTAATCCAGGATGGCCAGGCACAGCTCGGGATAATCGGTGTTGGCGCCAACAGACCAGATGCGGTTGCCGCCGACATTGCTCAGGCCGTACACGATGGGGCAGGCCTCATCGGGCACGCGGGAGTACATCATCTTGCCCGCCTCCAGATGCTCGGTGGTGTTGTACACCATGGAGGAAGCGTAGTTGAAGATGCCCCAGTACACGCCGCCGTTCTTGACCTTGGTGGCCATCTGGTCGTAGGTCTGGGTCATGGAGTCAGGATCCAGCAGGCCCGCGCGGTAGAGCTTGTTGAAGAACTTCAGCATCTCGATGTAGGGGCCGTTGTCCATCAGAGCGTCGTAGTACTCGCCGGTGTTGGGGTCGAACAGGCCCAGGCCCAGCTCGTCGTAGCCGTAGTAGGCAGTGCCCAGCGCCTTGACGTACATGACCATGGAGCCATCCCAGTCAGGCCAGAGGGAGGCCGCATAGGCGGTATTGCCCTGGTCATCGGTGGGGCAGATCTCCTTCATCTGCTTGAAGACCTCGATCAGGCCGTCCAGGTCCTTGATCTCAGGGTAGCCCAGCTGGGCGTAGAGATCCCAGCGCAGATCCCAGGAGTACATGAAGGACTTGTGAGCGCCCTCCTGCAGGGCAACGTCCATACCAAAGCCGTAGAGGTTGCCGTCGCCGGAGACCAGGCGGTTGGTTTCCAGGGCGGCGCCGTAGTTCTCCATGACGTAGGGAGCGTAGGTCGCGCCCAGGTCAAAGTCCTCCCAGTTGAGCAGCATACCCGCAGAAACGGCCTGCTTGTAATCCTCGCCGTTGCTGCCCCAGACGACGATGTCGCCCAGTTTGCCGTTGATCATACGGGTGTCGTAGGTGCCGTCCATATCGGGGACGATGACCAGCTCAACGTTGAACAGATCCTTCATCAGGGTCGCGCCCCAGCCGGTCTGCACGCCGCTGTAGTTGGCCAGCTGGCTGTAAACCTCCAGCTGGATGGTCTTGCCGTCCAGCGGGTAGTAGTCGTACAGGTCGCTCTCGACCTTGTAGTAGGGCACTTCCGCGAGGGCAGAAGCGCAGCTGAACGCCAGCACCAGCGCCAGCATGAGGGAAACGAGTTTCTTCATGGGTTCGGGTCTCCTTTCAAAATGATATTCAGGTCAACGACCATAGGGAACGATGGATAAGAGGCGAACCTTCTCAGTACAGCCCCCGCAGCCTGCGCCAGGTCGCGGCCCACCCTCCACGCGGAAGCAGCCCAACCGGAGCAAGTCAACTCAATCGCGAAAAGGGCGTCCAGAGGGATAAATCCCTCTGGCGGGGTTCTAAGGGGCAGAGCCCCTTAGCCCTTGACGGCGCCGAGCATGATGCCCTTGACGAAGAAGCGCTGCATGAAGGGGTAAACCATCAGGATCGGGATTACCGTCACCATGGAGATGGTGTACTTAAGCACCTGGCTGTCCAGCATATTCTGGGCTGCCTGCTGGGACAGACCGCCGGAGCCGGAAGCCTGTGCGCCCAGGTTGCTGGTCTGGTTCAGGTGGATATACAGACGATGCTGCAGGGTCTCCATGCCTTTGCCAGGGGTCATCAGCAGCAGGGAATCCTGGAAGGAGTTCCAGTTGCCGACAGCGCCGAAGATCGCGATCGTGGCCAGGATCGGCACGGAGAGGGGCAGGATGATCTTCACGAACACGGTGGGGGTGTTGGCGCCGTCGATGACTGCGCTCTCCTCCAGCGACGCGGGGATGGATTCAATGTAGGTCTTGACCAGGATGATGTTGTAGGGCGCGACCAGACCCGGCAGGATGTAGGCCAGGAAGGTATCCGTCAGACCCAGCATGAACATGTTCATGTACCAGGGGATCAGACCTGCGTTGAAGTACATGGTGATCACCAGCAGGCGGTACATCAGCGAGCGCCGCCACATCTTTTTCTTGGTGACCAGATAGCCCGCCCACGCGGACACCAGCACCATCAGCGCGGTACCGATCACCGTGCGCGCCGTGGTGACGATGAAGGCCTGGGGAATGTCACTGACCGCAAAGACGCTGATGTAGTTCTGCAGGTGGACGCCCTGGGGGAAGAAATTCACCAGGCCGCTGGTCACCGCGTCATTGCTGGAGATGGTGTTGATGAACAGGTAGTAGAACGGGAACACGCAGATCAGCGTGAAGGCCAGGAAGAAGATCGTATTGATGGAATCGAACAGCGGCTGCGCGCTGAGCACCACATAGGCCAGCAGTGCAGCGACTGCCACAGCAATCACCACTGCCACCGTCACCCGACCGCCGGAGGACGCGACGTCCTGCGCGGGCGTGACGATGTTGTTGATCGCATTGGCGTCCGCCCCGGGCACAGCTGCCGCCTGGCGGGTCACGAGCGCCTGGTTCAGCTCCGCGGCGAACAGGTCGCAGAGCTTGCGGGCATCCTCATGGGTGGGGGCCTGAGCAGTTACCTGCAGGGTCAGACCCTCCTGCGTTGCGATGCGCAGGAATCCTTGGAAACGCTCGACCTCCGCCGGCCGCTCGTCCTCCGCCACGTCGGAAAGAACGTCCTCCAGCATGGCCGTCACCGAAGCCGCCTTTGCCGCGCTCACGCGCTGGGCCTGGTATTCTGCGGCAATGTTTCTGATCTTGTCCGCATTGGGGACATAGTCCGCATCCAGCGTCAGGGTAGCGCTGGCGGTGTAGGGAGCCATCAGGTTCGCCGTGATAAAGTAGGTCACACCGCCTGCAAGGGCTACGATCAGCACGAAGATCAGCAGCCGGATCCAGCCGGGGATCGCTTTCATTTTGTTGATAATCGCTTTCGGCATCTCTTCGTCCCCCCTTTACACGATGCTCTCGCCGCGCACGGCCTTGGAAATGCTGTTTGCGCCAAACAGCAGCACCACGCCGATCACGGACTTGAACATACCCACGATCGTGGACATCTCAATGGACGACTGGATGCCATAGTACACATACAGATCCAGCACGGTGATGGTCTGGGTGTTCGTGCTGTTTTCAAAGACCAGGTACTGCTCCATACCGTTGGACAGGATGCCCGCCACAGCCATGAGCAGCATGACCATGTAGGTGGGCGTCAGGCCGGGAATGGTGATATGGCGGATGCACTGCCAGCGGTTGGCGCCGTCCACGCGGGCAGCCTCGTAGAGCTGCTGGTCGATGCCGGAGATACCGGCGATGTAGACGATGGCGCTCCAGCCCAGACCCTTCCAGGTGCCCCACAGAAGCATCTTGACCCAGATCCAGCTGTCGCCCATGAGGTAGTTGATGCGGGTGTAGCTATCGCCAAAGATGCTCGTACCGATGGAGTTGATGAAGCCCTCGGTGGAGAAGATGGACAGGGCGATGGAGTACACCAGCACCCAGGAAATGAAGTTCGGGATGGTGGTGAGGGTCTGCACAGCACGGTGCATGAACCGGGAGCGAAGCTCGGAAAGCAGGATGGCAAAGGCGATGGGGAACCAGCTGGTCGCAATGCCCAGACCGGACATCACCAGGGTGTTGCGCAGCACGCGGATCAGATCGTCGCGGTAGGCAGGCTCGCCGAAGAGCTGGCGGAAGTACTCCAGACCCATGAAGCTCTGGGCAGTCATTTCCTTGCCTGCCTGATAGTCAAAGAAGGCAAAGCGCCAGCCGTACAGAGGCAGATAGCAGAAGATAAAGGTCAGCACCAGCACCGGCAGGAACATCAGCGCCAGGCGGTACTGCTCAGCCATTTCAAAGCGCTTCTCCACCTTCCAGGGCAGCAGGAGCAGCGCCAGCACGGAGCAGCCCATCAGCCCGAAGGCCACCGTCTGGAAGACCGTCAGCCTCGTCGTATACAGGACGGGGGTGATGTACTTCGCCGCAGCGGGAGTCGCCTCGACCACCGCCACGAAGGTATCGTGGCTCTGGGTGATCTGCCACATGCACACCGCCACGCCGATGCCGCCAAGCAGCGTCAGCACGGCAGAGATGCGCTTCATCAGGTTATTGCCCAGGGACATGCAGCTGCCCACCGTGCACAGCACCAACGCCCCCAGTACGCCCTGGGAGATGTGCATCAGGTGGTAGAACATGTCCTCCGTCAGGACCTGACGGCGCCACACCATCGCCACGATGTTGCCCATCAGCGGCTGGGAAGAGATCGCCGTGGTGAACAGGGAGGCGTTGAAGTTGATCTCCTTCAGGACGCGCACGGGGTTCAGATCCGGGATAAGGATCATCACCGCCAGGGCGATGGTCAGCACGCGGATCAGCCGCAGCAGCCATGTGGCAGGCTTGGAAAACCGGGTCTCTCCGGTCCTCGGGAGCGCTGTGGATTGCATGTATTTCCCTCGTTTCTCTTGCATATTCCCCGATCCGGGGTGGGTGCGCTGATGAAATGACGCAACCATGGTCGTCTCGCCTCATCTCATAAGCGCACCCGGCTCGATGCACGGCTGTGCATCAATACGCCGGAACGCCCGGGGCGTCCGCCGGTTTCCCGACGAACGCCCTGGGCGAAGGGTACAGATTAGTCAGCCAGACCGCTCACAGTGAAGGTGAAGGTCACGGTGGTGCCAGGCGCGGGCACGGTGTAGCCGAAGGGCGCCTCAACGTGGTTGTACTCGTCACAGACGACCAGCTTCACCCAGTCGCCCTCGGTCCAGACAGTCAGACCTTCCTGGGTCTTGCCTTCGCCGAACTTGACCTTCACGTCAGTGATCTGCACGTGGCCTTCCTTCACCAGCTGAGCCGGGATATCGGTGGCAACGCGGAAGTAACGGAAGAAGGTATCGGTGCCGAAGCCGGGCTCGCCGACGGTCATGGACGCGGTGTAGGTGCCGTTGCCGGTGATGGCAGCGTCAACGAAGGTCGCGTTCTTGTCGGTGATGGTGCTGTCGGACTCGATGTACGCCAGCTTCGTGTGGGCGTCATTCTCAGCGTCGCGGCCGTAGGAGGGCTCTTCCCAGTCGTTACGGAACACGTAGTTCTCGGACTGCACAGCGATGTAGCCGTTGTAATCCTTGGCGATCAGCTCAGCGACCTCTTCCTCGGTCAGGGGCGCGGGGCCTTCAGCAACTGCGGGCTCGCCGTAGATGTACTCGAAGGTGACTTCGATGGACTCAACAGCAGCCATGGCGTCCTTGGAAACCACGATGGGGGTCACGCCCTCCAGATCGCCGTCAGCACGGCGGGCGTCGGCGGGAGCCTCGGACACCCACTCGTTCATCAGGTTCACGCGGGTCTCGATGCCGTCGTCGGAGGAGGTGTAGCCCTTGCCCAGTTCAACAGCAGCGCCGTTGACCTTGACTTCCTTGACGTCGATGTAGTAGCCGGGGAAGGTGGTCTCACCGGTCTTGATGCCCAGCGCAGCGAAGGCCACACCAGCGGTGGGAGCGTCGAAGGTCAGGCCGACGGTGTAGGTGCCGGGGCCCTCGATCTTGGCATTGGTGGCGGTCACGCCCGCATACTCGTTGCCATCCAGCCAGTACTGGGCAGTCCAGGCGCTGTCGGCGAACATGATGTAGGCAGTGTCGGTCACGGGGATCAGGGAGAAGTCGATCTCGTAGGTCACGACCTCAGCGAAAGCGTCCTTGGAGACGATGATGGGGGCAGCGCCGTCCAGGTTGCCGTCCCAGGAGCGGACGGTGGGATCCTCGGTATTCACGGAGGGCACCCACTCGTTCATGATGTTCATGCGGGTCTCGACGCCGTCATCAGAGGAGGTGTAGCCCTTGGTGAAGGCCACGGACTCGCCGTTGATGCGGATGTCGTTGATCTTGATCATCATGCCGGGGAAGAGGCTCTCGCCGTGCTTGATGCCCAGAGCAGTGAAGGCAACGCCGGTGGCCTTGCCCGTTTCGGTGGTGGAAAAGTCCAGGCCGACGGTGTAGTCGCCAGCGCCCTTGACTTCCGCATTCTTCACGGTCACGCCGCCGTACTCGTTGCCGTCCAGCCAGTACTGCTGGGCCCAGGAGCTGTCAGCGAACATGATGTACGCGGTGTCGATGCCGTACTTGAGGAAGGTGAAGTCGATCTCGATGGAGGTCACGCCGGTGAAGACGCTCTTGTCCACGATGATCCAGTTGGCGTCCGCCACATTGCCGTCGTAGGAACGGGCGTCAGCGGGCAGCTCGGACACCCACTCGTTCATGACGTTCATGCGGGTCTCAACGCCGTCGTCAGAGGAGGTGTAGCCCTTGCCAACTTCGATCGCAGCGCCGTTGACACGGATCTCGTTGATCTTCAGGTAGTGCTTGGGGAAGGCAGTCTCGCCGTCCTTCAGGCCCAGGGCCATGAAGGCAACGCCCTCGGAGGCGTTCTCGAACTGCAGGCCGACGGTGTAGTCGCCCTCGCCGGTCACGGCAGCGTTGGTGGCGGTCACGCCAGCGTACTCGTTGCCGTCATACCAGTACTGGGTGGACCAGTCGGAGTTGGCGAACATGATGTAAGCCGTGGGGGCAGCCGCAGCTTCCTCAGCCATGGCGGGGACCATACCCAGCACCATCAGCAGAGCCATCACCATCGCCAGAAGCTTGGTAACGTTTTTCATAGGATTTCCCTCCTTACGAATTTGATCGCAGCCGCCGCATGTACTAAATCGTTTTTGTAAACGGACAAAATGCGCCGTTCTGCAATCGCCTGTAACAATATGATATACACTTTCTGTTAAGTTGTCAAGCGTAAATGAGGCACTTCGTCGGTGAAAAGCCCCTGATTCTGTACATATTTTGTTCAACTTGCACCATTATCAAGTTGCAAACGTTTCCAGCCCGTTTTCTTGCGGGTCTTGCGATACAGGCAGCAAAAAAGGGCTGCCGCACAGCATGTGCAGCAGCCCCGGGGATGCAGTTGACCGGAAAAAGCAGAGATTGTCGGGCACAGCGCACCATGGCGCGCTATACTGCTCCTGCTTACTCCTTCACACCGCCGACCGCAACGCCCGCGATGATGTACTTGCTGAAGCAGAAGTACACGATCAGCAGCGGCATAGCCGTCAGGGTCAAGCCCAGGTAGATGGAGCCGTACTCGGTACGATAGATATCGCCGCGCAGCTCCTTGACCATCATGGGCAGGGTCTTCATCTCCGACTTGGAGAGCAGCATCAGGGGAGTCAGGTAGTTGTTCCAGGAACCGATGACCGCCATGATGCCCATGGTCGCCATTGCGGGGATCATGATGGGCAGCACGATGCGGTTGTAGGTGTAGAACTCACCTGCACCGTCAATACGGGCAGCTTCCACCAGCGACACCTGGAAGTTGGCCTCCAGGTACTGCTTGAAGAAGAAGACCGTCGACGCCGATGCGATGGCCGGGATGACCAGCGGCAGGTAGCTGTTGGTCCACTCCAGCTGATACATGAACATGAAGAAGCCGGTGCCGGTGACCTGGCCGGGGATCATGATGATCGCCAGGATCACGGCGTACAGGAACTTGGCGCCCTTGAAGCGGTACACCGTCAGGCCGTAGGCGGTCAGTGCGGAGAAGTACACGCTCAGCAGCGTAGAGCCGAAGGCGATGATCGCGCTGTTCTTGAAGCCCAGCAGCACGTCAAAGTTCTTGGCCTGCAGGATGTTCCAGTTGTTCGTCAGGAAAGAGGAGGGCAGCATGGACACGCCCTGCTGGATCTCCTGGGTGCTGCGGGTCGCGTTGACGATCATCAGCCAGAAGGGCAGCAGGCTCAGCACGCTGAAGGCAATGCAGAGCACATAGATCATCGTACGCTTGGTATTGGTGACCGTAGAGCAGTGCAGCAGCAGCGCCATCAGAGGCATACCCAGCATCGCGATGGCGATGGGCCAGTTCATGGTCGGATTGCCGAAGGGCAGCTTGACAGGGATGGCGTTGAGGCGGATGACCGCGAAGAACAGCGCCAGCACAGCGATCAGGTTGGCAAAGCTGGCAAAGGTGTACATCTTGCTGACCAGCTTATTGCCGCCAGCCCACACCAGCGCCAGGGACAGCACCAGCATACCCGCGCCAATGTAAATGGCCACGTAGTAATCGGTGAAGCTCAGCGGATACACACCACCCCACTGGTTGATGGTCTGCATATCCAGCTCGATCTCAGCAGGCAGCTTGCCGGGCAGCATGGCGTAGCTCAGGCCGCTGTTGCCCTCGGCGCTCTCCAGCTCTGCCTTCTGGGCCAGCAGCTCGTTAACGCCGACCTGCTCCTTGTTGACCTTGACCAGCTGCTTGTAAACCGCATCCTGCTTCTTCTGGACGTCAGCCACATCCTCGCCGTTGGCCGCCATGGCGTCGATCGCAGCCTGCTGACGCAGGATCTTGATCATCACCGTGTAGTTGGCGTCAGAAGCGGTCAGCTCCTTATCCAGGTCAGCAGAGGTCACATTGCCGGTAGTCTTCTGCTCATCCAGGTCGGCACTCTTTGCATCCAGCGCAGCCTGCCAGTTGAGCAACTCAGTCAGGTCCTCCTGACGATTCTCGTACAGGGGCTTGGCAGCCTCCATCTCAGCGGCCAGCAGCGCCTTGAGGTCTTCGCCGGCAACATCTTCGATGGTCAGGCCCTTGACCTTATTGTTCTCGCGCACCAGCTTATCGGACGCGCGGGTCACAGCGCCCTCTTCCTTGGCGATGTCTGCCGCCAGGGAAAGCAGGGTGTTATCCTCAAAGGTCGCAATGGGCAGGAACAGGCAAACCAGAGACAGAAGGATCAGAATGGAATAGACGATTCGGCGATTCTGCTTCATTTGCCCACCCCCTTGATCTTCTTCTTAGGCTGCACATCGCGATCCTTCATGATGGCAGAGAGGATCAGCGAGCAGATGACGATGATGCCGAACAGCACAACGGAGGCCGCAGAAGCCATGTTGAAGTTGTTGGGCGTCTCGAAGCCCTGCTGGTAGATGAAGCGGGCCACGGTGTTGGTGGTGTAGTTGGGGCCGCCCTGCGTCATCAGGTGCGGGATGTCGAACATGGTCAGGCCGCCGACGAGGGAGGTGACCAGGTTGTACAGCAGGATGGGGCGGATCAGCGGCAGGGTGATCTTCCAGAAGGTCTGACGGGAAGAACAGCCGTCCACCAGCGCCGCCTCAAACAGCGCAGGGTTGATGCCCAGAATACCGGCGATCATGATGATCATGGTATTGCCGTACCACATCCACCACTGGATGAAGGACACGATGCCGCGGGCAGCCACCGTGCTGCGCATGAACTCAAAGGGCTCATGGAGCAGGCCGAACTGCTGCAGCAGAGTGTTCACGGGCGCAACGGGGTAGCCGAACAGCGCCATGAACAGGATACCGATGGTCGCGGCAGTGATGATGTTGGGCATGAAGATCAGCACCTTGAAGCCGCCCTGGAACTTCAGCCGCATACGGCTGTCGGTGAACCAGCTGGCCAGCAGCAGTGCCATACCGATCTGGGGCACGAAGTTGAACACCCACATGATGACGGTATTGCCCAGGGACTTCCAGAAGTTGTTGGCAACTTCGGAGCCAAAGTTGAAGATCTTTGCAAAGTTATCAAAGCCGATGATCTGGTTGTCCAGAATCTTATCCCAACCGGCAGCGTCCGTCAGGGACGTGCGGAAGGTAAAGAAAATGGGATACAGCTGGAAAATGAGGAAAGTGATAAAGAACGGCGCCACGAACAGGTAGCCGTACTTATCGTAGCTGATGGACTTGCGCTTGATTCTCTTATTGGCAATGACAGGCTTGGTATTGACTCCGGCCGACTTGGTGCCGACCTCAACCGTTTTGGGGGCAATGTCCACATCACTCGCCGGTACGTCAACGACTTTTACCTTCTTCGCCTTAGTGGAATTCTCCTGCATCTTTCCACCCCTTTGCATACAAGATTTCACCCTGCGCAGAGGGTGATCGCCTGATTCTTCCGCCGGATTCTCCCCGCCGGAAGAACCCGGCGGGAGAATCAGGAAAGGGGGCTGCCCCTGCCCCAATGAAGCGGCGGAGGCAGCCCCCGTGTGTTTACCGATGATCGCTTACGCGATGCGTTGATTACTCAACCACCAGCTCGGGGAACTGAGCGGTAACCTGAGCCTTGAACTCGGCGATCGCAGCATCCAGTTCCATCTCGCCCTTGGAGTAGGGAGTGGTGACGAACTGATCCCACAGGGAGTTCATCTTCTCGTCGTAGTCGGTCATGATGGAGCCGTTGGCCAGGTTAGCAGCCTCGGCGAAGATGGAGTAATGGTCCTGACCGCCCAGGAAGGGGTTGGGCGTGCCGCCCTCGGCCAGAATCTTGTCAACCACAGCGTTGGAGCCGACGAAGTCGCCGGAGTCCTTGGCGTACTGGTACAGGAAGTCTTCGCTCATGGTGAAGAACAGGATGAATTCCTTGATAGCAGCCTTCTTGGCATCGGAAGCAGCCTCAACCTTGGCAGCGTTGGCGCCGATCCAGGTGCCGCCCCAGCTGTAGCCGACGGGGCCAGCGACCATGCGCCAGTCACCGTAGGTGCCGTTGTTGGCCTCGGAGGTAGCAGCCAGCTCTTCCTCGGTCATGGTGTCGAGGTAGCCGGTGGTGCAGTTGGGCTTCAGGGTGTAGTGCAGGCCCCAGGTGGGCAGGAAGAAGCACAGGGTGGTGTCGGACTTCATGCCAGCGAACCAAACCTCGGTCCAAGCGCCGCCCTTGTTGGACAGGTTGTCCTCTTCCAGCACCTTGGCCAGATCCAGGTAATCGTACAGAACGTCGTCGATGACCAGCTTGTTGTCAACGACCCAGCCCTGCTCACGGCCGAAGTTGAAAGCGTTCCAGATGTCGCCAGCGCCAACGACCATCTTCACGGCGCCTTCGGACTTCTCGTTGATCTCAGCAGCGGTCTCCATGAACAGATCCCAGTCAGCAACCTTGGCCTGGAACTCTTCGGGAGTCTTGACGCCCAGGTACTTCTCAGCCAGGGAAGCACGGTACATCAGAGCGCCGGGGGTAGCCTGCCAGGACAGACCCTTCAGTTCGCCAGTGGCAGTGTTGGTGCCGATCTGCTTCATGACGGGGATAGCGGCAGCCACGTCAGCCTCGGTGATGCCAACCTTAGCCAGGTCAGCGGTCACGTTGGAGTTGACGTACTTCTTCACGAACGCAGCTTCCAGAGCAAAGATGTCGGGAGCTTCGTCGGAAGCGGCGGCAGACGCCATGATGGTGTCAACCTTGGAGGTGAACTCGCCACCGTCGGTGGGGTAGATCACGTAGTTGATCTTCACATTGGGATGAGAGGGGGCATAGTACTTGTTGATCATGCCTTCCAGCTCATTGGTGAAGGACCACACGTTCAGGGTGATCTCTTCTTCAGCACCGGCGAAGCTGACCATGCCCATCAGCATGATAGCGGCCAGAACCAGGGAAAGGACCTTCTTCATAGGGGGTTCCTCCTTACTTATTTGCCTCTCGCGGAGGCTATTTTTCTATAAGCAGCACCACAGTGTTGCCTAAAGACTAAATTGACAGGAGCACTTCGGCTCCCAGGCTCCCCGCCCTGCTCAGTTTGCAGGCACAGGGCCAATGGACTCACCGGGCAGGAGCTTGGTGGGGATAAGCCCCGTTTCACTGCCGGCGGTACGCGGGTTTTCGATGCGGTCGATCAGGTAGAGCGCGGCCTGCTTGCCCATGCGTTGGCTGTCCTGCACGACGGTGGTGATGCGCGGGTGACTCATCTGCGTGACGCGGCTGCCGTCGTATCCGCCGATGGACAGATCCTCGGGAACCCGAAGGCCCATCTTTGCCGCGGCCTCCAGCGCACCCAAGGCGCAGTGGTCATCCGGCATGAGGATGCAGGTGGGGGGCTCCGGCAGGCTCAGCAGCTTGCGCAGCGCCTCCGCGCCGCCCTCCGGGCTGTCGTAAACCGATTCGACCAGGTAGTCAGCTTCGGCCTCGATCCCCTGCTCGCTCAGTCCGCGGTAGAAGCCGGTGATGCGGTTCTCCGTGACCGAGGCGTGCTCGCCGTGCACATAAGCGATGCGGCGGTGCCCGAAGGAAGCCGCGTGTGCAACCAGCGCCTTCATGCCCTCAATATTCTGGGACAGCACGCAGGAGCGGTTGGAGAAAGCGTGGTCGATGGTGACGACCGGGATATCGCTGGCCACCAGCTCCACGACCTCAGGGGCGTAGAAGTTGGCGCAGACCACGCACACGCCGTCCACATTGCGGTAGCGGCAGTGCTCCAGGTAGGTCATGCCCGTCCAGCCGATGTTGTGATTGATGAAGGTGATGTCGTACCCGTGCTTCTCGGCTTCGGATTTGAATGCGTCCAGCACCGAGGCGAAAAAGCTGTGGGTGAGACCGGTGCCGCGCTCCTCCTGGAACAGCACGCCCAGGTTGTAGGAGCGGTTGGTCTTCAGCGTACGCGCGATGGCGTTGGGGTAGTAGCCGATCTCCCTCGCCGTCCGGTGGACGAGCTCGCGTGTCTCGGCGCTGATGTCGGCGTAGTTATTGAACGCCTTGCTGACCGTGGAGATCGACAGGCCACACTTCGCGGACACATCCTTGATGGTGACGGCCACTGTCGCTCCTCCCCCCATTCACGGCATCCGTATGCTGATGATTTGCGAAACATTCGCTAAACCGGTTTCGTTTCGTAAGTAAGTATACAACATCCTCGCCGAAAAAGTCAAGCCCTTTTTGTGATTTTTACCGATGTTTCCCTCCATATTCGCCATGTCAGCAACGCACCGAAAGCGTTACCATTGTGCATTTTCCTGCGTTTGAGGGCATTTTTAGAAACCGTTTACATTTACAAGAAAATCGTTTTCGTAACTCTCTTTCGGTCTTTCGAGAGCCCGTTTTGTCCTTTTTTGCTGCCAAATTGTCCATAATTTGCAAAAGCGGCGCACTTTTTTTGTGCGCCGCATAGGATTTTCTCTGTTCCCAGTCATCGGGCGTCCGGTTTTTCCATCCCGGCCAGCGCCCGGGTCAGGTATACGCCGCACCGCAGCTTCTCTCCCAGCCTGCGGGCATTGCCTGCCATCTCTGCATAGGCCTCAGGGGGCACCGCAGCGATGGCCGCCGGCAGCTCGCCGAGCCTTTCGATCACCAGGCCCGCGCCCTCTGCCCTGACAAGATCCGCCTGCGCAGAACAGGCCCACACGACCACCGGCATCCCGGCAGCCAGGTAGAGCGACATCTTGTGCGGATCATTGAGCATCAGGTACGCGCCGTATGCGCCGCTGCAGCGCTCCGTGGAAGGTCCGTCCCACACCAGGCCAAAGGCGCCCTCCAGCACACCGGGCAGCTTCTCCGGCGCGACTTCTCCGTGGGAGATGACGTCCGTGCGGCGCTTTTTGCCCTTCCAGCCGCCGCCGTAGAGGTGCCAGACAAGCTTCGTGCGGGGCAGCGCGTAGAGGTAACCGGACTTCTCCCGGCTCAGATTGCCCGCCACGCACACCGAGAGGCTACGCTCCCGCTCCGGCATGGGGGCTTCCGTGTGATAATCGAAGAGGGTCAGCGGCGTGAGCTTCCCGCGGGGGACGCCCTGGCTGGCCAGATATGCCTGCATCCGCCCGTTGTGGCAGATGATGCGGTCAAAGGAGGGCAGCAGCACCTGATCGCTCCAGCGGGCTCCGTCGCCGCCGATGAGCCGCAGGGAATCCAGGTCATGCACCAGCGCAGCGGTCTCGACGCCCTTCCATTTGAGCATATGCAGCCCGAAGCGGGCGATGGGCGCCGCCTTGACAGGGAAATACGGGTACTGTACCAGCAGGATATCCCGGTAACGAAGGCGGAAAAAGAGGCTCGTCCAGTCCCAGAGCACCCGAGCCGTCAGCAGGGCCTGCTTCCACCAGACGCCCCGGGCGCTGTCCCCGGCGGTGATCTTCACCGGCGCATAGCCGTTTTCGGCGGCAAAGCGGCGCACATCATCGCGGGCCTTGTTCATCGCCGGCACGCCCTTTGCGCCGGAGCGCACCGTAAGCAGAAACCGGCGCTGAAAACGCCGCTCCCGCTTCACCAGCTGTTCAAAGCGCCCGGTCAGCCGCTCGGCAGCCCGGGCGATATCATATCCGGCCTGCGCCAGAAGCTCCGTGTTGTCCGGCCGCCCGCATTTCTCCGCCTCCCGGAGCATCTCCAGCATCCGGGCCGCCCAGGCCTCCGCATCCTCCGCAGGGAGGAAGGCGCACGCCGGCGTAACGGCGGCAGCTTTCGGCACCGCAGCCGACAGCAGGCAGGGCAGCCCCGCCGCCTGGGCCTCCAGCGCAGCCATGCCCAGCCCCTCAAAGCGGGAGGGCATCACAAACAGATCAAAGGCCTGCAGCAAGCGGGGCACGTCGTCCCTCGCGCCCAGGAAGAGCACCGCCTGCGCCACGCCCAGGGATACCGCCCGGGCCTCCAGCGCGGCAAGCTCCGGGCCGTCTCCGGCGATCACGAGGCGGGCGCGGGGCTCCGCCGTGTGCAGCCGGGCAAAGGCTTCCAGCAGGAACGCCTGATTCTTCTGATACTGCAGCCGGCCCACATGGCCCACCACCAGGCAGTCCTCCAGGCCGTACTGCGCCCGCACCTCCCGGCGGATCTCCGCGTTGAAGCGGAAGGCGGCGGCGTCAATGGCGTTGGGGATGACCGCCGGGGCCAGATCCATCGCCGGGCAGGCCCACCGGGCCGATTCCTCCGAGCAGGCCCAGAGCACATTGGCATAGCGGCTCAGACGGCGGCGCTGGACGCGGTGCAGCAGCTCCTGCCCCCGTCCCCGCAGAGAGACGTCCATGTTCTCCGGGTTGTGGCTGTGGGCGATGCGCACGGGCACGCCGTATTCCGCCGCCAGCTTCAGGGGGGTCATGTCGTTGAACATGCACTCATTGTCCCACACCACGTCATATTCCCCGTGATGGGCGGCGAAGAAGTCGCTGATCTCCCGGTAAAACCGCACGGGGGACTCGCTGCGCCTGGGGATGACATAGGTCCTGCCGATGGCCGCGCGGGCCTCGGGATAAGCAGCGTCGGCAAAACGGGTCAGGAAGTCGAACTGCACCCGGCTTTTGTCGATGCGGCTCAGATAGTTCACCAGAAAGTTCTCAATACCGCCGACGGTGGCCGTCATGCCCACCACCAGCACGCGAACGGGTTTCATGTCGATCGCCTCCAACAAAGAGGGAGTAGGTTTCGGGAATCAGCTTCTGCGGCAGGCAAGCCGGTTTTGCAGCCTGCGCAGCCCCACGGCCGCTTTCGCCAGCGGGTACCAGCGCCGTTTGAGCAGCCGCAGCGTGCAGATGCGCGGGGAAAGCCCCCGCAGCTTCGCCGTGCGGAAGGCCTGGTCAAACAGGGGCAGCTCCCGCAGCCGGGCCATATCCGCCCCGGTGTGGGTCAGCAACAGCAGCAGGTGGGTCAGGCGGTACATCGCCGCGGCACAGGGCATGTCCAGCCCGGCAAGGGCCGGCGCGGCAGCCTCCAGCGTGCGCATGTAGGCGTCCGCCCTTTCTCCGTCCGGCCCATGGAGGGACGAATCCCCCCGCACGGTATAGCGGTAGACCGGCGCGGCGCACATAACCGCCTCCCGGGCCCCTTGCAGCGTGCGCAGCAGCCACTGGCCGTCCTCCCCCATGGAGAGGCGCTCGTCGAAGCGTTCCGTCAGCAGCTCCCGCCGGAAGATCCAGCCGTGGCACAGCAGGTGCCGGGTGGGGTCCGTCAGCGCGCGGCGCAGGGCCTCCCGGGCCGGCAGGCGCACGCAGGCCTCCCCTGCCCGATCCCGCGGCGTCTCCCGCACGATGCGCCCCTGGGCCGCGTCGGCGCCGTCCATGCAGGAAAGCAGCAGGGCCAGCGCGCCGGGCAGCAGGATATCGTCCGCATCCAGGAAGGCGACGTATGCCGCCCCGGAGGCCTGCAGGCCTGCGTTGCGGGCCGCCGACGCCCCCCGGTTCTCCTGATGCAGCACGGTGATGCGGCTGTTGGCTGCGGCCAGCGCATCGCACAGCCTGCCGCTGCCGTCGGTGGAGCCGTCGTCCACGAGGATCACCCGGGCCATGGGCTGCCCGAGGGCCGAATCCACCGCCCGGGCCACATACGCAGCTGCGTTATAAACAGGGATGATAACGTCCACCGCATCCGCCGAATACCGCTCTTCCGCAGCACGGATGCTCTCCTGCCCGCGGGCGCGGCGGTCGATCACCAGCGTGAGCCCGGCAAAGAGGCAGCCCCAGTACAACAGCGGCGACCCGGCCGCCAGGCGGGTGAAGCAGTCCACCGCGTCACACAGCAGCACATACAGCACCGGAACCGGCGTCAGCCGCTGCCAGAGAGGCAGGGGGTAACGGGTCATCAACCGCCACGCCGCCCGCAGGAAGACGATCAGGAAGGCCGCCAGCAGCGCAAAGCCCGGCAGGCCCCAGGAGATCAGCGTCTGCAGATAGATGCTGTGCACATGGGCAAAATTCTGCCCGTCGTAGACCCCATAGGGGATGTACATATTCGTCAGCACCTGGGCGCGGGCGTTGCCCGTGCCGGTGAGGAGATAACGGGGCTCCCAGCGCAGCAGGCGCAGGCCCGCCTCCCAGATGATCTGCCGGTTGTTGAACAGGTTGCCCATTTCCAGCCGGCGGTGCTGCACCGCTTCCGCCGCCTCGGCCGAGGCCTCCGGCAGCAGGTGGGCCGGGATCTCCAGCAGGGTGATGTTGTCCAGCTCCTGGGGCACCTGGGGCGCAAGGGCCGTCAGCAGGCCGGAGAGCGCCAGGTAAGCCCCCAGGGCGATCACCGGTACAGCCAGCAGGGCGCAGAGCCTCCGCAGGCGGCGTTTGTCTCCGGGTCGGGCGGTATGCAGCAGCCCGGCAAAGGCCATGGCTCCCAGCCCCGCCCCCACAGCCAGGAAGGCCGTCCGGCAATCCGTCAGCGCCAGGCAGGCCAGCTGGAGCGTCATGCAGAGGATGTAGGCGGCACGGGCGGCTCTCCTGCGGGAGATGGCTGCGCCCAGGCCCGCGAGCAGCACGCTCAGGCCCAGCTTCACCGCGCCGGTGGTGACATATGCGTTCAGGTAAAGCCGGTGGTCGCCCAGGTTCACGCCGATGTACCAGGTGCCCCGCAGGCTGAACACCGCATGACCGCTCAGCGCCGCCCACATGCCCGTCGCAGCCTGGAGGGTCAGGAATGCCGTCCACAGGGCCAGCACCGCCCGAAGATACCCTGCCAGCCGCCTTTCGCCCACGATGCGCGGCGCCGGCAGCAGCACCAGAAAGGCCAGCACGCCGTTGACGATCCCGTCGGCCTCCCCGGCCAGCACATGCACGCCCCGCCAGGCACTGACGGCGGTCATCCACGCCAACAGCCCCGCCGGGAGCCAGCCTGCCCCCAGCTTCATCCGGCTCAGCAGCAGCGCCGCCACGGCCAGGGCGCAGATCGCCCCCGGAAAGAACTCCCGCAGCGCGAACGTCCACCCGGCCTCGGTCATGTAGGCGATATCCCACAGGAGGAAGGCGCACGCCGACAGCATATACACATGTTCACAAAAGCGCCTGAGTCTTCCGCCGGTCATGAGCCTCCCCCTCTCCGTTTGATCTGATGCTATCATACCATGTTTGCCTGGCTTCCGCAAGACAGGCGGCGGGCCGGAGATGTGACGGAATGTAAAAAGGCAGGGCGGGAGTGTTCATCCGATCCTGCTTTGTTCGGCTGCCGTGCCTGGGGGATGTTTTGGGATTGTGCGTGAAGAATGAAAGCGATAAACTTGAATTTGTGGAGGTTCTTTTTCCCTGCAAAGCTGAATCTGCTTGCCGCAGGTGGCCGCTTTCGCGCGTCGAAAGCGGCGCAAAGCCGCCGGGGGAAAGCAAAATGGTGCTTTCCCCCCGATCCCCCCTCTCTTCCCTATGAGTTGTCTGCTTTGCGGCT
>JAFQEB010000136.1 GCA_017399225.1 Clostridia bacterium | reverse complement strand
GGGCCGGGGGATATATTCTTCCTTCTCAAATTCATCCATAGCATTTCACCTCATGCTATATCATAGCACATTTGTTTAGTTTTGCAAAGAGTAAAATTTCAGAATGTAGGGGCCGGCCTCCCGGACGGTCCGGGAAACCGCAGCCATGTCATCGCGAGGGCGCTAGATAAGTGGCGATCTCCTGGTACGATGTGCAAACGTCAAACGCTGTACCAGGAGATTGCCGCGCCCTGACGGGCTCGCAATGACGGCGGTCGGACCGTCAGAGGAAGCCGGTCCCTACATTCAATAAAATTACCTATTTACATTTGCTGCCAAATGGTGTATGATATCGGCGAACAGAGTAAGATGTTCCGCGTTAAGTGTCGCCGTGATGGGGAGTTGTACGGCGGACGAAGGCCCATGGCCTGCGATGGAAGATCTGCACCCGCTGTTGCATAGGGATGGACACCACTCCTTTATGTAGCATCGATACTCGGTTGGGTCAACGGCTGCATCGGATCGGACTGCCCGCCCCACCTGGTATTCCCATAGATTTTTCTCCCCATCCGCATTGCGGCTGGGGATTTTTTGTTGGGATGCCAAACAGGGTATACGGTCTGAGTAAGTTAAGGGCCCCATCATTAAGGAGGTCAACATAATGGCAAGACAAGTAAAATCCACCGCAACCTACAAAACGCCCTTCTCTGCCGCCTACTGGCGCGACGCCGCCGCGGAGATGAAGAGCACCAAGACCCTGGTCATCGCGGCCATGATGATCGCTCTGCGCGTCGCCACCAAGGGTCTGGCCCTGCCCATCGCGCCGAATCTGGACCTGTTCAACGTGGCCAGCTTCATCAACGCCCTGGGCGCCATGATCATCGGCCCGGTCATGTGCATCCCCGCCGCCTTCCTGTCCGATTTCCTGGGCGTCCTGATCTGGGACGGCCTGGGCACCTACTTCCTGCCCTACGCCCTGACCGAGATCGCCAGCTCCCTCATCTGGGCGCTGCTGCTGTACCGGGCCAAGCCCACCCCCTGGCGCGTGATGATCGGCCGGTTCAGCATCTGCATCTTCGTCAACGTGTGTCTGGGCACCGGCATCGATCTGCTGTGGCAGCAGTTCTACTACGGTCAGGCTACCCTGGCCCTGACCCTGCCCCGGATCGCCAAGAACACCTTCATGTTCCCCATTGAGTCCGTGGTCATGACCTTCTTCCTGAGCCTGATGATCCCGGTCACCAACCGGATGGGCCTGACCTACAGCGGCTCCTCCGCCCGGGAGTCCATGAGCTTCAACAAAAAGCAGATCATCGCCCTGGCTCTGATGTTCGTCATCGGTGTCGGCTGCGTGGGCGGCTACCTGGTCTACAACTTCAACACCGAGAACCAGGCTTCCTGGCTCTCCGCCGAGGAGAAGAGCGAGCTGAACACCGCCCTGACCCAGCAGGCATACATCATGGAGCTGATCGAGGAGGATCAGGTCATCGTCATCCGCCGGGTCTTCAAGACCGTGGGCGGCGACGAGGCGGAGCTGGTCTTCGATGTCTACGACGTAGCCGAGGGCGCGGACATCGCCAAAATCATGACCTACCGCTCCACCGACGCCAAGAAGGACGCCAACCTCTCCGTAGTCTGCGAGGGCACCGCCAAGGCCATGAGCAAGGACCTGAGCGCCATCCTGACCATCGGGCTGAGCGAATAAACAGCAAAACGAGGGGCGCGTTGCAAAAACGGTATTTTGCAACGCGCCCGAAATTTGTCATCCTGAGCGAGCGAAGCGAGTCGAAGGATCTGCGCACTGACGGAACATTTGCAGTCAAATCGGTGCGAAGATCCTTCGACTCCCTCCGAAAATCTTCGATTTTCTTCAGTCGCTCAGGATGACATCGTTTTTTTGGGCGTGCTGCAGTCATTTGCAGCACGCCCTTTTTCTATCAATCCAGCTTCAGATCGCCTTCCCGGATCCAGCCGAGCTTGCGGCAGGCGATGCCGATGGCCCAACTGAGAACTGCGGGCAGGATGATGCAGATCAGCGCCATAGCCAGCCAATC
>JAFQEB010000135.1 GCA_017399225.1 Clostridia bacterium | reverse complement strand
TTGTACACATCCGCGCCGTCCAGCAGCACCTCGCCGGTGATCTTGCAGCCCTCCACCAGATCGTTCATGCGGTTGAGGGTCTTGAGCAGCGTCGATTTTCCGCAGCCGCTGGGTCCGATAAAGGCGGTGATCTCCTTCTCGCGGATGGCCAGGTTCACGCCCTTCAGAGCATGAAAAGACCCGTAATGCAGGTCAAGGTTGTTGATCTCTATTTTCATGCGTGTTTTCCTCCAACTTTGCGTGCGATCAGCGCGGACAGGCTGTTGATGAGCAGCACCATCACCAGCAGCACCACGGCCGTGGCGTAGCTCTGGTCGATGTACAGCCCCTCAGTGGAGATGGTGTACATGTGCACCGCCAGCGTGCGGGTGGAATCCAGCAGGGAACCGGGTACCTTGGCCACGGTGCCAGCGGTGTAAATCAGCGCCGCCGTTTCGCCCACGATACGCCCGATGGCGAGGATCACGCCGGAGAGAATGCCCGGCACGGCGCTGGGCAGCACCACCTTGAAGGTGGTTCGCAGCCGTCCTGCGCCCAGGCCGAAGCTGCCTTCGCGGTAGCTGTCCGGCACAGCCAGGAGGGCTTCCTCGGTGGTACGCATGATGGTGGGCAGCACCATGATGCTGAGCGTCAGCGCGCCGGAAAGCAGGGACAAGCCCATCCCCATCGCTACCACAAAGAACAGCGAGCCGAACAGACCATAGATGATGGAAGGAATGCCGGAGAGCGTCTCCGCCGTCATGCGGACCAGCTTCACCAGCCTGCTGCCGCGGGGAGCGTACTCCGTCAGCCAGATGGCCGCGCCGATGCCCAGCGGCACGCAGACCAGCAGGGACAGCAGCGTCATCAGCAGCGTGTTGATAATAGCGGGCGTCATGGACACGTTCCGGGAGTTGTACTCCCACGCAAACAGCTCCGGCGACAGGTGGGGAATGCCCTTGATGAGGATGTACCCCACGATCAGCACCAGCACGCCTACGGAAAAGGCCGCGCCTGCATACACCGCTGCACGGTAGAGCTTTGCTTGCAGCTTAGCAAACATCAGCCGCCCCTCCTTTTCAGGATGCTGGTCAGCACGTTGATCAGCAGGATGAACACGAATAGCACCACCGCCGTGGCGATCAGCGCCTCCCGGTGCAAGTCGGTGGCGTAGCCCATTTCGATCACGATATTGCTGGTCAGGGTGCGCACGCCTTTCAGCAGGCCCTTGGGCATGGAGGTGCGGTTTCCTGCCACCATCATGACAGCGGTGGCTTCGCCGATGGCGCGACCGATGCCGAGGATGACGCCCGCCATCACGCCGGATTTTGCTGCCGGGAGAATGACGTGGAACACGCTGCGCTCATGGGTCGCGCCCAGGGCCAGCGCCCCCTCATAATAGGCGGCGGGCACGGCGTTCAGCGCAGATTCCGCCACGGTGATGATGGTGGGCAGGATCATCATGCCCAGCAGCACGCTGGCCGTCAGCAGGGAGGAACCCGTGCCGCCGAAGGCCTCGCGCACCAGCGGCACCAGCACCACCAGCCCGAAGAAGCCGTACACCACCGAGGGGATGCCCGCCAGCAGCTGCACCGCCGGGCGCAGGAGCTTCACCATCCGCTTCGACGCGAACCGCGACAGGAACAGCGCCGTCATCAACCCTGCCGGAACGCCCACCACCAGCGCGCCCGCCGTGACATACACCGAGCCGAGGATGAAAGGCAGAATGCCGAAAACCTCCTGCCCAGGCTTCCACTTTTCGCCGGACAGGAAGTCCCAGACACCGATTTTCGCCATGCCGGGGATGCCGTTGACGAACAGGAACACGCAGATCAGCGCTACCGCCAGAATCGAAACGAGGGCTGTGAAGGTGAACGCCACTTTCGCCGCATTCTCCTTCACAACCTGAAAGCTAACCTTACTCATTGACCTCGCTCCACTCGGTGATCTCGCCCATGTAGATGTCCCGCACCTGCTCGGTAGTCAGGCCGTCCACAGGATTGTCCAGGCTCACGATGACCGCGATGCCGTCCATGGCGATGGTCAGGCCGGTGAGGCCCTTTTCGATTTCGGAATCCTTCAAGGCGCGGGAAGCCATGCCGATGTCGCACACGCCGTCGATGGTGGAGGTCATGCCGGAGGAAGAGTCGCTCTGCTGCAGCTCGATCTCCACGTTGGGGTTGAGGGCCTCGTAGGCTTCCTTGAGCTTCTCCATCACAGGAGTCACAGAGGAAGAACCGGCAACGACGATCTTGCCCTTCACCTTGCCGCCCTCGAAGGCAGGAGCCTCCTCCTCCACGGCGATGTAGCCGTTGGCCTCGATGACGGCCTGGCCTTCGGCGCTCATGATGAAGGCGATGAAGTCAGCCGCCGCGTCGCTCACCTCGGCCTTGGTGGCGATGTTGAAGGGGCGGGCCACCTTGTAGCTGCCGTTCTTGATGTTCTCCACAGAGGCAGCCGCGTCATCGATGGTCAGCGCCTTGACAGTCTCGTTCATGGAGCCCAGGCTGATGTAGCCGATGGCGCAGTCGTTACCGGCCACGCTGGTCATCATGACGGAGGTGGAGTTGGTGATGTCGCAGTCGTCGGTGGTGTAGTCGATTTTCTTGCCCTCGGCGTTCTTCTGCTCGATGCCGAACAGCTCGATGAACGCGCCACGGGTGCCGGAGCCGTCCTCGCGGGAGATGACGTTGATCTCTTCCGCCATTGCGCAGGCGGTGGTGAACAACATAGTCAGGATCAGCAGAACAGAGATAATCTTCTTCATGATTTTCAACTTCCTTTCTTCGTTTGGTACGCCTGTATCATACTGCCGGCATATTTCAAACGAATACCGGGAAGGTAAAAATCGAGTAAAATGTTCTGTGGAATCCGCCGTCCTCCTGCGGCTTTACAAACATTTTACACAACCTTTGCATGGCTCTGCTGGTCTTGACAAAACCCTGCATTTATAATGAATGCTGTCGAAATATGCAAGATTTCCGTAAAGGAGAGTCAACGATGACGGCATACATTTTTAAGATCATTTCCCTGCTGGGCGGCCTGGCGCTGTTCCTGTTCGGTATGGATATCATGGGCAAGGCGCTGGAGCGTCAGGCGGGCGGCAAGCTGCAGACGATCCTGGCCAAGATGAGCGGCAAGGTCTGGAAGGGCTTCCTGCTGGGCCTGGCCGTGACGGCGGTGATCCAGTCTTCCTCGGCCACCACGGTCATGGTGGTGGGCTTCGTCAACTCCGGCATCATGACGCTGCAGCAGGCCGTGGGCGTCATCATGGGCTCCAACGTAGGCACCACCATCACCTCGTGGATCCTGTCCCTGTCCGGCCTGGAGGGCGACAGCTTCTTCCTCCAGCTGTTCAAGCCCTCCACCCTTGCGCCGCTGATCGGCGTGATCGGTATCTTCCTTTATATGGGCAAGTCCGAAAAGAAAAAGGGCGTCGGCACCATCATGCTGGGCTTCATGGCGCTGATGACCGGCATGGATCTGATGAGCAAGTCGATGTCCTTCCTGAAAACCGAGGCCTGGTTTGCTGATCTGATGATCTCCTTCACCAACCCGCTGGTGGGCATCCTCTTCGGCGCGGTGCTGACGGCCATCATCCAGTCCTCCTCCGCCTCCGTGGGTATCCTGCAGGGCCTGTGCGTGACGGGCGCTGTCACCTACGGCGCGGCGATCCCCATCATTCTGGGCCAGAACATCGGCACCTGCGTCACCGCCATGATGGGCTCCATCGGCGCGAACCGCAATGCCCGCCGCACGGCCATCGTGCATCTGCTGTTCAACGTGGTGGGCGTGCTGCTCTTCGTGGTCATTTTCTATGGCCTTGGCCTGTTTATCGACTGGACATTCCTGTCGCAGCCTGTGCAGGCCTGGGATATTTCCGTGATCCACACCGGCTTCAACTTCGCCGCAACGGCAGTGCTGCTGCCCATGAACAAGCTGCTGGTCAAGATGGCTTATGCCATCATCCCCCGTGAGAACACGCCCCAGAAGCAGGAGCTGCTGGACGAGCGCCTGCTGGCCACCCCCGCCGTTGCCGTGCAGCGCGCCCAGGAGATCGCTGCCGTGATGGCTGCCGACGCCGCCAAGGCCATGCGCCTGGCCATCGGCCTGACGAAGAAATTCGATGCCGCCACCATGGAGGAGGTCGCCGAACTGGAAGACCGCACCGACCGCTACGAGGACGCGCTGGGCACCTACCTGGTCAAGCTGTCCGACATGCGCCTCTCTGTGGCAGATAACCGTATCCTCAACACCCTCCTGTACACCATCTCCGACATCGAGCGCATGGGCGACCACGCCCTGGCCGTCGCCAAGGCTGCGCTGGAGATCGAGGAGAAGAAGATCAACTTCTCCGCACAAGCCAAGGGCGAATTGGCCGTGCTGGAGCGCGCCGTGCTGGACGTTGTAGACCGCACCGTATCCGCCTACACCAGCTTTGACATGGAGCAGGCGATCCAGATCGAGCCCCAGGAGCAGGTGGTGGACGCCCTTGTCCGCGAAGTGAAGTCCCGCCATGTGCGCCGCCTGCGCGACGGCCTGTGCACGGTAGAGTACGGCTTCGTGCTGGAGGATCTGCTGACCGCCTGCGAGCGCACCGCCGACCACTGCTCCAACGTGGCGGTGGAGATGCTGCAGGTCTCCGAGGGCAAACTGGAAGCCCACGAGTACCTGAACGCCCTCAAGGCCGGCGAGCTGCACGAGAGCGCCGCCTTCGCAGAGCAGTTTGCGAAGTACAAGGCACAGTACGCGTTCCCGGAGGAATAAACATCGGCATATGCAAAAACCCAGGACTGCATCACCCTGTGCAGTCCTGGGTTTTATATTGATACGCCACTCAACCATGGAAACGAAAGTCGAAGCCATGAACTGTATAGAAAAGTACCTGTGATTTCGTTTACGTTGTGGTCAAAAAAGTGGTCAAAACCTTTACATCGTTTACAAACATGAATTCTTTTACACCCGAATCCTGCAGAAAATGCTTATAACAACAAAAAGGACTTGCATTTCTGCAAGTCCTGCGTGGAGCATAGCGGATTCGAACCGCTGACCCCAACACTGCCAGTGTTGTGCGCTACCAGCTGCGCTAATGCCCCGTCAACGTTTGATAGTATAGCACGTTTTGCAGGGCAAGTCAATAGGGAAATTTCAAAAAATGCGACAAATTTTCAGAATTTTTGTGTGAATACAGGAAAAGGATGGAGCCGGTGTGAACTCCATCCTTGCTTTGTTGCGACTTCGGCCGATGCTCAGCCCAGCACTTCGTTGGCAGTGGTCAGCTGCATCAGCTCCCACATTTCCTCCTGCAGCTCCAGGTACTTCTCGTCCAGCGTAAGCTCCTGGGCGGTGGCTGCGTCATAGGAGGCCGTCAGCTGCACCAGCACGGCGGCATAGGGCGTGCCGTACAGCTCGATCTCCCGGTTGAGGCGGGTCTTCACGCCTGTGCATCGGTTGCTGCCCAGGGTGCGGGCCGTCACGGCGTCGTGGGCAACATATACCGTCGCCTTGTCGATCTCGCCGTCCGCCGTCAGCATGGCGGAGACGGTCAGCCTGCCGTGCTCCACCGTGAAGCTGGCGTAGCCCACCTGCATCCCGGCGGATACCAGGGGCACGGAGAGGGTGCTGCCCTCCAGCGCATAGGGATCAATGATGACGGCGAACTTCTGTCCCCTGACGTCCTCGTTGATCCTGTCCAGCGCCAGGCCATGGGCGCACACGGCGGTGTCCGTCAGGCGGGGCTGCTCACGGGTCACGCGGAACTGATAGGCGCTGTCGCCGGCCTGCAGCGTCACGTTGTAGACCGTGCTGCTGCCGTCCAGCCGCAGGTAGACGTCCTCGGAGCGGAAGGCGCCCACGCACATGCCGTAGTCCCGCTGATAGTACAGGTAGCCCCAGCTGTCGCTGATGGTCATCGTCACGGGCTGCGCGCCATCCAGGGCACAGCGTACCCGGAGATAGCTCCGCTCCGTGCTCACACGGGAGACGGCGGAGGCGTCCTCCACCACATATACATCCTCTGCCAGGGCGGGGGCGCACAGGAGCGCCAGCACCAGCGCCAGCAGGAGGGAGAAGACCAGCCGTTTGCTGTTCCTCATGGCATTCACCTCGGGTTTGGGTTCTTCATCCATATAACGGATGGGAAGGGGGATTTCATCCCGTCCCCATCGTTCTTTTCTTCTCCGGCGAAGGGGGATAATCCTGCCAGGGAAGGGAAAAAGTTGAACAAAATTACGGCGCGTCTGCCGTCAGCACCACCATCGCCGCGCAGTAAGCGGGCAGGGTGACCGTCACGGTACCGGCGTTCTGAATGACGGCGGCGTCCTCCAGCAGGCGGATATCGGCGGAATCGCCGTGGATGGCGTAGACCGCGGCGCTCTGCCACGCGGGCGCGGAGCCGTTCAGCACCAGCACGGTCTGCTGCTCCTGGGCGGTCTTGTTGGTGGCCATCACCGTCAGGCGGTTGGGGTTCGCGCTGTCAATGGCAGCGTAGGCCACGCACTTGCTGTGGTCGGGGGTCACAGCAGGCACGAGGGTATCGCCAAAGGCGCTGCCCTGGCTGTCAAAGTTAGTGTAGAGGTTGATGCCGTTATACTGCCACTTGTTGCCACCCCAGATGAAGGCGCTGTACACGCCGTTGTCGGCAAAGCAGCCCAGGGTCTCGGCCTGCGCGATGGTGGCGGAGACGTCCTCGCCACCGTAGTTGTACTCGGTGATGGCAAGCTTCGTGCCCGGGTAGTACTTCTGGATGGACTCCTGCACCAGGGGCAGCAGCGGCAGGTTGTGCTGACGCCACTGGCCGATCCAGCTGTTCTCCCGGAAGCCCTTTTCGTACAGCGTGCGCACGGATTGCAGGCGGTCGACAAAGCCCACGCGGGCGGACTCGGAGTAATAGTGGATGTCCAGCACGTCCAGCAGGCGGACGCCGGCTTCCTCGGAGGCCTTGCGCATCTCCTCCAGGTAGTAGTCCAGGTACCAGCGGTAGCCGTTTGCCTCCTTGGCAACCTTCCAGTCGGGATCGTTCTCGTCGGCGAGGTTCTCAAAGGCGGTGAAGCCGTAGAGGGCCGGGCCGTAAACCTCGGCCGCCGGGTCGAGGGCCTTGACGACCTTCGCCGTGGCGACGGATTTTTCGATCAGCTCCTTCGCACCGGTGGGATCAGGGTGGATACGGCTGTGGGTGTGCTCCCACAGGGCGGGCTCGTTGTCCAGGCTGTAGGCCTGCACGCCGCCGTTTTGGGAATCCCCAAGCTTGGCGATGAGGTAGTTAACGTACTCCTCCATATAGACCTTGCCGTCGGTGAGGTCGGGCTTGAGGGACAGCTCGCCCTCCTTGTCCGCGATGACTTCCACCCAGCGGGCGGAGGGAGCGGTCTCGGCCTCTTCCACCGTGCCGGCCTTGTCGGCGGCAGCGTAGCCTGCCATTTGCAGGGTAGTCAGGCGGTAGTCGATCTCCTTGGCCCGGGCGATCTTCACGAAGCTGGTGGCCACATAGCCCGGCGTGGTCATGGAGGACAGGTAGGTATCGGAGTGGTGATACCAGTCGCTGCCGGCGTTGGAGTAGTTTGTCTCCCAGTTGTAGCCGGACATGCGGTTGCCGCCCTGGCGCACGGCCGTGGCGGTGACGCTGTTGTACACATTGGCGTCGTTGAAGTTGTTGATGCCGTAAATCAGCGGGCTGATGGTCTTGCGCTCGCCGTCCAGGTCGATGGTGACCACGGCGGTCTCAGCCAGGGCGGCGCCGCCCAGCAGAACAAAGGTCAAGAGCAGACAAAACAAACGCTTCATATGAATTTCTCCCCTTTACTTCAGCCCATAATGAGCCTTCACATCCGCCGGAGCAACGACCTTGCCCCGCACGCGGATGCTCTCCAGCACCTTATAGAGCTGCTCGCGGTCACAGGCGGGATCGATGTGCAGCACGCCGTAGCCGGCGACAGACAGGTGCTCGCCCCCGTTATACATCCGGGCGATCTCCTCTGCCGCAAATCCGGATATGCCGATGAACCAGCCGCCGCGCTGCGTGCGTTCCTCCTGACGGCGGGCAATGCTCTCGATCGTCCCGCGGTGGCGGCCCAGCGCTTCCCGCATGGCCTGGTTGATGAAATCACTGCGGTTGGAGTAGTAGCCATTGTCCACCAGCAGGTCGATCTCAGACAGCGTAGAGGTATTGACATTGACGGATACTTTTTCGGTATAATTCTCCTGCGGCACGCAGATCCCTCCTCACATGCTCCATTTGGAGCATATTCAGAATATCACACACCACAAAATCTGTCAAGAGGCACAGAAAATCCCCTCCAGCCATTACAGAACCAGAGGGGAGGCAAAACAGCCACAGTTTGCTCATCGCGCCCGTTGTCTTGCCAGAGCTCCCGGCAAGCGTCACTGCCCCGCCAGGTCTCCCGGCCAGCGCGTCGCGTCGCGCCCGTTGCGCGACGGGACTCCCCAAGGGACCCAACGCCGCGCGGCAGCGCAGAAACGGGTCGAAGACCCCTTATTTGGCGATGAAGTTCACCAGACGGCCGGGGACGAAGATGGTCTTCATGACGGTCTTGCCGGCGAGGATCTTTGCAACCTCGGGGTACTTGATCAGCTCGGTTTCGGCGGTTTCCTTGGTCATGTCGGCGGGGATCATGATGCGGCCGCGGATCTTGCCGCAGACCTGCACAGCGATCTCCACCTCGGACTTGACCAGCGCCTTCTCATCCCACTTGGGCCAGGGCTCGTAGGTCATGGTGCCCTCGCCGCCCAGGTTCTGCCAGATCTCCTCGGTGATGTGGGGCGCAACGGGGTTCAGCAGCTGCACCAGTGTCTTCAGCTCAGCCTTGGTGACGGAGCCGACGGCGTACATCTCGTTCACCAGCGTCATCATCTGGGCGATGGCGGTGTTGAACTTCATGGCCTCGAAATCCTCGGAGACCTTCTTGATGGTCTCGTGCATGGAATAGCGGAGCTTGTCGGAGTAGTCGTCGGAATCGACCACCATCTCCTGCAGGCGCCACACGCGGTCCAGGAACTTGCGGCAGCCCTTCGCACCGTTGGTGGACCACGGGATCGCCTGGTCGAAGGCGCCCATGAACATCTCGTACAGGCGGAAGGCGTCCGCGCCGATGTCAGCAATGATATCGTCCGGGTTCACCACGTTGCCGCGGGACTTGGACATCTTCTCGCCGTCGGTGCCCAGGATCAGGCCCTGCGCGGTGCGCTTCATGTAGGGTTCGGGGCAGGAGACCTCGCCCAGGTCGTAGAGGAACTGATGCCAGAAGCGGCTGTACAGCAGGTGACGGGTCACATGCTCCATGCCGCCGTTGTACCAGTCAACGGGCATCCAGTAGTCGAGGGCTTCCTTGGAAGCGAAGGCCTCGGTGTTGTGAGGATCGCAGTAGCGCAGGAAGTACCAGGAGGAACCCGCCCACTGGGGCATGGTGTCGGTCTCGCGCTCAGCGTCCGCGCCGCACTTGGGGCACTTGCACTTCACATAGCTCTCGATGCGGGCCAGGGGTGACTTGCCATCGGTGCCGGGCTGGAAGTCCTCCACCTCGGGCAGGCGCAGGGGCAGCTCCTCGTAGGGAACGGCCACCACGCCGCAGTGGGGGCAATGCACCAGCGGGATGGGCTCGCCCCAGTAGCGCTGGCGGTTGAAGGCCCAGTCCTTCATCTTGTACTGCACGCCGGCCTTGCCGCAGCCGCGCTTTTCAATCTCGACCAGCACCTTCTCGATGGATTCCTTCTTGTTGGTGCAGCCGTTGAGGAAGTCGGAGTTGACCATCTCGCCGTCGCCGGTGTAGGCTTCCTTGGTGATGTCG
>JAFQEB010000134.1 GCA_017399225.1 Clostridia bacterium | reverse complement strand
CCCCGCGGAACCCGTGAGCTACGTGCTGGACGCGACGGCAGATCTGCCGGCAATGGAGCCGGGAGCGAAGGCGGACGGCGAGAGTGAGACGTTCAAGGAGTACTTCACGGTGATGTACTCTGCGAAGAACAAGATCGACGGCAGCAACAAGACCTTCGATGACGGCTACACTGCGACCCAGCGCCTGAACTTCGGCGGCAAGACCAACCCTGACAAGGGCATGATCAACTCCGTCATGTTCAAGACCGAGGGCGCGGCGAATGTGAAGCTGTGGTGGGTGTCCGGCGGCGACGGCCGTCAGTTCGCCATCTACAACGACGCGGGCGAGATCCTGGTGAAGACCGAGGTCGAGTCCATCAAGAACAGCCTGTACATCACTGAGCTGGCCGTGGACGCGGCGGGCACCTACTACCTGGGCGTGCCGGACGGCAGCAACTACCTGTTCAAGCTGGAAGTGACCGTCACCCCCGCTGGCGCTGCGGCCCCCATGCGCGCGGCCTGGGCTACCGTGGCGGCTCCCGCGATCACCGCTGCCCAGGACAATGGCGAGGGCGAAGTGGCTGTTACCGTCAGCGCGCTGATCGGCTTTGACGGCGCGGACGAGGTGGTCGTGGCCATGCTGGACGGCGAGGGCAACGAGCTGGCTACCCGCCGCTCCATTGCGGAAAAGGCTGAGCACACCCTGACCTTCGAGCCGGACGCTTCCGGCGAATACACCTTCCGTGCGTCCCTGAACCGCGAGGGCGAGGAAGCCAAGACCTGCGAGGGCAAGGCGGCCTTCGTGCTGCCCCTGGGCGTGCCCGCCATCACCAGCGCCACCAGCGCGGGCGCGGGTAATGTGGATCTGGTGTGGAACGCCGTTGCCGAGGCCGAGGGCTACGAGGTGTATGTGAACGGCGAGATCGCCGGCAGCTGCGAGGAAACGGCCTTCACCGTTTCCGGCCTGACGGTGGGCGAGAAGTACGCCTTCGCTGTCTGTGCCCTGCGCGGCGAGGAGGCCGGCGAGATCTCCGCTGAAGCGATCGCCACGGCGACTGAGGAAGCCCAGCGCGCCTGGAGCTTCACAGTGTTCGGCCCCTCTACCAACGACAAGGATAACGGCTTTGTCGGCAGCCTGAATGATGACGGCTATGTGACTGTCTACTCCGAGAACGGCAAGGGCAAGATCCAGCCCAATGCCGACGACGGCGTGGCCTTCTACTACACCGCTATCCCCGCCGACCAGAACTTCACCCTGCGTGCCAACGTGCATGTGGATAACTGGGATTACTCCAACGGCCAGGAGGGCTTCGGCCTGATGGCGATGGACAGCGTGCCTGCCCGTGGCACCGGCAGCTTCCTGACCAACCAGTACATGGCGCTGGCCTCCAAGATCGAGTACTACTGGTACAACGGCAAGGTAGCGGATTCCGGCACCAAGTATTCCATGCGTCTGGGCCTGGGCGCGCTGGCCAAGGTGGGCCGCACGCCCGAAACCACCGAGGCCATCCTCGGCGTGACCTATCCGCTGGAGACCTCCGCGACCGGCAAGGCCATCGAGGAGGTAAGCAACTACAACATCATCGGCAACAATACCAACCGCGACATCCTGGATAAGACGGCCGCGACGATCGACGAGCTGACCGACTTCGTCCTGGAGATCCAGAAGAACAACACCGGCTACTTCATCACCTATTACGGCCAGGACGGCGAGATCGTCGGCCAGTACAAGGACTACGATACCGAGGCCCTGAGCCGGATGGATACTGAAAACGTGTATGTGGGCTTCTTTGCGGCCCGCCGCGCCCGCGCCACCTTCTCTGACGTGGTGCTGACGGTCATCGATCCCGCGCAGGATGCTGCGAAGGAAGAAAAGCCCGTCGTGAAGGTCGATCCCACCCTGTCCATCGTCTCTGCGGAGATCTCCAACAGCAAGGACTACACCCTGTCCTTCGTATCCAACGTGGCGGGCACGGCGGATGTGTACATCAGCCAGGGCGATGAGGCGCAGGAGTGCGTCGCTACCGGCATCCCCGCCCAGGCGGAGATCCGCAACGACTACACCTTTGACCTTCCCGGCACCAGCGAAATGCTGATCGAGCTGGTCTTCAAGCCCGACCCCGAGCAGGACCTGGGCGAGGCTCGCGTGCTGGGCTCCACCAGGAACCTGAGCGCGGAGATCGCCGTGTCCTACATCGTGGCCTACGCGGGCCTGGAGGAGATCTATGTGGCGCCCGACGGCGCGCCTGCGGGCCTGGGTACCCGGGAGCGTCCGCTGAGCCTGCCTGTGGCGGTCAAGTACGTCCAGGAGGGCCAGACCATCGTGCTGATGGAAGGCATCTACAACTTCGTTGAACCCCTGCGCATCCCCCATGGCATTGACGGCACGGCGGAGAAGCCCATCCGCATGATCGCCGATCCTCAGGCGCAGACCCGTCCCGTGCTGGACTTCAAGGGCATGTGCGCGGGTATCGTCCACGGCGGCGACTACTGGTACTTCGGCGGCTTTGACGTCACCGGCGCTGCCAACGGCCAGAAGGGATTCCAGGTCTCCGGCCATTACAACACCCTGGAGAACATCCACACCTACCGCAACGGCAACACCGGTATCCAGATCAGCCGCTATGCCGGCTCCGATCCCGTGTCCGAGTGGCCCAGCTACAACCTGATCCTCAACTGCACCTCCTGGAGCAATGTGGACGCGGGCTATGAAGACGCCGACGGCTTTGCCGCCAAGCTGACCTGCGGCCCCGGCAATGTGCTGGACGGCTGCGTGGCCTACAACAACGCCGACGACGGCTACGACCTCTATGCCAAGATCGAGACCGGCCCCATCGGCGCGGTCACCATCCGCAACTCTGTGGCCTATGCCAACGGCATCCTGGAGGATGGCACCGACGCGGGCAACGGCAACGGCTTCAAGCTGGGCGGCTCCAACATCCCCGGTGCGCACCGGCTGGAGAATTCCTACGCCTTCTTCAACAAGTCCAAGGGCATCGACTCCAACTCCTGCCCGGACGTGATCGTGGAGAACAGCGTCAGCTACAACAACGGCCGCTACAACGTGGCCTTCTACACCAACATCGAGCAGAACACCGCCTACCAGGCCAAGGGCGTCATCTCCTTCAAGGACGACACCCTGCCCCTGGGCGACAAGGCCGAGGGCGATGAGTTCAAGGTCAAGGGCACGCAGGATCCTGCCGCCTACCTGAACGACAGCTGCTACTACTGGGACGGCGCCAAGTCCGTCAACGCGGCCGGCCAGGAGGTCACCGCCGACTGGTTCCAGTCCCTGGAGTTCAAGGGCGTGGAGCGCAATGAGGACGGCTCTATCAACATGCAGGGCTTCCTGCAGCTGGTGGAGGCTGCCAAGTAACGGTTTAAGCCAAGGGCCCCTGCAGTCGATTTGGCTGCAGGGGCCTTCTACCGTGCAGAAAAAAACGCAGCAGGGTGCTGTATTGATCGCCATTGTATGGTATAATGGTGAACAGAGCATCCGCATTCATGATGCTTTGCAGAGAAACCGGCAAAAACGTGTTCTTTTTGGAGGACTGCATGTATACCAAGGAGCAGTTGCTGAAGTATCCGTACTTTGAGCAGGTATTCAGGTCAAGCGACGTGGAGAACGTGATCGACTCGCTGACAGGGCTTGTGTCCAGGCAGCATATCGTCGGATTCATCCAGAGTCTTGTGGAGAACCAGGTGCCCTTTGCCCTGGCCCTTCTGGATCTGGATAACTTCAAGTTCATCAACGATACGTATGGCCACAAGACCGGCGACGGCGTGCTGGCGGGCGTGTCGGGCGATCTGGAACGGTACCTTGGGGATCATGCTGTTGCGGGCCGGTATGGCGGCGACGAGTTCCTGATCGTGAACTTCAGGGATACCAGCTACGACCAGCTGAAGGCGTTCTTTGCGGGCCTTTACTCAGACTTCAACGTGCTGCGGAAGAACATCGATCTTGAGGACTACGAGCCCTTCATTACCGGCACGATCGGCAGCGCAGTGTTCCCCAGGGATGCGCAGGACTATGCAACTTTGTTCACCCTGGTAGACAAGACGCTGTACAGGGGCAAAACAAAGGGCAGGAACTGCTACATCATCTACGTGGAAGAGAAGCACAAGAATATTTCCATGCAAACCCTGGCGAGCAGGGGAATGTATGCGATTTTCCATGATCTGTCCTGCCGGTTTGACTCCCGCTCCGCCCTGTCCGACAAGCTGAAGGCCATGCTCGAGGTGCTGGATGACGACATGCGGATATCCGATCTTTATTATGTCGAAAAAGACGGTCAGTTCAGGAGCATCAGGCATGGCAATTCCCTGGGCGAGGTGCATGATCTGGATCAGCTCATCCACGATGACGTTTATACCACGAATGAGATCAGCAACATGGCGGGCAAGTCCCGCAGCATGTTTGAAATGTGCCGGGCCAGGGAATTCGAAACTGTGCTGATCATCAGAGTCGGCATACAGGATAAGACCTTCGGCTACCTGGTGTGTGCGGAGCCGAAGAATCTGCGGATCTGGCAGGATGATGAGTACGCCATCATGTTCTTTATTGCCAGGATGCTGGCCGTCTATATTCAGGCAGCCGGGGAGCTGGTATAACAGCCCGGCTATGCAGAACATACAAAAGCCCTCGGAACCAATGTGTTCCGAGGGCTTTTCAGAGGGAGCGGCAGGGCGTGAACCTGTGGTCTTGCTGCGCTCCTGTGCTCAGCAGGTTTGCGCCTCGCTGCTTCGCCCACGGGGGCAGCTTCAGCCCCTCTACGATATCAACGTGGCGCATAAAGAAAAACCGCAGGACATTCCTGCGGTTTCAGTGGGATTAGTAGGGCTCGAACCTATGACCTCCACGATGTCAACGTGGCGCTCTAACCAACTGAGCTATAATCCCATATCCATTTGGTATCGGGCAGTTACGCCGTCAACATGAGATATGATATCACAGTTGGCGCGGCATGTCAAGGGATTTTTGCGTTTTCTTCAAGAAAATTTCACTTTTCCAGGCGGGCACGGAGCTCGGCGACGACCTCGCGCAGGCGCAGTTCCTCACAGTCGATGGTGACGTCCGCCCAGCGCTCATAGAGCGGGCAGCGCTCGTTGTAGAGGTCGCGCAGCGTCCAGCCGGGCTGGATGGTCACGCCCCGGGCGTGCAGATCGCCAAGACGATCCTCAATGGAGGCGTAGCTGAGCTTCAGGTAAATGACCGTGCCGATGGCCTTGAGGTGGCGCATGGCCTCCTTGCCGTAGACGACGCTGCCGCCGGTGGCGATGATGCTGTTATCGGCCTCCAGCTGGGCATTGACGCGGTTCTCCACCTCGCGGAAACCCTCGTCGCCGCTTTCGTCAATGATCTGAGACAGGCGCTTGCCGGTCGTCTTCTGGATCACCAGGTCGGAGTCGATAAAGTCCATGCCCAGTGCTTTGGCCAGCACCACGCCGACGGTGGATTTGCCGCAGCCCGGCATTCCGATGAGGATCAGATTCTGCATTGCAGTGCCTTCTTTCGTCAGAGATTCTTCCAGTATCGACGTGTCACGATCGGGCAGCCGTCGATCACATTGTCCACCTTGTCGGCGAGGACGAAGCCGTTCTTCTCCATCACGCGGGCGGAGCCGGGGTTGTCGTCGTCGCAGGTGATCAGGCAGCGGTCGATGCCGATGCTCTTTGCGTAGGGCAGCGCCAGGGAGAGCATCTGCGTGCCGTAGCCTTTGTTCCACTCGCCCAGGCGGATGGCATAGCCAATGTGGCCGCCGTAGCGCAGGAGGCTTTCTGTCAGGCTGTGGCGGATATCGATCTGCCCCAGGAAGCGCTGCGCTTCGTCATCCACCAGCCAGTAGGTGGTGGCGCCGACCCAGCCCTCGGGCAGGTTGCGGGCGTGGCGCATGTCGTCCAGACGGGCAAGGAGATTGCCGCCATACGGGTCGCTGAAGGGATTCCCGGCCCGGCGCGGATAGCTTTCGTACTCGTCAAAGGCTTCGGTGTAGGAGGTCATATAGGCCTCGCAGGGCTCGATCAGGCGGATCATGGCGGCACCCCCGTTCAGTGATGTCGGCATTATAGCACGGACGGCCGGGGCGGTCAAGCTTCCTCCAGTCCGGCCATGAAGGTATCACAGAATTGGTTCCACCGTACCTCGTACTCTGCATGGGAAAGCAGCGTCAAATCTGCCGGCGTGTGTACACCGCGCCGGGAAGCTTCTTTGGCGAAGGCGAGAAGCACGTCGTCAGCTGTATCATGGACAGCGAGCACGCTTTGCCAGCTCTGCTGCACGGCGAGGTAGAGCCGCGTATGCCCATCCAGTGATATGTATCGCCCTTCATGGGTAATGACGGGGACGATAATGTCCTCCGGGGCATGGATGAAGCTGCGGACAGCGGCCAGCTTCTCCTCGTCCACAAAGAACTGGGAGGGCTGTATGTCCGATAAGCGGACGGGGAAGGTGGGAAGGGGAGGCAGCTCCGCCAGGATGCAGTCGGCAACATCGGTGAAGCGGGTGATGTGCGGCGCGTTGAAGCGGAAGGCCTCAATCAGCGCGGAAAGCCGCTGCACAGGGCAGCCGGTGACGATGGCTGTATCCTTCGAGACGATGCGCACCTCGCAGGCCTGGCCATCCACCAGATAGCAGCCGTGCTGGCGCAATGCTTCGGGGGAAAAGCGGGGATCGTTATAGTTATTGATGCGGGTGATGGGCATAAGCACCTCAAAAAACTGCGCCCGGAATTGCTCCCGGGCGCAGTTGATATTGATTAGAATCCGTAGTTCTCGCGGATCTCGATGTCCTTGTAGCGGCGCATACCGGTACCGGCGGGGATCAGCTTGCCCAGGATGACGTTCTCCTTCAGGCCGATCAGCGGATCGATCTTGCCCTTGATGGCGGCCTCGGTCAGGACACGGTTGGTCTCCTGGAAGGACGCGGCGGACAGGAAGGAGTCGGTTGCCAGGGAAGCCTTGGTGATGCCCAGCAGCACGCGCTTGACGTACGCGGGACGGCCACCCTCCATGAGCGCCTGCTGGTTGGCCTCCTCCAGACGGGTGAGGTCGACCAGGGAGCCGGGGAGCAGGTTGGTGGAGCCGTTGTCCTCCACGCGCACCTTGCGCAGCATCTGGCGGACGATGATCTCGATGTGCTTGTCGGCCACGGCAACGCCCTGCAGGCGGTACACGGACAGAACTTCCTTGAGCAGGTAATCCTGCACGGCCTTGGGGCCCAGGATGCGCAGCAGATCGTGGGGATTGATGGAACCCTCGATCAGCACGTCGCCGGCGTTGATGCGGTCGCCCTCCTGCACCTTCAGGCGGCTGCCGTAGGTGACGGGGTAGGACTTCTGCTCGTACACGCCCTCGACGGCGTCCACAGCCAGCAGAACCTCGGTCTCGGTGGGAATCATGGTGACGCGGCCGGTCAGCTCGCTCTTGAGGTTGTAGTTCTTCGTGCTGCCGGGGACGGAGATGTCCTTGACCAGCACATCGCCCTGGGTGACCAGCGCGCCATGCTTGACGCAGGCATTGCCCAGAGAGCTGACGTACACGGCGCGCTCGGCAGTCTCATCCTCGGGGATGAGGGTCAGCTCGATGCGGCCGATGGACTCGGTGATCTGCACCTTGCCGTCGAACTCCGCACGGACGGTCATGGGACGGGAGCCGTTCGGAGGCACGAAGGTGTTGTACAGCGCATCGCCCTTCTGGACAGAGGCGCCGTCCTCGACGATGGGCTTGATGAGGGGCGCGACATAGTTGCGCTTCTCGAACGTGGGGTCCTCGGCAGTGACGACCAGCTCGTTCTTGCCCTTGACCTGCTGGATGGAGACCTTGCCGCTGATATCGGACAGCACAGCCTCGCGCTTGGGCTTGCGGGCCTCGAAGAGCTCTTCGACGCGGGGCAGACCCTGGGTGATATCCTCGCCCGACGCGATACCGCCGGTATGGAAGGTACGCATGGTCAGCTGGGTACCGGGCTCGCCGATGGCCTGGGCGGCGATGATGCCGACGGCCTCGCCAACGTCCACCTTGCCGCCGTGGGCCATGTTCTGGCCGTAGCAGCGCGCGCAGACGCCGTTTTCGGTCTTACAGGTCAGCACGGAGCGGACGTAAGCCTTGGTGATGCCGGCCTTGACAATGGCCTTGGCCTTGGCGTGGTCGATGGGGTCGTTCAGGCGGACGATCACCTCGCCCGTGGTGGGATCGATGATGTCCTCGGCCGCGGTACGGCCGCGCAGACGATCCTCCAGATCTTCGATGGTCTGCTTGCCGCTCATCAGCGCAGTCACCTGCACGCCGCGCACCTGAGAGCCGCGGGCAGCGAAGCAGTCCTCCTCGCGGACGATGACTTCCTGGGAGATATCCACCAGACGACGGGTCAGGTAGCCAGAGTCAGCGGTCTTCATGGCCGTATCGGACAGAGCCTTACGGGAGCCGTGAGAGGACAGGAAGAACTCAAGCACGTTCAGGCCCTCGCGGAAGTTTGCGCGAATGGGCAGCTCCACGGTCTTGCCGCTGGGGGAGGCCATCAGGCCGCGCATACCAGCCAGCTGAGAGACCTGCGCCGCGCTACCACGGGCGCCGGAGTCGGTGAACATGCGGATGGGGTTGAACTTATCCAGGTTGGGCAGGATCTGATCACGCAGCGCGTGGGTGCAGCTGTTCCACAGATCGATGACGCGCATGTAGCGCTCGTCCTCGCTCAGCAGGCCTTCCTGATACAGGTCGTTGACCTTGGCGACCTTCGCGTCGGTCTCGTCCAGCATCTGCTGCTTCATCGGCGGGATCTTGATGTCCGCAACGGAAACGGTCAGCGCGCCGACGGTGGAGTACTTGTAGCCCAGCGCCTTAATGGCGTCCAGCACCAGCGCACACTTGTGCTCGCCCTGGGAGCGGAAGCACATATCGACGATGTTGCCCAGCTGCTTCTTGCCGCACAGCTCGTTGATCTCCAGCTCGAACATATCATCGAGGCACTCGCGCTTCTTGAAGCCCAGGTTCTGGGGCAGCGCGTCGTTGAAGATCAGGCGGCCCAGGGTGCAGTCGATGATCTTGCTGCCCTTTTCGCCGTTGAACTCGCGCTCAACACGCACGCGGATGGGGCTCTGCAGGTCGATCTGACCCAGCGCATAAGCCATATGGGCTTCTTCGGGATCGCGGAACACGCGGCCCGCGCCCTTGCCGTTGGGATTGTCAATGGTCAGGTAGTAGCAGCCGATGACCATGTCCTGAGAGGGGGACATGACGGGCTTGCCGTCCTGGGGCTTCAGGATGTTGTTGTGGCCCAGCATCAGGAAGCGGGCCTCAGCCTGGGCTTCCATGGACAGCGGGACGTGCACAGCCATCTGGTCGCCGTCGAAGTCAGCGTTGAAGGCGGTACAGGCCAGGGGATGCAGCTTGATGGCCTTGCCGTCCACCAGGATGGGCTCGAAGGCCTGGATGCCCAGGCGGTGCAGCGTGGGGGCGCGGTTCAGCAGAACCGGGTGATCCTTGATCACGTCTTCGAGGATATCCCACACCTCGGGCTTCATCTTCTCGACCGCACGCTTGGCGGACTTGACGTTATGGGCCAGCTTGCGCTCCTGCAGCTGCTGCATGACGAAGGGCTTGAACAGCTCCAGTGCCATCTCCTTGGGCAGGCCGCACTGATGCAGCTTCAGCTCGGGGCCGACGACGATAACGCTGCGGCCGGAGTAGTCAACACGCTTGCCCAGCAGGTTCTGACGGAAACGGCCCTGCTTACCGGACAGCAGGTGGCTCAGGCTCTTCAGCGCACGACCACCGGGGCCGGTGACAGGACGGCCCCGGCGGCCGTTGTCGATCAGCGCGTCCACAGACTCCTGCAGCATACGCTTCTCGTTGCGGACGATGATGTCCGGCGCGCCCAGCTCCAGCAGGCGCTTGAGGCGGTTGTTGCGGTTGATGACGCGGCGGTACAGGTCATTCAGGTCGGAGGTGGCGAAGCGGCCGCCGTCCAGCTGCACCATGGGACGCAGATCCGGAGGAATGACGGGCAGCACAGTCAGCACCATCCACTCGGGCTTGTTGCCGCTGGCGCGGAAGGACTCGACGACCTCCAGGCGCTTGATGGCGCGGGCGCGCTTCTGGCCTTCGGTGTCGCGGTTCTGTTCCTTGGCGGTCAGGGCCTCGATCTCGGCCTTGAGCTGCACGCTCAGGGCGTCCAGATCCAGCTCGCGCAGCATGGTCTGCACAGCCTCGGCGCCGATCATCGCGCGGAAGGAGCCGATCTCCTCGCCCGCACGCTGCTTGGCCATGATCTCACGGTACTTGTCGTCGTTGATCAGGTCATGCAGGTGAACGCCGGTCACATCGCTGTTGCCGGGATCCAGCACGATGAAGTTGGCAAAGTAGAGCACCTTGTCCAGGATGCGGGGGCTGAGCTCCAGCAGCATACCCATGCGGCTGGGGATGCCCTTGTAGTACCAGATGTGGCTCACGGGCGCGGCCAGCTCGATATGGCCCATGCGCTCGCGGCGCACCTTGGCACGGGTGACCTGCACACCGCACTTGTTGCAGATCTTTTCCTTGTCCTTATATTTGATACGCTTGTACTGGCCGCAGTTGCACTCCCAGTCCTTGGTAGGTCCGAAAATGCGCTCGCAGTACAGGCCGTCGCGTTCGGGCTTCAGGGTACGATAATTGATGGTTTCCGGCTTGGTGACCTCACCGTGGGACCATTCGCGGATCTGATCCGGAGAGGCCATACCAATCTGGATGGCATCAAGATTCGTCAGTTCAAACAAAAGGGTTCACGCTCCCTTCACTGTCGTGGCCGGGCAACCTTCCGGCCTCGATGCGGGCCATAGCCCTTGCCGGCATGGCCGGCTCTATCGGCATCCGGCAGACCGCGGGGCAGCAGCGGATCGGGGATCATGCTGCCTCCGCAGGGTCTGCATTACGGATGGAATTACTCAAAATCGTCCAGAGGCGCGTCGAATTCCATATCGCCCAGGGCGTCGATGCTCAGGTCACCGCTCAGGTCATCATCCATGTCAATGGTGAAGTCCATGTCGGAGAAGTCGTGGTCGATATCCTCCGGCTCGGCGGGGATGGCGTCCTCGCCCTCCAGCGGCTCTTCCTCGCGCATGGGGCGCTGCGGCTCGGCAGCGGCCATATCGTCGGGATCCAGCTCGGGGATCTCGATGACGTTGCGCTCGGCGTCCAGAACCTTGATGTCCAGGCACAGGGCCTGCAGCTCCTTGATCAGCACCTTGAAGGACTCGGGCACACCGGGGGCGGGGATGTTCTCGCCCTTGATGATGGCCTCGTAGGTCTTGACGCGGCCGACGGTATCGTCGGACTTGACGGTCAGGATCTCCTGCAGGGTGTTGGCGGCGCCGTAGGCTTCCAGCGCCCACACCTCCATCTCGCCGAAGCGCTGGCCGCCGAACTGGGCCTTGCCGCCCAGGGGCTGCTGCGTGACGAGGGAGTACGGGCCCACGGAACGGGCGTGCATCTTGTCGTCAACCAGGTGGTGGAGCTTGAGGTAGTACATCACGCCCACGGTGACGGGGTTCTCGAAGTAGTTGCCGGTACGGCCGTCGCGCAGGCGCAGCTTGCCGTCCAGGAACAGCTTCTGGTCTTCCTCAGAGAGGTTCAGACGCAGGGGAGCGCCGTTGTGGAAGTGGTACTCGGTCATGTGGGGATCGTTCTCATCGAAGGGCGCGTGCATGGTGTCGCAGGCCTTCTGCAGATACTCGCGGATCTCCGGGTAGGTGGCGCCGTCAAAGACGGGGGTCGCAATGTGCAGACCCAGCGCGCGGCACGCCAGACCCAGATGCACCTCCAGCACCTGACCGATGTTCATACGGGAGGGAACGCCCAGGGGGTTCAGGACGATCTGCAGAGGCGTGCCGTCGGGCAGGAAGGGCATGTCCTCCTCGCGCAGCACGCGGGAGACGACGCCCTTGTTACCGTGGCGGCCTGCCATCTTGTCGCCGACGGAGATCTTACGCTTCTGGGCAATGTAGACGCGAACCATCTCGTTCACGCCGGGAGCCATTTCGTCGCGGTTCTCGCGGGTGAAGATCTTCACGTCCACGACCACGCCCCACTCGCCGTGGGGAACGCGCAGGGAGGTGTCACGGACTTCGCGGGCCTTCTCGCCGAAGATGGCGCGCAGCAGGCGCTCCTCAGCGGTCAGCTCGGTCTCGCCCTTGGGGGTGACCTTACCGACGAGGATGTCGCCGGCCTTGACCTCCGCGCCGATGCGGATGATGCCGTTCTCGTCCAGATCCTTCACCGCGTCGTCGCTGATGTTGGGGATATCACGGGTGATCTCCTCCGGGCCCAGCTTGGTGACGCGGCTCTCGCACTCGAACTCCTCCATGTGGATGGAGGTGTAGATGTCTTCCTTGACCAGCTTTTCAGACAGCAGGACGGCGTCCTCGTAGTTGTAGCCTTCCCAGGTCATGAAGCCGATGAGGGCGTTGCGGCCCAGGGCGATCTCGCCCTTTTCGGTGGCGGGGCCGTCCGCCAGCAGATCGCCCTTTTGCACCTTCTGGCCGGCGACCACGACGGGGCGCTGGTTGGCACAGTTGGACTGGTTGGTGCGGGCGAACTTGGTCAGCTTGTAGCGGTGACGCTCGTTATACTCATCGCGGATAACGATCTCGTCGCCGGCGACCTTCTCGACGATGCCGTCCTCGCGGGCGAGGATGACGACGCCGGAGTCCTGACCGGCCTTGAATTCCAGACCGGTGCCGACCAGGGGCGCTTCGGGCACCAGCAGCGGCACAGCCTGACGCTGCATGTTGGAGCCCATCAGGGCGCGGGTCGCGTCATCGTTCTCCAGGAAGGGGATCATGCCGGTCGCGACAGAGACCACCTGGCGGGGAGAAACGTCGATGAAGTCGACCTGGTTGCCGGGCACCTGCACGTACTCGGTCTTGTCGCGCACGGTGATCAGCTCGTTGACGAAGACGTTGTTCTCGTCCAGATCCTCCGTGGCGGTGGCGACGCGGTAGAAATCCTCCTCGTCGGCGGTCATGTAGAGCACCTCGTCGGTGACGCGGCGGTTCTCCTTGTCCACCTTGCGGTAGGGGGCTTCCACGAAGCCGTATTCATTGATGCGCGCATAGGTCGCCAGGGAGCCGATCAGACCGATGTTGGGACCTTCGGGCGTCTCGATGGGACAGATGCGGGAATAGTGGGAATAGTGCACGTCGCGGACCTCGAAGGAGGCGCGATCGCGGTTCAGACCGCCGGGGCCCAGGGCGGACAGGCGGCGCTTGTGGGTCAGCTCAGCCAGGGGGTTACACTGATCCATGAACTGGGACAGCTGGGAGGAGCCGAAGAACTCCTTGACCGCGGCGGTCACAGGACGGATG
>JAFQEB010000133.1 GCA_017399225.1 Clostridia bacterium | reverse complement strand
CTCCATCGACGCCAACGGCATCGTGAACGTCTCCGCCAAGGACAAGGCCACCGGCCGCGAGCAGAAGATCACCATCACCGCCTCCTCCAACCTGTCCGAGGAAGAGATCAACCAGCGCGTGAAGGAAGCCGAGATGTACGCCGAGCAGGACAAGAAGCGCAAGGAAGAGGTCGAGACCCTCAACCACGCCGACGCCATGATCTACGAGATGGAGAAGCAGCTGCGCGAGAACGGCGACAAGCTCTCCGAGGACGACAAGAACACCGTACAGACCGAGATCGACGCGTTCAAGAAGGTCCGCGAGGGCGGCAACGCTGACGAGATCAAGCCCGCCATGGAAGCTATGACCCAGAAGGTCTACGCCATCTTCGGCAAGCTGTATCAGCAGCAGGCCCCCGACATGGGCGCGCAGCCGGACATGGGCGGCTACCAGCAGAACGCTGACGGCACCTACGAGGCCGACGGGGACATCCACTAAGGCGGGAGGCCCGCCAGCCAGCTCGAGATTGAGTTGACTGCTCTTCCATAGACCTACCGCGTGTGAGTTGGGTCTGGAATCGGAGTTGACTCTCCGCGCGCTCATCGCGCGGGCTACCTGGATGACTGTTATTGATATACCGGGAGTGCCATGACCGGCGCTCCCGGGTTTTCAGGGTTTATGAGGAATGGCGCGAGGAAACCTCATCCGTCTTCAGACTTCGTCCGAATCCACCTTCCCCAAAGGGGAAGGCGAAGATGGTGGTGCGGAGCGCCTTGGCTCAGTAGAATAGCCTTCCCCTCTGGGGAAGGTGTCGCCGAGCAAGGGTCGAAGACTCTGCTCGGTGACGGATGAGGTCGTTTCCCGGCTTCATAGCCAATACCAGTGAGGTGAAATCACATTGGCCAACAAACGCGATTACTATGAGGTGCTGGGCATTGACAAGAATGCCACGGATGATGATATCAAGCGTGCCTTCCGCCGCAAGGCGAAGGAGTGCCATCCGGATCTGCACCCCAATGATAAAGAAGCCGAAGCCCGCTTCAAGGAGCTGAACGAGGCCAACGAGGTGCTGTCCGACCCGGACAAGCGCGCCCGCTACGACCAGTTCGGCTTTGACGGCCCCAACATGGGCGGCATGGGCGGCAATCCCTTCGGCGGTATGGATTTCGGCGGCATGGGCGGTATGGGCGATATCCTCGACCAGCTGTTCAACGGCGGTATGGGCGGCATGGGGGCCCAGGCGCGGCGCAATGCGCCCCGGCAGGGCAACGACGTCCGCTATGACCTCCGCCTGACCTTCGAGGAGGCTGCCAAGGGCTGCACGCGCTCGCTGGAGTTCTTCCGGCGGGAGCACTGCCCCACCTGCGGCGGCTCCGGCGCCAAGCCCGGTACCCAGCCTGTCACCTGTGCCATGTGTAAGGGCGCGGGCCAGGTTCGTCAGTCCGGCGGCTGGATGACCACGGTACGCACCTGCCCCGGCTGCGGCGGCACGGGCAAGACCATCAAGGAGAAGTGCCCCGGCTGTGCAGGTTCCGGCAGCACCCGCGTCAAGCGCACGCTGAACCTGAAGGTGCCTGCCGGCGTGGACAACGGCATCGTGCTGACCAAGCGCGGCGAGGGCGAGCCCGGCGTCAACGGCGGCCCCAACGGCGATCTTCAGATCGTTATTAACGTCCGGCCCCACAAGATCTTCAAACGCGAGGGCGTGCATCTGTACCTGGATATGCCCATCACCTTCACCCAGGCGGCCCTGGGCGCAGAGATCGACGTGCCCACCCTGGGCGGCGCGGTAAAATACGCCATCCCTGAGGGAACGCAGACGGATACGGAGTTCCGCATCCGCGGCGAGGGCGTGGCGCAGCTGGGCGGCAGCAACAAGGGCGACCTGATCTTCCGCGTCCGCGTGGAGATCCCCAAGCGCCTGAACGACAAGCAGCGTGAGCTCCTGCGCCAGTTCGACGAGCAGTCCACCGGCAAGGAGTACGAGCAGCGCAAGGGCTTCTTCGACAAGCTGAAGGATCTGTTCAACTGATTTGCAATTCTCCGTATGCTGTGCTATCATGGCCGCATACGGAGTTTTCATTTGGAGGGATCGGGATGGCCTTATCGGATAAAGCCGCTATGAACACCCAGTACGCCACCAGCGCCCGACTGGAAACGCGCATCGGCATCCATGAGAAATACAGCCGCAACCAGCAGCCCTTTGCGGCGTGGGTCGTCAGCCATTATGATCTGGCGTCCGGCGAACGCGTGCTGGAGCTGGGCTGCGGCACGGGCAGCATGTGGCGCGGCGTCTCCCTGCCGGAGGATTGCCATGTGACCCTGACGGATTTTTCCGAGGGGATGCTGGAGACCGCGAGAGCCAACACTGTTCACCTGGCGGCGGACTATGCCGTCGTGGACGCTCAGAATATCCCGTACCCGGATGACAGCTTCGACGTGGTCATCGCCAACATGATGCTTTACCATGTGCCGGACGTCGCCCAGGCCTTGCGGGAGATCCGCCGGGTATTGCGGCCGGGCGGGCGCTTTCTGGCGGCGACCTTCGGCGAGAACGGCGTGGTGCAGGCCGTGGCGGCGATGCTAGGGATGCGCTTTGACACGAATATGCGCTTCACGCTGCAAAACGGGGGAGAGCAGCTGGCTGCCGTCTTCCGCCATGTGGAGCGCCATGACCGCGAGGACGCGCTGGACGTCACCGACCTGCGCGACCTGATTGCCTACCTGCGTTCCATGCAGCAGATGACCGCCCTGGCGGACGTCCCGGACGAAAAGCTGCTGGCTGCCTTTGCGCCCCATGTCAGGGATGGCGTGCTGTCCCTGCCCAAGGAATACGGCCTGTTCATCTGTCGGTAAGGGAAGCCCTGCATTTTCCTGCAAAAAAGATGCTTTTCCCTTGAAAAAAGGCGCAAACACCCCTTGCATTTTCTTTGTTTCCATGATACAATAGCAAGGCTTTGATGTGTGCATACTCCAACAAGGAGGTGGATTTCCATGGGTAAGTACTGCGAAATTTGCGCGAAGGGTACGCTGAACGGTCACAACGTCAGCCACTCCAACCGTAAGACCAACCGCATCTGGGCTCCCAATGTTCAGAATGTCCGCGTTGTGGTCAACGGCACGGCGAAGCGTATGAACGTCTGCACCCGCTGCCTGCGTAGCGGCAACGTGATGCGTGCGCTCCCCAAGACCCGTCAGGAAGCGTAATTCCCCGGAATTGCGCCACTCACCTGAGCAGAGTTTGCATATCATGAACTCCCGGCTGTTGTGCGACGGCCGGGGGTTTTTATTTTAGTCGGAATTCGGAATTCGGTATTCGGAATGCGGAATGGGCGTCTGTACATGGGGGAGAATGACGATTTGTGCCGTTGTTCGCCTTTACAAGGGAACATGGGTGCGGTATAATGGTGGAACAGAGGGTGAAGAGGAGGCGCAGCAATGGCACAGAGAAAGGCGACTTGCGTTGATCCAATTGGGTACAAGCTCTACATCGGCGTAGAAAGCAACAAGGAGATTCTGCCGGAGATGACAGAGGCTGTGTTACGGCTGTCCGAGGCCTTCTATCCCTATGCAGAGATCGTCAGCAAATCCAATGGTACGGATGCTTCCAAAGATTTTTTTGATCGCGTGGATACGCTTTTTTCGGGGCAGGCGTCAAGCGAAGATTTCCGTACTTATTGGACAGGCCTGCAGGAGCGCCTCAGGTCGAATCCAGAGGCGGGGCTTAGCTATGTGCCGACAAAAATAAAGGTTCCCAGGAGCTCGCAGAAAAAGCCGAAAGTGGACATGCTGCCGGTATGCAAACAGACCATCGAATGCGTGGCCCTGGGGATGAAGGACGACCCGCTGCTTCAGGAGGCCCTTGAATCGCTGGTCAGTTGTCCTTCAGACGATCTGCGAGGGGTCTATGCGCCTCGGAAGAGTGCGAGGATTTCCTTCACATTGTTGTTGCTGCATAACTGCATAGAACTCAGAGAACCACAGAACGGCAAAAAGTATCTGCACCGTTTGGTTATTCAGATTCCGCGTTATGTCTCAGATGCTGTAGAAACAGGATTCACACTGCAGGAGCAGTGGGTAGATGCAGCAAAAGCGATTTGCAGCTGTCATGAACACGCGATTGCTTCGGTCTGTATGGATGCCATGCGGCTCAATGGCATTCCAGACTTCTGTACGGGGGATGTGTGTATTTCGCGCGCGGAATTTCAGGATGACGCTCATTGGAATACCAATGAAATGGATGAGCTCCCGGGATACGCATGGGGCATGTGTATTACCCGGAAGCACTTGGAAAGATTGGGGGGCTGGGAGCGCCTGCAGCGGGAGAAGGGCCTCTTCTTTACTGCTGAACCGTTGGATAATGGCGGCGCATATCTGCAGCTGACGCCTGACGTCAATGTGATACGCAGGGATGAGAATCTGCTAATGGCAGAGTTTATGGCTCCGGCATTGAGAAACGGAAAGTTTAATATTCCGGCGTACGATGTACCGTCCTATCGTCTGCATGTTCCCGCCGGTCAGCTGCATTGGAAAGGTTTTTGGCTTGAGGTGCTGGTTGGTAAGCAGAATGCTGACCTAGTGGATGATTAAATAGAACTGATATATATGTGTAACATGTTCCCCTGGAGGTTTCGTATGAATGTCGATCAGTTGACCCAGCAGTTGCAGTGTGACCCGCTGTTCATGAAAAATGTCGTACGCTGGGAAACCATGCCGCCCCGGGAGGCCCATTATGCCCCGTTCCCCGAGGCCCTCGATGCACGCCTCCAGCCTGTGCTGGCGCGCCGCGGCGTGCACCAGCTCTATACCCACCAGGCCCATGCCGTCCGCGAAGTCCTCGCCGGGCGGGATATCGTCGTGGTCACCCCCACGGCCTCGGGCAAAACCATGTGCTATAACCTGCCCGTCCTCTCCGCCATCCTCAAAAACGAGGACGCCCGGGCCCTGTACCTGTTCCCGACCAAAGCCCTCTCCGCCGACCAGGTCAGCGAGCTGTACGAGCTGATCGAGGAAATGGGCGTAGATATCAAAACCTACACCTACGACGGTGATACCCCCGGCGCTGCCCGTAAGGCCGTGCGGCAGGCGGGTCACATCGTCGTCACCAACCCGGACATGCTGCATTCCGGCATCCTGCCCCACCACACCAAGTGGGTCAAGCTGTTCGAGAACCTGAAGTATATCGTCATCGACGAGATCCATACCTACCGCGGCGTGTTCGGCTCCAACCTGGCCAATGTCCTGCGCCGCCTGCTGCGCCTGTGCGATTTCTATGGCTCCAAGCCGCAATTCATCCTCTGCTCGGCCACCATCGCCAATCCCAAGGAGCTGGCGGAGACGCTCACGGGCCGCCCCATCCACATGGTCGATGATAACGGCGCCCCCATGGGTGCAAGGCACTTCGTGTTCTACAATCCGCCGGTGGTGAACCGCCAGCTGGGGATCCGCCGGGGTGTTCTGCCGGAGACGCGCAACATCTCCTCCATGCTGCTGAAGAACGGCATCCAGACCATCACCTTTGCCCGCTCCCGCCTGGCTGTGGAGGTGCTGACGAAGTACCTCAAGGATCTCGTTCGCGATCCTCTGGGCAATGCGGGCCGGGTGCGGGGCTACCGCGGCGGCTATCTGCCCACGGAGCGCCGCGAGATCGAGAAGGGCCTGCGCTCGGGCTACATCGACGCGGTGGTCTCCACCAACGCCCTCGAACTGGGCATTGACATCGGCGCGCTGGATGCCTGCGTGCTCTGCGGCTACCCGGGCACCATCGCCAGCGCCTGGCAGCAGGCAGGTCGTGCAGGCCGCCGAAAGGGGACGAGCATCGTCTTCTACGTTGCGTCCTCCGCTGCCATCGATCAGTACATCGTCAGCCACCCGGATTATTTCCTGCGCCAGTCGCCGGAAAACGCGCTGCTCAATCCGGACAACCTGTACATCCTCCTCAGCCACTTCAAGTGCGCGGCTTTCGAACTGCCCTTTGAGGACGGCGACCGCTTCGGCAATGCCCCCGGCACCGAGGAGCTGCTCAGCTACATCGAGGACGCGGGCATTGTCCGCCACGTGGACGGGCGCTACCACTGGTCGGCGGAGGACTTCCCGGCCAGCCAGATCAGCCTGCGCAGCGCGGCGGCGGAAGAGAATTTCATGATCATCGACATCACCAACCCGCTCAAGCACCGCGTGATCGGCGAGATGGATCGCTTCACCGTGCCGATGCTGCTGCACGAGAACGCCATCTACATGCACGAGGCACAGCAGTATCAGGTGGAAAAGCTGGATTTCGACGCCTGCAAGGCCTTCATCCGGCAGGTGGATGTGGGCTACTACACCGACAGCGACCTGAATATCAGCCTGAGCCTGCTGGACATCGAGCGTGAGGACGAAACGAACGGCGTGCATCGCGGCCTTGGCGAGGTGCGTGTATCAAGCCTGGTGACGATGTTCAAGAAGATCAAGTTTGACACCCACGAGAACCTGGGCTTCGGCCATGTGCGACTGCCGGAAACGGATATGCACACCGAGGCGATGTGGTGGACGCTGCCGGACGATCTGGCGGCGAAGTACGACAGCGACACGCTCAAAAACGGTATGCTGGGCGTCACGAACCTGCTGCGAATTGTCGCGCCCCTGTCCCTGATGTGCGCGCCGCAGGACGTGGCGGTGCTATATCAGGTGAAGAGCCCGATTACGGACAAGCCGACGATCATTCTGTATGACAATTGTCCGGGCGGCGTGGGCCTGGCGCACAAGGCGTATGGGATGCAGGGGCTGCTGCTGGAGCAGGCGCTGCAAATTGTGAATGATTGTCCGTGCGGTGCGGGCTGTCCGAGCTGTGCGGGCCCGGTAGGGGAGATCGGCCTGACGGGCAAGCGCACCGCTTGGGAGCTGCTCCAAGAACTAACCCGCTAAGGCGCGGGAAAAACGGGTTAAGGGGCGACGCCCCTTACGGGGGATGGAAGGGGCCGCGGAGGCCCCTCCCCGCCGGAGGCGCCGCGCCGCAGCGCAGCCCTCTCAGTCGCCTGACGGCGACAGCAACTCCTTCCGTCATCGCGCAAGCGCGATGACACCTCCCTCCCCGAGGGAGGCTATATCTTGAAGGAAGCTACCGCTTCCTTGAATGATTTCCCGGAGGGAGAGCCTGACCCCACGCGCCTTTCCCGAATCCAAGGGATTCGGGAAACAGCTCAACCAACTCCAAAGGAACAAACCGTCCCCACACTCCCAAAAGAAAGGAGGCCCCGTGGATGAACCTGCGCGACAAGCTCAAAGCCATCGAGCGCCCCAAGGTCAAGATCACCGTCACCCCGATGGAACCGCCCAAGCCCGTCTTTACCGACTGTTGGCGCACCGAAACCACCCACCGGCCCTCCGAATACCCCATCTCCCGGGAAACCGTGATGCTCATGCAGGGCGACGACATGCCCGCGGACTTCGCGGCGGATCGCATCCTCTACCTGGATACGGAAACCACCGGCCTTGCCGGCGCGGGCACCGTAGCCTTCGAGGTGGGCCTTGGCTGGCAGGCGGCGGACGGCTTCCATGTGCGGCAGCTGGTCATGCGGGATTACCCGGAAGAGAAATTCCTGCTGGAGGAGATTATCCGCATCGCCGAGGGCTTCAATGTCATCTGTACCTTCAACGGCAAAACCTTTGACCTGCCGCTGCTGCGCAACCGGTTCATCATGAACCGCATCCGCACAAACGCGCTGGATAAGCCTCATATCGACCTGCTGCATATCGCCCGCCGGGTATGGAAACTGCGGCTGCAAAGGTGCAACCTGACCAACCTGGAGGAGGCTCTGCTGGGCGTCCCCCGCGTGGACGACCTGCCCGGCGCGATGGTGCCGGAGCGGTTCTTCTCCTACCTGAAGACCGGCGACTTCCACCTGCTGGATGACGTGCTGGAGCACAACGAGCAGGACATCGTCAGTTTGCAGAACCTCCTGTGCCATATGTGCCGCATGTACGAAAACCCCGAGCAGCTGCGCTTTGACGAGGACGTGTACTCGATGGGCGTGGCGCTGGAGCGCTTCCGGCACCCGGAGGAGGCGCGACGGTGCTATCAGCTGGCGGGCGGCAGGATGCACGCACAGGGTCAGGAAAAGCTGGCAGCCAGCTACCGCCGCAGCGGCAACCGGGCGGAAGCCGCCGAGGTGTGGCAGGGGATGATCCGCCGGCGCGAAGGGGGCGTGACGCCCTATGTGGAGCTGGCGAAATATTACGAGCACAGCGAACGGGACGTCCCTGCCGCGCTGGATATGGTGCGCCAGGCCATCGCCGTGATGGCAGAGCCCTCACTTTTTGATTCCCCCTCTGTACAAGAGGAAAGAAATGCGTTACAATACAGGTATGACCGGCTGAAGCGGAAACTGGACGCCTCAGACCGGTGCGAATGAGCCAAGGAGTAGATGAACATGGGTTTTATGGCAAATATGAAGGGCATGATGGCGCTGAACGCCCACAACAAGGGCGACGTCGTCAAGGCCAAGAAGCTCTATGAGGAAGCGATGGCAGGCGGCATGATGTCTGCCCGTCCGATGCTGGGGTATGCGCTGCTGCTGATCCGCGAGGGCAGCTATGAGCAGGCGATGGAGCTGCTGCAGAAGACGCAGAAGGCGCCGGATATGACCCCCGACCGCAAGAGCCAGCTCTTTGTGGACTATGCCGCCTGCTGTGCCAAGACCGGCCAGCTGGACAAGGGCGTCCGCCTGCTGGAGCGCCAGCACGATAAGGTTCCCACCGGCTTGACCTACCAGACCCTGGGCTACCTGTATGTGGAGCAGCTGGTGCCCGCCAATAAGCCCGTGGCGGATGAGAATACGGAGGTCACCCTGCCCGAAGGGATGGAAATGCCCGAGGAAGGCCTGACGGTGGAGCAGAAGCAGGAGATCCTGGATCAGCAGTGGCAGGCGCGTATCGAAAAGGCTCGCAAGCTGCTGGATGACGCCGTCGATTATGACGATGAGGATCCTGTGTGCCTGGATAATATGGGCCAGTTCGTATACCGCGTTCTGGGCGATCCTGCCGGGGCGCGCACCTGGTTTGACAAGGCCCATGAGGAAAAGCCCGGGCAGATCGACAGCCTGTGGTTCCTCAGCCGCTACGACCTGGAGGCAGGGGATAAGGATGCGGCCATCAAGAAGCTGGAAACTGCCCTGGAGGGCCGCTTCTCTCCGCTGAACTTTGCAGATCGCGGGATGATCGAGGACGAGCTCAAGCGGCTGAAGGCCTGAAGGAAAATGACAAATGACGCAGCGGGGGAGTCCGGGACTTCCCCGCCACAGCGTGTTTTGGAGGATCGAATGGAAAAGCAGACCTATATCGTCGTGGGCCTGGGCAATCCCGGCGCGCAGTATGCCCGTACCCGCCACAACGCGGGCTTTGAGACGCTGGAGGCCCTCTCCCGGCGCTGGAATGTGGATATCAACCGGAAGAAGTTTAACGGCCTGATCGCCGAGACCACCTATAACGGCCACCGTGTGGTGCTCTGCCTGCCCCAGACCTTTATGAACGCCTCGGGCGAGTGCGTGCAGGAGTTGCTGCAGTGGTACAAGTGCCCGCTGGAGAATATGATCGTCATCTATGACGACATCGACCTGCCCCTGAGCAGGCTGCGGGTGCGTAAGTCCGGCAGCGCCGGCACGCATAATGGTATGCGCTCCATCCTGGGGTGCATCGGCAATCAGCAGGGCTTCCCGCGCATCCGTGTGGGCGTGGGCGCCAAGCCCGAGGGCTGGGATCTGGCGGACTGGGTGCTGTCCACCTACCGCCTCCGCGAAGAGCGCGAGGAAATGGAGAAAGCCTTCGCCCGTGCGGCAGACTGCGTGGAGGACTGGCTGAAAAACGGAATCGAGCACGCCATGCAGCAGTATAATGGTAAGTAAGGCTGTCTGCTATGTGCAGACTGTCATAAACCTCTGGGAGGTGTCGGAGGGCCCGCAGGCCCTCTGACTGTAATCGTGTCGCGGGGCTTTGCCGCGCGGGCGGGGCGTTTTCCGCTTGTCGAGGCTGAGCTATGCTCAGCAAGCGAACTCATTGCTTGCAATGAGTTCGCGCAGCCAGCGCCGGGCTTGTCCCGGTGATGGCCGAGCTGCGGAAAACATACCTTACACGGAGGAGCGGACGGGAGCGTAGCGACCAGCGACGGAGTGCAATAACTCGAAAAAGTGCCTAAAGCACTTTTTCGACACGCCGTGGGGCTCTCCCCAAAGGAGGGCCGTTTCGTGTGTCCCGGTGTGAAGGGGGAGGAGAAGAGTGAAGCAAGCGTTATTCGGCGCGGTGGACAAAGCCGCGCTTCAAAAGCTGATGCAGCGGGTGAGCGCCGGCGATCCGGTGGCGCTGACCGGGCTGCCGGAGAGCATGGCGGCCTTTATGGCGGCGAAGCTGGCGGAGGACACCGGCAAGAGGGTGCTGCTGATTGCGGCCAATGACCTTAGGGCGACCCATGACGCGGACGACGGCCAGCAGCTATTGGCGACGGCGGCGGCCTGTCTGCCCGGCGGTGAGATCGACCTGACCCGCGGCGCCTCCAGTCACGAGAGCGCCTGGCGCCGCCTGGAGACCCTGTCCCGCGTGGCGGAGGGCAGCGTGCAGCTGCTGTGTACCTCCATCGACGCGGCGCTGCAGCGCATGGGCAGCGGGGAGCGCTTCCGGGAAAGGACGATCCGGCTGCAGGTGGGCGATCAGTATGACCCGCAGCAGCTGGTGCGCGACCTGACCGCCATGGGCTACGAGCGCGTCGGCATGGTGGAGGGCAAGGGGCAATGTGCGGTGCGAGGCGCCATCCTGGACGTGTACCCGCCTGCGGGGATGCAGAGCCTGCGCATTGAGTTTTTCGGCGACGAGGTGGACTCCATCCGCGCCTTTGACTGCCTGAGCCAGCGCAGCCTGGACAGACTGGAGCGCTGCGTCCTGGCCCCTGCCACGGAGGTACTGCTGTCGGATGACGCCTATGCCCCGGCGGCGGAGCGGATGCGGGAAGCCATCCGGAACGCCCGGCCTGACAAGCCTCAGGAGGAAAGCCTCTTTGCGGATCTGCCGCCCCTGCCGGATACGGATGACGAGGCGGAGAATGCCGCGTATTTCGATAAGAAGATCAGCCCCAAGGTAAAGGAACGGGAGCAGACTGCGACCCGCATCGCCGAGCTGGAGCGGCGCACCGCCGCCCTGATGCGGGACGCCGATACCCTGGAGGGCGGCGTGCCCTTCCGGCGCATCCGGGCCTGGCTGCCCGTGCTGACGGAGGAGACCGCGACGGTCGCGGACTGGTTCCGGCCGGAGATCATCCTGCTGACCGAGCCAGGTCAGCTGCGCCGCCGCTCGGAGGAGCGCCGCAACGGCTTCGCGGAAGACCTGAACGGCGCCATGTCCCGTGGCGAAGCGGTAAAGGAGCAGGAGACCCTGCTGATGAGCTGGGAGGAGCTGCTCTTCTCCCTCAACGGTCGGGGCATCGTGGCCGTCTCCGAGTACCTGGACAGCCTGGGCGGCGTGCAGGTGAAGGATGCGGCGGACATTCGCGCCCAGCGCGTGGCGGGCTACAGCTCGCAGATGCGAGATCTGGCGGCGGATTGCTTCGGCTGGCTGCAGCAGGGGATGAAGGTCGCCGTGCTGTGCGGCGGCGTTGCCCGCGGTCAGCGACTGTGCAAAGCCCTGCAGGAGCTGGACGTCACCTGCCGGTTTGACGAGGAGGTCATGGCGCTGCCCAAGGGCTGCGTGCAGGTGCTGCCCGGCACCCTCAGCCACGGCTTTGTCTGGGAGGGCGGCGGCCTGGTGGTCGTCAGCGACACGGATGTATACGGCGCAGGCTACCGCAAGGTCAAGAAGCGCACCCACTCGGGCGAAAAGATCGCCGCCTTCACCGACCTCAAGCCCGGCGACTATGTCGTGCATGAGGAGTATGGCGTGGGCATCTACCTGGGCACCACGCAGATCAAGGCGGGCGGCTCCACCGGCGGCCCGGCCATCCGCAGGGATTATCTGCAGATCCAGTACAACGGCAAGGACAAGCTGAACGTGCCCATCGAGCAGCTGGACCGTGTGCAGCGCTATATCGGCAACCCCAACCAGCCGCCCAAGCTCAACAGCCTGGGCTCCGGCGAGTGGGGCAAGCAGAAGGAAAAGGTCAAGGAGGGCCTGAAAAAGCTGGCCTTCGACCTGGTGCAGCTCTATGCCAAGCGCTCCAAGGAGACCGGCTTTGCCTTCAGCCCCGATACCCCCTGGCAGCGGGAGTTTGAGGATCAGTTCCCCTATGAGCTGACCCCCGATCAGGATCAGTCCGTACGGGAGATCACCGCAGACATGGAATCCCCCCGCAACATGGACCGCCTCCTGTGCGGTGACGTGGGCTACGGCAAGACCGAGGTCAGCCTGCGCGCGGCCTTCAAGGCCCTGATGGACGACAAGCAGGTGGCCATCCTTGCGCCCACCACCATCCTGGCCCAGCAGCACTACAACACCGTGATGAAGCGCTTCAAGGGCTTCCCGGTCAAGGTGGAGGTGCTCAGCCGCTTCAAGACGCCCAAGGAATCCAAGGAGATCCTGACGCGCCTGAAGGCCGGCGACATCGACATCCTCATCGGCACCCACCGCCTGCTGGCCAAGGACGTCGAGTTCCGCGACCTGGGCCTGCTGATCGTGGACGAGGAGCAGCGCTTCGGCGTGCAGCACAAGGAGACGATCAAGAACCTCAAGAAGAATGTGGACGTGCTGACCCTGTCGGCCACGCCCATTCCGCGCACGCTGCACATGTCCATGGTGGGCATCCGAGATATGTCCATATTGCAGACGCCCCCGGAGGAACGATTGCCCGTGCAGACCCGCGTGGTGGACTACAACGACGGCATGATCCGCGACGCCATCCTCCGCGAATTGAGCCGGGGAGGCCAGGTGTACTTCCTGTACAACTCCGTGCGCACCATTCACGAGTTCTACGCCCGCCTGCGCACCCTGGTGCCGGAGGCCCGCATCGGCGTGGCTCATGGTCAGATGAAGGAGCACGGCCTGGAAGATGTGATGATGGACTTCTACGCCGGCAGCTACGACGTGCTGCTGTGCACCACCATCATCGAAAGTGGCCTGGACGTGCCTACCGCGAACACCCTCATCGTCTTCGATGCGGATCGCTTCGGCCTCAGCCAGCTGTACCAGCTGCGGGGCCGCGTGGGCCGCTCCAACCGGCAGGCCTACGCCTATTTCACCATCCGCCCGGATAAGAACCTCTCCGAAACGGCTGACCAGCGTCTTGCGGCCATACGCGAATTCACCGAATTCGGCGCGGGCTTCCGCATCGCCATGCGTGACCTGGAGATCCGCGGCGCGGGCAACATCCTGGGCCCGGAGCAGCACGGTCATCTGGCTACCGTCGGCTACGACATGTACTGCAAGCTGATGGAGGAGACCCTCCAGGAGGCCAAGGACGTGATGGCCGGCAAGCCCCCAAAAATGGAGCATCTGGAGACCCGCGTGGACTTCAAGGTGGACGCCTACCTGCCCGAGAGCTATGTGCAGGACGACCGCCTGCGGATGGAGATGTACAAGCGCATCGCCGGCCTCACCACGGAGGAGGATCGCAGCGATATCATCGACGAGCTGCTGGACCGCTTCGGCGATATCCCGCCGGTGGTGGAAACGCTGCTGGACATTGCGCAGCTCCGCGTGAACGCCAACAAGCTGGGCGTGAGCCAGGTGAGTTACCGCAGCGGCGGCTTCCTGATGATGAAGATCGATCCGCGCTACATGCCTGACGACCTTATCTTCATCCAGGCCATGAGCGAAACGGACAAGCGCCTGATGCCCAGCACCAAGCTGCCCAACATGCTGCTGATGGTGGATCCCCGGCTGAACGAGTATGGTATGCTGGAGGAGAGCGTAAAGGTGCTGACCCGCATGAACCAGCGCATCGCCCAGCTGACCGAGGAAAAGGCGGCGGCAGGCGAGTAAACGCGATGTAAAAAACAAAAACCCGTACGGAAGAAATGCGCTCCGTACGGGTTTTATGATGGTGTTGATCATTCGTCGTAGAGGTGATGCTCAACGTAGCCTGCGCGGCGGTTCGTCAGCAGGAGAGAGGTGAAGCACGCAGCCAGCACGGCGCCAAGGGTCAGCCAATCCTTTTCAAGGAGAAGGCCGAGCAGATAGGCGGCAAGGAGCAGCGCGGCGATGCCTATCATGGCGCCGCGGTGATCCCGGTTCCACTTCTTCTGCCAGAAATCCCGCCGTTCGTGGAGCTGGAACACAGCCCGATCCTGCAGCGCTGCGGTCAGGTTGTCATCTGCTCTCTGGGGTAGCGTTTCAGGAGAAATGCGCTCTCCGGCCACCAGCTCGTTCATGCTCACGCCGTAGAGCTCCGACAGCGCCAGCAGCATCTCCACCGGCGGCATATACGTTCCGGTCTCCCACCTTGAGATCGTCTTGCTGCTGATATGCAGCTTTTCGCCCAGCTGCTCCTGGGTCAGGCCCTGCTCCCTGCGCAGCGTCTGCAGGAAAGCGCCCATCTTCGTCATGTCCATGTCAGTACCTCCTGTTTTCGCATTCATTATCGCATAAGCGGGCCGGACATGTCCACCCCATAAACAGCGAATCGGGGAAAATGCAGGGATTTCCCCTGTTCCCCTTCACAAGCGGGGCGGGGTGTGCTATCATAACGGAACAGTCATTCTATTTCTGCGAGGTGATTCCCATGTCCGAACTGACCGGCAAGTTCGTCCTCAAAGCCCCCTACAAGCCCTCCGGCGATCAGCCCCAGGCCATCGAGGCCCTGGCAGCTGGCGTTCAGCAGGGCATGGACGCTCAGGTGCTGCTGGGCGTTACCGGCTCCGGCAAGACGTTTACGATGGCCTCCGTCATCGAGAAGGTGCAGCGCCCGACCCTCGTCATCGCCCACAACAAGACCCTTGCGGCCCAGCTCTGCTCGGAGCTGAAGGCCTTCTTCCCCGACAGCCGCGTGGAGTACTTCGTGAGCTACTACGATTATTACCAGCCCGAGGCCTACATCGCCTCCTCGGATACCTATATTGAAAAGGACGCCTCCATCAACGAGGAGATCGACCGCCTGCGCCACAGCGCCACCGCCGCTCTGCGCGAGCGGAAGGACGTCATCATCGTTGCGTCGGTCAGCTGCATTTACTCCATGGGCGATCCCAGCGAGTACGAGGGCCAGATGATCAGCCTCCGCCCCGGTATGAGCATGGAGCGGGATGACCTGCTGCGCGCCCTCATTGACATCCAGTACGAGCGCAACGATATTGAGTTCGCCCGCGGCTCCTTCCGGGTGCGCGGCGACGTAGTCGAAATCATCCCCGCCGGCATGAACGAGCACGGCCTGCGCATCGAATTCTTCGGCGACGAGATCGACCGCATTTCAGAGATCGACGCGGTCAGCGGCCACGTCCTGTCCAGCCTTGAGCACTGCGCGGTGTTCCCGGCGACCCACTACGCCACTGACAAGACCCATCTGGATGAGAACATTGCAGTCATCGAGAACGACCTGCAGGAGCAGATCGAACGCTTCACCCAGGAGGGCAAGCTCCTGGAGGCGGAACGCATCGCCCAGCGCACCAACTACGATATCGAGATGATGCGGGAGATCGGCTACTGTTCCGGCATCGAGAACTACTCCCGCTACTTCGACGGCCGCAAGCCCGGCGACGCGCCCTATTCGCTGCTGGACTACTTCCCGAAGGGCTTCCTCTGCTTCATTGATGAGAGCCACGTCACCGTCCCGCAAATCCGTGCGATGTACAACGGCGACCGCGCCCGCAAGGAGCAGCTGGTGGAGTACGGCTTCCGTTTGCCCAGCGCCTTTGACAACCGGCCGCTGCTCTTTGAGGAATTCGAGCAGCGCATTGGCCAGACCATTTACGTCAGTGCGACCCCCGGCCCCTATGAGATGGGCCGGACGCAGCAGATTGTCGAGCAGATCATCCGTCCCACGGGCCTGCTCGACCCCAAGATCGTCGTGCGGCCCGCCACCGGCCAGGTGGACGACCTGGTGGGCGAAGTCGGCAAGGTGGTCAAGCAGGGCCAGCGCGTGTTGGTCACGACGCTGACCAAGCGCATGGCGGAATCTCTGACCGAATACCTGCGGGGGATGGAGATGCGCGTGCGTTACCTCCACTCCGACGTTACCACCATGGAGCGTATGGAGCTGATCCGCGGGCTGCGGCTGGGTGAGTTTGACATCCTGGTGGGCATCAACCTCCTGCGCGAGGGCCTCGACCTGCCGGAGGTGTCTCTCGTTGCCATTCTCGATGCGGACAAGGAGGGCTTCCTGCGCTCGGAGACCTCCCTGGTGCAGACCATCGGCCGCGCGGCCCGCAATGTGGACGGCCGGGTTATCATGTACGCCGACGTCATGACGGACAGCATGATGCGCGCCATCTCCGAAACCGAGCGCCGCCGGGCCATCCAGCAGGCCTACAATGAGGCAAACGGCATCACGCCCGAAAGCGTGCGCAACGCCATCCATCAGGTGCTGGAGATCACCAAAAAGGTGGAGGAAGAGGCGCCCGCTGCCCTCAGCGAGGACGAGGTGGCCGCGCTGTGCCATCAGCTGGAGGAGCAGATGCTCTCCGCTGCCAAGGAGCTGGACTTCGAGCGTGCGGCGAAGCTGCGCGACCAGATGCTGGCCCTCAGGGGCGAGAAGCCTCCGGAGGAGGGCGTGCAGAAGAAGCGCCGCAGGACCCGGGAGAGCACAAGACATCATTGAGAAACAGGTACAGGGAGGGCTGCTGTATGCGGGATGAGAAGCCGGTCGGAAGCGTGCTGCTGCTGATCGTGCCCGGCGTGCTGCTGCTGACAGCGGCCTGGCTGCTGTGGGGACAGACGCTGCGGGACGCGATCTTTGCAGCGATGAAGCTGGTGGTGATCAGGTGAAAAGCATAATGCGGTATATCGCCGCCGCGCTGGCGGTGCTGCTCCTGACGGCCTCTGCGCTGGCGGGGCTCGCATGGGTGCTGACCACCGAGCAGTTTGCCCTTGCGGTGAACGCCGGGGGCGTGCAGGAGAACCAGCAGAAATGTATCGAGACCCATGCGTCGGCGCTGACGCAGGCGTGGGGGCTGTCGCCGGAGACCCTTGCCCCCAGCGTGGCGGGCGCTGCCCGGCGGCAAAGTGAAGCAATGGCTGCCTGGTGGAGCCGGCTCTGGCGCGATCCGGATGCGGACGCGGAGATGCCTGCCTTCCTGGATCCCGGGGAGGAGCGGGACCTTGTTGCGGCGATCATGGCGGATGAGGGCTTTGCCGCCGCTGTGGAGGAAAGCCAGCGCAGGGCCGTTGCCCGGGACGAGATCGCCTACGGGCTGGATGAAGCCGTGTGCGAAACCGTCACGCCCCTCCGGCGCAGCATCGTCGGGATGGCGGCGGCGTTGGGCATGGAAAAAATGGATCTGACGCTGCTGCCTGGGGCGCTGCTGACCGCTGCCGGAGCGCTGCTCCTGCTGGCGCTGCCGCTGCTCGCTGTGGCGCATCGGGCGCTGGGCAGCACGCTTGCTGCCTCCGGGGTGACGATGGCGCTCCTGTCGCTGCCCGTCTGGTGGATGGATATCTGCGGGATTCTGGCGGAGCTCAGCCCCTTGGCGGCGCTCCAGGGGGCCAACGCCCTCAGGGGCATGGCGATCCTTTGGTATGGCGCGGCGCTGGTGCTGCTGGCGCTGGGTGTGATCATTATCGGGGTAAAAAAGGCAAGGGGAGGACGCGCATGATCTTCAGACGCTTGGCGGAGCGCAGCAAGCAGAACAGCCGCCGGGAAATCAATCACATCACGGTACGCTCGCCCCGCATCGTCAGGCCGCTGACGCTGGCGCTGGTCGCCGATCTCCATGACGGCCCCTTTGAGGAGGTGCTGCCGGTAATGGAAGGGTGCGATGCGATCCTGATCGTCGGCGACCTTGTGGACCGCCACAGCCGGGGATATCAGCGGGGCGTGCGCTTCCTGGAGGCTGCCCCCCGGGTCGCCCCCACCTTCTATGCCATCGGCAACCATGAGCGCAAGCATCCCCTGCGCGCGGAATACTGGCCCCATGTGGAGCGCAGCCGGGTGACGGTGCTGGATGACGCCTTCGTCCCCTTTGAGGGGATCGTGCTGGGCGGATTGTCCTCCAAAAAGGAATGGCGGCAGGCGCCGGACTTCCTGGCGGATATGGCGGCGCGCCCCGAATTCCGGCTGCTGATGTGCCATCATCCCGAATACTTCCGCAAGCTGATCAAGCCCTGGGATATCGACCTGACGGTGTCCGGTCATGCCCACGGGGGCCAGGTGCGCATCGGCAGACAGGGTGTCTATTCCCCTGACCAGTGGCTGCTGCCCCGCCTGACCAGCGGCTTTTATGAGGATGGCCGCCTGCTGGTGTCCCGGGGGATGACCAATGCCACCTGGGCGCCGCGCATCAACTGCAAATGCGAATTGATCATCCTGCATCTGGAGGCGGAAAATGGACAAGGCACTTGACGGCATCCTGCGCCGGGCGGCGCGGCTGATGCTGGACTTTGAGGACCCGCAGGTCTACGAAAAGGGCGGCCATGCGGACTTCGTGACCGAAGCAGACGTGGCGGTGCAGGCATTCCTCCTGGAGGAGCTGGCGAAGGCTTACCCCGGCGCGGCCTTTTTCGCCGAGGAGGCAGAGGGCAATGTCCTCACGGACGCGCTGACCTTTATCATCGATCCCATCGACGGCACGACCAATTACTTCCGCCGCCGGCGCTGCTCGGCCATTTCCATCGGCGCGGTGGAGGGCAAACGGCCCGTCTTCGGCGCGATCTACGATCCCTACCGGGACGAGATGTACCATGCGCAGAAGGGCAGGGGAGCCTGGTGCGGCGATGTGCGGCTGCGGGTGTCCGACACGCCCTTTGAGCGGGCAGTCGTCGGCTTCGGCACGGCCCCCTATTACAGCGAACTCTTTGAACTGACCGGCCGCACGGTGGCGAAGCTCCTGCCGCAGATCGCGGATTTCCGCCGCACGGGCAGCGCCTGTATCGACCTGTGCGACGTGGCGTCAGGCCGCAGCGACGGACATTTTGAATGGAAACTCCAGCCCTGGGACTACTGCGCCGCGACTCTCCTGGTGGAGGAGGCCGGCGGCAGATGCGGCAGCATCCTGGGCGGGGAGGTCGTCTACGACCGGGCCATGCCCCATCTGGCAGCCAATGCGCGCATCTTTGATGAACTGCAAAGCGCGCTGCAGCAGATCAAAAGCGAAATTCAATGAAAGAGCGGCCTGCTCCCATCATCCGGGAACAGGCCGCTTTCATATGCAGTGATCAGGTGAGCACTTCGTACATGCCGTAATCGATCATGCCGTGCATCCCCTCCAGGCCGCCGGGAACCAGCTCGGTGACCATCAGGCAGTCCTCGTGGGGCAGGTGGAGGTTCGGCCCGGCGACGATGCCGCGGCGGGCGCTGGTGACAAACCCGCGGCTGCGGTAGTTGGCCGGGTTGCCCTCCACCATGCAGGCGGTGAAGCCCATCTCCCGGGCACGCTTAAAGCCGTGCTCGATCAGGTCGCGGCTGATGTGCTGTCGCTGCAGGTCGGTGCGTACGGCGGCAGGGGTGAGGATCAGGAAGCGGTCGTCATACCGGCCTTCAATGTGGAAGCGGCTGAACATGACGTAACCCACGGGCTCGCCGTCCTCCAGCATCAGCAGCTCCAACTCGGGCAGGTAGTACTTCTTCGAGCGGATCTCCTCCACCAGGCTGCGGACGAGCTTGCCCTCGTTGGCGTTTTCGTGCTCAGTGAACACCTTCTCCACCAGTTCCAGCGAGGAGACGAGGTATTCGGGCTTCATGGAAGTGATCTCTCTCATGGGATGCTTCCTCCGTAAATGTCTTCGTACAGGCCCAGCTCCAGCAGCTTGTCCCGCAAGCGCTGCATATCCTCCCAGGCCTCGCGCTTCTTGGCGGGGTCGCGCAGCAGGGCGCTGGGGTGGTAGGTGGGCATCATCCACACGCCCTTGCGCTCAAACCAGCGGCCCCGGTCCCGCGTGATGCGGATCTCCGGGCCCAGGGTGTTCTTCGCAGCCGTGGAACCCAGCAGGACGATCACCTGCGGACGGATCAGCGCTGTCTGCATCCGCAGGTGCAGCTTGCAGGCCGCTGCCTCCTCCTCTGTGGGGACGCGGTTATTCGGCGGCCGGCATTTGACGATGTTGCAGATGTACACCCGATCCCGGGGCAGGGAAATGGCGGCGAGCATCCTCGTCAGCAGCTGCCCCGCCGGGCCTACGAAGGCAAGCCCCTCCTCGTCCTCCACCTGGCCGGGGCCTTCGCCGATGAACATCAGCGGCGAGTGGATATCGCCCTGGCCGGGCACCTTGTTGCGGATGCCCTGACAGAGGGGGCACATGGCGCAGGCTTCCACCTGCTGGCGGAACAGGCTCCAGGAGATCTCAGACATGGGAGGGCCTCCCTCTCTTTCGTGATCAGATGCGCATCTGCCACAGCGTGAAGGTCTGGCTGATATCCGATACCAGCCAGTTGATCAAACTTACCAGCAGTGCGATGAGCAGCAGGATCGCCGCCGTACCGAGGATGACCCCGGCGAAATCGGCCAGACCTGCCAGCAGCTGCCAGTGGCTGCGCCGCAGCTCCTGCCGCTCCTCCTCCGTCAGCAGGTCGTCGGAGAGGGGATCCTCGTCAAAAAGCTCCTCGTCGGGGGCGTCCGGGTCGCTGACGTACAGGCTGTCGTACTCCTGGGCAAAGCGGCCCTCGGGGGGGATATCAAAGGGGTCGAAGCCATCGTTCTCCTCGTCCGGCAGGAAGGCGTCGCCGTCGGCGGGGAGGCCGTAATCCTCCTCGGTATACAGGCGGTCGCCGTCCTCATCTACGGCGTTTGGCGGCGCTTCCGTCTCTGCCTGGAAAGCGGACTGATAGGGCTCCTGCGGCTTCCGGTGCTTGAAATAGGTCATTGGATTGCCTCCGCAATGGTGGTTTCACACAATTAACGCATCAGGCGGGAATTTTCATGCCGGTCATACATAATCCAGCCAGGGCGCGTCCGGCTCGTCGCGGCCGGTGAGGGTGCCTTCTGCGCTCAGGCCGGGGAAGCCTGTCTGCCGCAGGGCCTCGTAAAGCACGACGGCCACGGAGTTGGACAGGTTCAGGCTGCGGGCCTCGGGGCGCATGGGGATCCGCACGCACCGGTCATACACGCGGGCCAACAGGGTCTCGGGCAGCCCGCGGGTCTCGCAGCCGAAGACGATGAAGTCGCCGTCCTGATAGGCCGCCTCATGGTAGCCGCGGGGCGCCTTGGTGCTGGCGAAGTGCATCCGGGCCTCCGGATAGGCCTGGAGCAGCGCGCCCAGATCCGGCCAGACGCGGTAGGTCATCAGCCCCCAGTAATCCAGTCCGGCGCGCTTGAGGTACTTGTCTGCCAGAGAGAAGCCCAGCGGCTCGATCAGATGCAGCACTGCGCCGGTCGCCGCGCAGGTACGGGCGATATTCCCCGTGTTCTGCGGGATCTCCGGGTTTACCAGCACAATGTTCATAGCCATTTCAGCCACCTCCGGCACTATTCTATCACCCGCCGCCGGACTTTGCAAGCAGGTGCGCGCTGGCGAGGCGGGCTGATGCGTCATCGCACCTTCCGCATCCCCTTCGGCGGCCACATGACGCATACGACCCTGCCTGCGATGTCCCGGCGCTTCAGCGGGCCGACGCGCCGGCTGTCGCTGGAGTTATCCCGGTTATCGCCCATGACGAAGTATTCGTCCGGCCCCAGGGTGATGGGGGCCCGCTGACGGAAGAACCGGGTATGCGCGGCGTCCAGGAAGGGCTCCGGCACCGGCTGGCCGCCGATGTACAGAACGCCCTCCACGACCTCCAGCGTCTCGCCCGGCAGGCCGATCACACGCTTGACGAAGGCCTGGGGGAGAAAGGACAGCAGCTTCATCCGGCGGCCCGGGAAGCGGCAGATCACCACGTCAAAACGGCGCGGCGCACGGATCAGATAGGGGAGGCGCCACACCAGCGTCCATTCCTTATCCTGCAGGGTGGGCAGCATACTGCGCCCCTTGATGCGGGCGATGGACAAAACAAAGCAGCGCACCGCCAGCGCGGCCAAAAGGGCGGCGGCGTACAGCAGCAGATCGCTCATGTTGCGGCGGGCGCAGGGCCCTGGGTGATGACCTTCTTGCGCCGCTTGAGGAAGGTCTCGCGGTCGAGCATCACGATGCGCTCGCAGCCGGAGCATTTCATTTTGATGTCAGCGCCGGTGCGGGTCACGGTCCATTCGCTGGAGCCGCAGGGATGGGGCTTTTTTGTCTGGATCACATCGCCGATGCGGATCTCCTGGCTGGTGTTGATCATCGTTTTCCCTCCTTGTGTGGGATGGCTGCTGCTATTATACCCCATGTGGACAAATTGCGCAAGAAGTTGCATTTCCCGGCGAATGGGGGTATAATAAGCGAAAATGACTGCAAGGAGGGAGCTGTATGGCGGATTCAAGGCCCGTGGGCGTATTTGATTCCGGCGTGGGCGGCATCGGCACGCTGGCAGCCCTGCGGCGGGAGCTGCCGGGCGAGCGCTTCCTCTTTTACGGCGATACGGCCAACGCGCCCTACGGCACCAAGACCCGCGAGGCGTGCATGGCCTGCGTGGAGCAGGTGATGGCGCATCTGCTCGCCCAGGATGTGAAGGCTGTGGTGATCGCCTGCAACACTGCGACGGCCGTTGCAGCCAAGGAGCTGCGCGCCCGGTATACGCTGCCCATCATCGGCATTGAGCCGGCGCTGAAGCCGGCCCATGAGCTCCGCCGGGAGGGCAGCATTCTGGTGCTGGCCACCCCCATGACCCTGCGGCTGGAGAAGTTCCATGCCCTCTATGAGCGCTACGGCGAGGGCGCTGTACCGCTGCCCTGTCCGGGACTGATGGAGCTGGTGGAAAAGCAGGCCTACGATCAGGCAAAGCGTTATCTGCTGGAGCTCTTTGCGCCCTATGATTTGAACACGGTGGATGCTGTGGTGCTGGGCTGCACGCACTATGTGTTCCTGCGGCCCGTGCTGGCGCAGATCCTCCCGGAACGCGTTGCGGTACTGGATGGCAACGACGGCACTGCCCGTCAGCTGCGACGGGTGCTGACCGAGCGGAACCTGCTCTCCGACGGGCCGGGAAGCGTCCGCCTGGAAACCAGCGGCGACGCAGAGCAGGTCATCCCCCTGATGCTGCAGCTGCTGTCCCAGGCCTGACATGCTGATGGATGCGGCAAGGGGCGGTGCAGCCCGTGACGGAAACGGCCTGCTCCTGCATTATCGAGCCATCCGGAAAGGGGAGGAAACCTCATGGGCCTGATCGTCTGCGGCATGAACGGCAGCGGCAAGAGCACCCTCGGCCGCGCGCTGGCGGAGCATCTCGGCTGGCGCTTTATCGACAACGAGGATCTGTACTTCCCCAAAACCGATCCGGACTACCTCTTTACCCATCAGCGCACCCAGGAGGAGGTCGAGCACCTGCTCCTGGAGGAAGTGCAGCGGGATGAACGATTTGTCTTTGCTGCGGTCAAGGGCAACTACGGCGAGGCGGTACTGCCGTATTACCGCGCTGCCGTGCTGGTGGAGGTGCCGCGGGAACTCCGCCTGCAGCGGGTGCAGCAGCGATCGCTGGACAAATTCGGTGACCGGGCACGCCCCGGCGGCGACCTGTACGAGCGGGAGAAGTGGTTCTTCGATCACATCAGCGCCCGCCCGGAGGATTATGCGGAGCGATGGCTGGCCTCGGTGGATATCCCCGTGCTGCGGGTGGACGGCACCAGGACGGTGGAGGAGAATATTGACCTGATCTCAGAATGGCTGACGAATAAAGAAAACCGCTGCGGATGATGCAGCGGTTTTTGCTTACGGCCATTGCACATGCCCGGCCATGCACAGATCGCTTTCCACCGGGACGAAACCGTTCTTTTCATAGAATGCAACGCTGGGGAAACCACGCTCGGTGTTCAGCGCCATATAGTGGACAGCCTGAGGCTCCTGCTGCAGCTGCTCCCGGAGGAATGTCAGCATCCGGCTTCCGACGCTCTGGCGCTGTGCATCGGGATGCACGCTGAATTCATCGATCCAGAACTGCTTCTTGTCCTGGTAGGTCATGAGGCGTCCGCACAGCATGGAGATGCACTGGTCTCCGTCCATGCAGACATGCCCGCGGGACACCCGGGCGGACATGATCTCGTCGATGCGTTCATAGGCCTGCTCGTACGTCCAGACCTCGTTCCACGGGGCTTCCCGGAAGGCTGCGATCAGTTCGTTCGCACAGGCGGGGAAGTCGCTTTCCTGCATGGTTCTGAATATAAAGGACATGGAAATACCTCCGGATCGGGTGATAAGCTGATTATGCGGGAATGCGGCGGAGTTGTCAAGCGGAGGCAATACACAATAAGAACAACTCTCTGCTGCCAAAATACAAAAGGGGAATTTATAAAAAATTCCTAAAGTTGAAAAATAACGAAAAATCCCCCTTTCTTTTTTGCAAAATGTATGATATACTGTTTTCAACATTTGCGCAGTAATCGTCCGGAAAGCCGCATACCGTTTACCATGGGCCTTCCGGTCGGAATAGATGACACATATTTTACAAGGAGGAATTCTATCATGGCTGCTGAGTACATTACGACCAATATCCGTAACATCGCCCTCATGGGACATGGCGGCGAGGGCAAGACCACGCTGACCGAGGCCATGCTCTACGCCGCTGGCATCATTGACCGTCAGGGTAAGGTGGAAGAAGGCAACACCACCACTGACTTCGAAGCTGAAGAGATCAAGCGCGGCTGTTCCCTGAGCGCTGCGACCGCTCCCATCGACTGGAACGACAAGATGCTCAACGTCATCGACGTTCCCGGTTATTTCGATTTTATTGGTGAGCAGGTTGGCCCCCTGCGCGTTGTGGAGACGGTCGGCATTGTTGTGTCTGCCATGACCGGTCTGTCCGTCGGCGCGGAGAAGGCCTTCACCAACGCCATCAAGCACCAGGTCGGCCGTATGTTCATCGTCAACCAGATGGACCGCGAACATGCCTCCTTTGACAAGGTTCTGCAGCAGCTGCGCGACCGTCACGGCTCCTGCGTCGTGCCCGTCCTGATGCCCATCGGCGAAGGCGCTGGTTTCAAGGGCGTTATCAACGTGCTGGAGAAGAAGGCCTACGAAGGCGCTTACAAGAAGAGCACGGAAGTTCCCATGCCCGACAACATGGTCGAGAAGGTCAACAAGGCCTTTGACGATCTGGTCGAAGCTGCCGCCAGCTCTGACGACGAGCTGATGGAGAAGTACTTCGAAGAGGGCGAGCTGACCTACGAGGAGATCCTGACCGGCTTCCGCAAGGGCATGAAGAACGGCGATATCGTTCCCGTCGTGGCCCTGTCTGCCCTGACCGGCGTCGGCATCGCCCGCACCATGGATCTGATGGCCAAGTACCTGCCCTCTCCCGCGCATCAGGGTATTGAGCATGACGGTTTCAACCCCCGCACCGGCGAGCATCAGGTCCGCATCTGCAAGGACGACGAGCCCTTCTCCGCCTTCGTGTACAAGACCGTTGCTGACCCCTTCGTTGGCAAGCTGAGCCTGTTCCGTATCTTCTCCGGTACCATCACGCCCCAGACCATCCTGTATAACGTCAACAAGGACAAGACCGAAAAGTCCTCCGGCCTGTACATCATGCGCGGCAAGAAGCAGGTCGCCAAGCAGACCCTGCACGCCGGCGACCTGGGCGCCCTGGCCAAGCTGCAGTACACCTCCACCGGCGATACCCTGGCGGATTACAACAACCCCATCCAGTACCCCGGCATGGTGTTCCCCACTCCCTGCATGCACAAGGCTGTTTACGCTGCCAAGCAGGGTGAGGAAGACAAGATCTTCTCCGGCCTGAACCGCCTGATGGAAGAAGATCCCTCCATCGTCATCCAGAAGAACGTCGATACCACCGAGACCTGGCTGTCCGGTCAGGGCGAAATGCACCTGGAGGTCATCAAGAACAGGTTGATGGCCAAGTTCGGCGCCAACGCCATCCTGCAGGATCCCAAGATCCCCTACCGTGAGACCATCCGCAAGGCCGTGAAGGTCCAGGGCCGCCACAAGAAGCAGACCGGCGGTCACGGTCAGTTCGGCGACGTGTGGATCGAGTTCAGCCCCGTGCTGGATGGCTCCACCGAAATGGTGTTTGAAGATGCGGTCGTGGGCGGCGTCGTCCCGCGCAACTTCATCCCCTCCGTCGAGAAGGGTCTGCGTGAGTGCATGGTCCGCGGCGTGCTGGCCGGCTACCCCATGGTGTCCGTGAAGGCCAAGCTGTACGACGGCTCCTACCATCCCGTTGACTCCTCCGAAATGGCGTTCAAGACCGCTGCCCGCATCGCCTACAAGAAGGGCTGTGCCGACGCGTCTCCCGTCCTGCTGGAGCCCGTCATGCACGTTGAGGTGCTCGTGCCCGACGAGTACATGGGTGACATCATGGGCGACATGAACAAGCGCCGTGGCCGCATCATCGGTATGGAGCAGGTTGGCGGTATGCAGCAGGTCGTTGCTGAGTGCCCCCAGGCCGAAATGTTCAAGTACGCCACCGATCTGCGTTCCATGACGCAGGCTCGCGGCTCCTTCACCATGACCTTCGAGCGTTATGAGGAAGTGCCCGCCGACGTGGCCAAGAAGGTCATCGCCGCCGCCGACAAGGTCGAGGACGACGAGGATTAAGCAACTTCGTTGCCTTTCCGGCGACAAGCGTGTTTGCATTCTACAGGGAGAGGTTCGCGCCTCTCCCTTTTTGATTCTGCTTGCATTGCTGAGTGATGTGTGATATAATCAAGACGTATTATAACGTCTTATTTCTGGAGGGCGCGGAGAATGAAAGCATTCATTTTCGACATGGACGGCCTGATGTTTGACACCGAGCGGGTGTTTGTCAGCGCCTGGGACTATGTGGGCGAGAAGATGGGCCTGGGCAAGGCCGGCTACATGTGCATCCGGACGCTGGGCATGAACACCCCCGCCTGCGAACAGGCCTGGCGGGATGAGTTCGGCGACGAGGTGGATCTGGACGCCCTGTGGCGCTACTCCCGGGAGTTTGTGGCGGATTACTACCGGAAGAACGCCGTCAGCGTCAAGCACGGCCTGTACGAACTGCTGACCTACCTCAAAAACAAGGGATACAAGCTGGCTGTGGCGTCCTCCACCAAGCGTCATCAGGTGGAGCGCCATCTGAACAGCGCCAATGTCCGACAGTACTTCGACGCAGTCATCTGCGGCGACATGGTGGAGAAGTCCAAGCCCGAGCCAGACATCTACCTCAAGGCAGCAGCGGCCCTGGGCGTTCAGCCGGAGGATTGCTGTGCGCTGGAGGACAGCCGCAACGGCCTGCTCTCTGCCCATGCAGCGGGAATGCAGGCCATCATGGTGCCGGATCTCTGGCAGCCGGATGACACGGTGAAGCAGTTCATCCTCGGGCCCTTTGAGAGCCTGCTGGTGGTCAGAGATTGGCTGATCGAAAAGGAATAAAGCATATGAAAAGACCACGCATCGCTTGCATGATGCGTGGTCTTTCGTAATTCATCGTTCCATCCGGACAAGGTACTCCGTCGTGCCCTCCTCCAGCCTGCGCTGCTCCGTCAGGCGGAAGCCGTGCCGCTGATAAAAGGCGATAGCTCGCGTGTTCTTTTCCAGCGCCCAAAGGTGCCGGACGCCCAGGGCATCCACCGCATGGGCGAGCAGCGCCGCACCGATGCCCTGACTCTGCAGCACGGGCTCGACGAACAGCTTGCACAGCTCGTCTCCGTGCACGCGGATGAAGCCCTTGACCGCGCCGTCGTCGTACACCCACAGCTCGTCCAGGAATCGCCGGAGCGAGGCGCTGCGGGTGCTGACCTGCAGATCGCGGAAATAGAACTCATCGTCGCGGAAAATGGGGTAGAAGTTCAGGCGGTAATTGAAGATCTCGATCTCGGCAATGCGGCCCAGATCCGTCTCTGCGGCGGGCCGGATATATGACGTATTTTCCATGTCAGAAGCCTCCCATGTGCCCCAGGGTTTCCGAGGCGACGCGGCTGCCCTCGTGCATGGCGGCGGTGACGTCGCCGTCCAGCAGATAGCGGCAGACAAGGCCTGCGTGATAGCTGTCGCCGCAGCCGGTGGTATCGATGACCTCCGCGACCGGCACGGCGCTGACGCGGTATTCCTGCCCGTGATGGAAGGTCACGCTGCCCTTTTCGGCCAGGGTCACGTTGAAGAGCGCGTCAAAACGCTCGCTCCAGCCTTTTGCGGCCTCCAGGACGCGTTCATCGCCGCTGATGAGGAAGAAGTCCACCCAGGGCAGCACGGCCTCCATGCGGGCAAAATCGCGCTCTATGTCGAAATCCACCGCCAGGCGGAAGCTGCCGTGCTTCTTTGCCGCCAGGATCTCCGGGAAGTTCGGGCTGTACCAGGTGCAGAACACCACGTCAGCGGCGTTCATCGCAGCCAGGTCGCCTTCCGTCAGGCGGTAGCTGGCAAATACGCCGCCCTGCCAGGAATCGGGCTTAAAGTACCGGTCGCCCTCCGGGGTATGGTAGATGCGGTGGGTGGCTGTCGCGCCGCCGGGGATGACGTGGACGTTCGTGCGGTCGATGGGCCGCGCGTCGATCTCGCGCAGGATGGCCGCGCCCGGCTCGTCCTCACCGATGGCGCCCAGCAGCTGCACGTTCACATGGGGATAGCGGCTGGCGATGCAGGCAAAATTCAGCGCCTCGCCGCCGGGCAGGATCTCGCCGGTGGCGTCGAAGATATCTGCGCACAGGCAGGGCATACACAACAAGCGCGTCTTCATGGGCAGCCTCCTTCGGGATGCTCATCCGGACGGAAATGCTTGAGAAACGCCGGCGTCTTCGTCCAGTACTGTCTGCCCCAGTGGTCAAAGTCCCACTCAAGCATGTAGGCGTTGCATTCATAGTCGACGTAGTAGAGAATGCCGTCCAGCGGGATGAAATTGGTGGGGAAGTAGTCGATGTTCAGCCCGGCGGCATACAGGCGCTGACACAGGGCTTCCATCTGCGGGATGCACCAGTCAGGCAGCGCATCCCGCAGAATCAGACGATCGACCGTCTCTCCAGGGATGTACTGCTTGAGAATGCGCTCGTTCTCGCGGTCTGCGTCCAGCAGTTCGGGCACGGGCACGCCGGCGTCGCACAGCCGGGCGTAGTCGTTCAGCTCGCTTTGAAGCTTGTCGCCGAACTGGTAGTATGCGCAGGGCTCGTGATGAATCTGCTTGAGGACGTATTGCCGTCCATCGCGCGCGGCCAGGTAGGAATACCCGCCCTTGCCCTTACCCAAAAGGCGGAGGATGCGGTATTCAACGCCGTTCACTGTCAGAAAATCAGGCATTGCGGACGATCGTCTCCAGCACGTCCACCATCTTTTCCATGGCCTCGACGGTGATCAGCTCCTTACGGCCGTGGAAGTTGTAGCCGCCGGTGGAGAGGTTCGGGCAGGGCAGACCCATGTAGCTCAGGCGCGCGCCGTCGGTGCCGCCGCGGATGGGTGTGGTGATGGGCGTCACGCCGCAGGAGAGGAAGGCCTCGCCGGCCTTGTCCACGATGTACATGCAGGGTTCCAGCATTTCCTTCATGTTGCGGTAGCTGTCCTTCACCTCGCACACGAAGGTACCCTCGCCCCACTTCAGGTTCAGGTAGTCGGTGATGCGCTGCACGGTGGCCTTGCGCTCGTCAAACTTTGCCGCGTCGTGATCGCGGATGATGTAGCTCAGGGTGGTCTTCTCCTCGTCGCCCGCCATGTGCATCAGGTGGTAGAAGCCCTCGTAGCCCTCGGTGTGGGCGGGGATCTCGGCGGGGGGCAGCATACTGTTCCACTCCATGCCCAGGAGCAGGGCGTTCTTCATCTGATTCTTCGCGCTGCCGGGGTGGATGTTCACGCCGTAGACCGTCACCTTGCAGGAGGCGGCGTTGAAGTTCTCGTATTCCAGCTCGCCCAGGGCGCCGCCGTCCACAGTGTAGGCGTAGTCCGCGCCAAAGCCGGGCACGTCGAACAGATCCGCGCCGCGGCCGATCTCCTCGTCCGGGGTGAAGCCGATGCACACCGTGCAGTGCTCCGGCGCGTCGGGAGCCATGAGGCGCTGCGCCAGCGCCATGATCTCCGCCACGCCGGCCTTGTCGTCCGCGCCCAGTACACTGTCGCCGCTGGTGACGATCAGCTCCTGGCCCTTGAGGGAGGGCAGGAAGTCAAAGCCGTCGATGACCACGCCGTTTTTGAGGGTGATGGCCTTGCCGTCGTAGTCCGGGATGCACACGGGCTTCGTCGCGCCGCGCACGCCGTCGGAGGTGTCCATGTGGGCGATCAGGCCGACCTTCGCCGGGTGGTTGCCCTTGGCGGGGATGGTCGCGTACACATAGCCGTGCTCGTCCACGCGGGCATTGGCGACGCCCATTGCCTTCAACTCATCAACGAGCATATTCGCCAGCACCATCTGGTTGGGGCTGGAGGGGCAGTGTTCGCATTCGGCCTCCGAGGTGGTCTCGACCTGCACGTAGCGCAGGAATTTCTCCTTCACAGTCATGGGGATGTCCTCCTTTATTTGATGTTTAGCAGATACATATTTTCGTCCAGCAGGGGCTTGCCGTCGGCCAGGGGCCGCAGCATTTCGTTGACCCAGCGGGTCAGGCGCGGCGCGAACCAGTCCTCCTTCGGCCAGACGTCGGCGTGGAAAACCATCGCCTCCAGCAGACCGAGGGTCATGCCTGCATCCAGCAGCGGCAAATCAATGCGTCCGCCAGATTGAGCGTAGCCCTCAGCGATGGCCTTGCGCTGCGCAAGAGTGCTGACATTGCCGATCAGGATGCCCAGGTCGTGCATGGGATGCCCCAGCCCAAAGAGGGAAAAGTCGATGGGCGCCAGCCCGTTTGCTGTCAGCAGGATGTTGGATTGGGACAGGTCGCAATGGATGGGGACGAACTCGGCGGCAGCGCTGCGCAGCCTTTCTTCGATCACCTGCGCGGCCTGACATACGACCTCTATCTCGCCGGGATGCAGGCCATACCGTTCACCCATGCTGCGGATGTCAGCAGCCGTTTGGGTGACGTGAGCTGCGCCGTAGCGGCGCATGGAGGGATGATCAAAACCCTGCGCGGCCTGATGCAGCCGGGCCGTCATCGTGCCGATTTGATGCTGCATTTCCGGCGTGAACTCCGCCTCGGTGATATGGTGACCATCCAGCCAGGTCAGCAGCGTCGCCATCGTGCCGCCAGAGAGGGTCGTCTCCGCGATGGGGCGCTGCACGTTTACTCCCGCGTCAGCCAGGTGCCGCAGGAAGGCCAGCTCTGCCCGGCGCTTGTCCGGGTTGTGATCCGCTGTGAGCCCCTCCGCCGCCCTGTGGATGCGCAGCAGGTACTGCTCATCCGCCCGATACACGGCGTTCTCGTGCTGCTGGATGAACTCCGCCTGATGGAGCCCGAAGGCCGCCATGGCCTCCGTCAGCAGCGCGTTCACAGGGCGTTCCTTTCCAGCGCCGCCCGGGCCGCAACGATGCCGTCCACCGCGGCGCTCATGATGCCGCCAGCGTAGCCTGCGCCCTCGCCCACGGGGAAGAGGCCGTCCAGGCCCTCGGCCATGAGGGTGGCACGGTCGCGGTTCAGCCGCACGGGGGAGGACGAGCGCGTCTCCACGCCGGTCAGCACCGCATCCGGGTACGCAAAACCCCGCAGCTGTTTGTCCATGCCGCGGATGCCGAATTTGAGATCCTCGATGATGAAGCCGGGCAGGCATTCCCGCAGATCGGCGGGCGTCACGCCGGGCTGGTAGGTGGGGATAACGTCGCCCAAAGCCCGGGTCGCGCGGCCCATCAGCAGATCCTCCACGCGCTGTACGGGGGCCTTGTAGCCTCCGCTGCCCAGACGGTACGCTGCCTGCTCGATGCTCCGCTGCCACACAAAGCCCGCCAGGGGATGATCGTCGCCGAAGTCCTCCGGGTTCACGCCCACCAGCAGGGCCGCATTGGCGTTGCGGCCGTCGCGGGCGTGGTAGCTCATGCCGTTGACGCACAGTCCGCCGGGCTGGCTCGCCGCGGCGATCACCTCGCCGCCGGGGCACATGCAGAAGGTGTAGCAGCCCCGCTTGTCCGGGGTGTGCACAGCCAGTTTATAATCCGCCGCGCCCAGGGCCGGATGCTGCCAGGCTTTGCCGTACTGGCTCTGGCTGATCAGGCTTTGCGGGTGCTCGATACGCACGCCCATGGCGAAGGGCTTCTGCACCATCATCACGCCCTGGTTGAACAGCGTCTGCATGGTGTCGCGGGCGCTGTGGCCGATGGCCAGCAGCACGGCGTCGGTGAGGATCTCCCGCTCCTGGCCTGCATGGACGACCTTCACACCCTCCACGCGGTGGCCACGGACGATCAGCCCGGTCACCCGGGTCTCAAACAGCACCGTGCCGCCCAGCCGCCTGATTTCCTCGCGGATGCCGGCGACCACGCCCTTGAGCCGGTCAGTACCGATATGGGGCTTGGACAGGTACAGGATCTCCTCCGGCGCGCCGTGTTCCACAAAGGTTTGCAAGACCGTGCGGATGTAGGGTGACTTGGTGCCCGTGGTCAGCTTGCCGTCGGAGAACGCGCCCGCGCCGCCCTCGCCAAACTGCACGTTGCTGTCCGGGTCGAGCACACCGCCGCGCTGCATGGCGGCCACATCCTGCGTGCGGGCGTCCACAGAGCGTCCGCGCTCGATGAGGATGGGGTTCGCGCCAGCCTGCGCCAGGGTCAGCGCAGCAAAGAGGCCGGCAGGGCCCGCGCCCACCACCACCGGCGGCCGGGCAAAGGCGGGTTTGGTCAGCGCAGGAAGAACGGGCGGCATGACGCGGTTTGCCGTGCCGGGCTTCAGCCGCTTGAGCACGGCTTCCTCGTTCTTCAGCTTCACATCCACCGAAAGAACGAAATGCACGTCGGCTTTATCCCGTGCGTCCACGGACTTCTTCGCCAGCGTCAGCGACAGCAGCTGATCCGCCGGTACGCGCAGCTTGCGCAATACGGCCTCGGTCAGCAGGGCCATGTCCCAGGAAAGGGGCATGGAAAGGTTATCAATACGGAGCATATGACACCTCAGGTCAGAAATTCGGACTGGATACGCGCGACGGTTTCCATTTACCCGCACGCGAGCGCAGCCGCAAAGGAAAAGACAAGAAGGATCGCGAAACGGGTTTCGAAAGGGCTGAAAGCCCTTCGCGGAGTCCAGAGGCAGAGCCTCTGGCGGGGGCCAGGGGCAGAGCCCCAACCCGCACGCGCGCACAGCTGCAAATGAAAAAACAAGCACGATCGCGGGAAGGGTTTCGAAAGGGCTGAAAGCCCTTCGCGGAGTCCAGAGGCAGAGCCTCTGGCAGGGTCCAGGGACAGAGTCCCTGGTCACATGCGTTGATCGCGCTGGAGGATCGCGCCGTGTCCGGGGAGGATCAGCCAGCCCTCGCCGTCCATCATGTCCTTGAGAGCTTGGAGGATCAGGCGGTATTTTGCGCTGTCCTGATTGACGCTGCGGGCGAGGTAGGGCGCAAGGCGGTTGAATTCCGCCTGGGGCGCGGTGCAGTTGCGGGCGTTGATGTAATCGTCGCCGGTGATGGCAACCTTGTGAGCTTCATCCAGCAGCACCGTTTCGCCGGGGACGTGTCCGCCATTGCCCTGCAGGACGGTGAAATCCATATCGCCGAAGGAAAAACGCCCGATGACACTCAGCGGCTCGGAATCATCGCCGGATTGCTGGTTCAGGATGCGCAGCCGGCTCAGCTGCGGCGGCACATAATCGGTGATCAGGTTGGACAGGCGGTAGAAGGGGAGCATGTTCGGGTTCTCCTCGCGGGGGCAGGGGAAGCCCAGATGCTCCGTGGCGAAGCAGTCCGCCGTGCGCTGGCTGCACCAGACCGTATCAAAATGCCCGCTGACGCCCGTGTGGTCGGAATCGGAATGGGTGATGAGCATCGCGCGTCTGCGCAGGTCGAAATCGGGGAAAAGGGTGCGCAGCAGACGCATGGTCAGGCGCTGATAGTAGGTGAAGCCGCCGTCGATCACCAGCAGTTCGCGGCTGGCTTCATCCTCCAGCACGGTTATGTTGGAGCCGCAGGGGGGCTCGATCACCGTGACGGTTACCCGGTCGGTGACGTGCTGGCAGGTGATGCGGCAATCGTAGGCGTCGCCGCCGTGATCCACCACGAAATGGGCAAAACGGCTGACGTACTCAAAGGTCTTGCTGGGCGGCTCGCCCTTCTCGTCCAGCTGCTGCATGACGAGGTTGGCGTGGTAGATGAATTCGTTGGTCTGCTCCTGGGTCATGCGCAGGAGCCGCCGCATCTCGTCCGCAAAGGTGAGGTAGAAGACGGTGTTGTCCAGCTGCTTTTCACCCGCGTCATAATCCAGAATGCGCACCGCGCAGAGCTGGGACAGCTCCCGCAGCAGCCCCTCGATCACCCCGGGCTCCTCGATGTACAGCCCCAGCTTCAGGCGAAACGTGCCGCCGGAGGCGGGCTGGCTGGAGATGTAGGAGATGCTGATGTGATGCTGCGCCAGCTTCTCCAGCACGGGGATGGTCGCGCCGGGATGGTCGGGCACCTCAAACTCTGCCAGCACGATCTTCACGTGCGTGCCTGTCTGAAGGAAGCCCGCAGCGGTCAGCTCCTGCTCAATGGCGAGCAGTCCGGCTTCCTCCGCCTCCACATCCAGGAACAGCGTGTGGGCGTCCACAGCCTTGTTGTAGCTGGCGCGGGTCATGTTGCCGCCGTGATCGCGGATGATCCGGCTGGCCTGCAGGAATGCGCCGGTCTTGTCCGGCATGGTGGTCATGAAGGAACGCTTCAGGGGGATCACCTCCGAAAAATCAGCGGGCAAACAGTTCGGGATGCTGGGCCTGCGCAGTTTCCTGCCACAGGGAAAAGGCAGCCTCCCAGGTATCTTTGGCAAAGGGCCTGCGGGCGTCGCCGATGCTTTGGGCATAGCGTTCGCAGTGCCAGAGAAATTCGTAAACCTTCTCCCGGCAGGTGCGCCACTCGGAGAAGATCAACTCCGACCAGACGCGGGCAGCAGCGTATTGCCCGGTCTGCCTGACCTGCGCGATCAGCTGCTCCACATCGTAGGGGATGCGGCGTTCCTCCACGGTGACCTGCCCTTTTTCGGCAGTCATCAGCGTGTAGGATGCGCAGAACTCTCCGCAGTCCAGGGGCATCCCGCAGGAACCAGGGTTGATGAGGATGCGGCCGTCAAAGTCCGCCCAGGTCTGGATGTGATTGTGCCCGAAGATGTACACCCCGGGAGAAAGTGCCTGCACAGCGTCGCGGAAGGCGCCGGAAGCGCCGAAATGGCGAAAGTCAGCCAGCAGCGTCTCCCGGCTGACCATGCCGTCGGGGTACAGATAGGGCAGGAGCGAGGTGCGGAAGCGCTCATGCAGAGCCTTGCCGACAAAGGCCTCGGAGGAATGTGCCATGCGGATCGTCATGCCCTCACAGGCAAAGGAAAGCTCCGCCGGCAGCGCGTCCAGCCAGGCCTTGTCGTCATCGGACAAGGACGATGCGCACCAGCGGGAGGCCTCAAACTGCCCGTCGTCCCCATCCGGGGTGTGCAGGTGGCTTTCGTCGTTGCCGCTGATGACATATGCACCCGGCAGGCTGCGGATGATGCTGATCACCTCGCTGGCCCAGGGCGCGCTGATACAGTAATCGCCCGCGAACAGGAAGCCCTCCGCGCCATGCTTCCGGGCATCGTCAAGCGCCAGCCGCAGGGCTGGTGCATTGCCGTGCACGTCGGAAATGATGGCGAATTTCATGGGAACTCCTCCTGTCCGCAGGCGGTTGTCAGTCGGTATGCCACTTCACTTGTTCGGGAATAAGGAATGCCTCGTCGGGGTAGTTGACCTTCGTCAGCTCCAGCCCGTGGGGCGGGGCGGTCACGCCCAGCGACAGGCGGTCGAGGGTATCGTAGGCCTCGGAGAATGCGTTCACGCTGCGCTTGCCCTGGCCGATCTCGATCAGCGTTCCGGCGATGATGCGCACCATGTTGTACAGGAACGCGTCGCCCTCGATGACGAGGGTGATCTCATCGCCCGATGCGGTCAGGTCAGCCGAGTAGATCGTGCGCACGGTGGTCTTCGCCGTGCCGCCGGCGGCCTGGAATGCCGCGAAATCATGGGTACCCAGCAGCTGCTTTGCGGCCTGCTGCATGACCGTGACATCCAGCGGCACAGGCACATGCACATGGGTGCAGCGGCGGATGGCGCTGGCGTGGCGGCTATTGATGATGCGATAGGTGTAGCGCTTGCGACGGGTCATGAAGCGGGTGTGGAACTCCGGCGGCACCTCGCGCCCGGTGTGGACGCGCACGTCCCGGGGGAGCATGGTGTTGAGCACAAAGGGGTACTTTTCCGGGGGGATGCGGCTTTCGGTGTCGAAGTGCACCGCCTGCCCGAGGGCGTGTACCCCTGCATCCGTACGGGAGGCGCCGGTGACCACGATGCGCTCGCCCGTGGCCTTCTGCAGCGCTTCCTCCAGCACCTGCTGCACCGCCAGACCGTTGATCTGCCGCTGCCAGCCGGCGTAGTTGGTGCCGTCGTATTCGACGGTCAGCAGGATGCGCTTCATCCGATCAGCCCCTTCACAAGCGCTGCGGCCTCAGGCGCGGCAGCGGGGGTCAGCAAACCGGTTAGCAGCGGCACGGCCCAGCCCTCCAGCACGATCAGGCCGATCAGCACGGCCACGGCAGCCGCGGCGATCCAGTCGTTCTTCGTGATCTTCAGCACGCGCAGGCGGGTGCGGTTCTCGCCGCCGTGATAGCAGCGGCTCTCCATGGCCATGGCCAGGTCGCCCGCCCGGCGGAAGGCGCTGACGAACAGCGGTACCAGCAGCGGCACCATCGCCTTGGCGCGGGCCAGCAGGTTGCCGGACTCAAAGTCCGCGCCGCGGGCCATCTGTGCCTTCATGATCTTGTCGGCTTCCTCCATCAGCGTGGGGATGAAGCGCAGGGCAATGGACATCATCATCGCCAGCTCATGGGCGGGGAAATGGAGCTTTTTCAGCGGGGAAAGCAGCATTTCGATGCCGTCGGAGAGGGCGATGGGCGAGGTGGTGAGGGTCATCAGGGAGGTGCCCATCACCAGGAAGACCAGGCGCAGGGAATAATGCACCGCCTGCTCCAGGCCCTCGCGGGAGATCCTGATGAAATGCCATTCCACCAGCATCGTTGTGCCGGCGTTGAAAAACAGGTTCAGCAGGAAGGTGAGGATCAGGATGAAACGCAGGGATTTGACGCCCTTGACCAGCATCCTGAAGGGGATCTTTGCCATCCGGGCGGTCAGGTAGACGAAGCCCAGGATGATCCCGTAGCCCACCAGCGAATGCAACATGAACACCGCCACGATCATGGCGACGGTCAGGAGGATCTTCGTGCGGGGATCCAGCCGGTGCACCCAGCTGTCCACAGGATAGTATTGACCGAGGGTGATGTCCTTCATCATGCCGGAGCCCCCTCCTTCCACAGCCGCAGGATGTGCCGGTGCAGCTCCTCCTGGGTGTACAGGTCAGCGGGCAGATCGAGGCCGCGGGCGCGGAGCATTGCGCAGAGCTTGGCCGCCTCCGGCACGCCCAGACCGATCTCCTTCATCTTGTCCGCCTGGGCGAACACCTTGCGGGGGGTATCGCTCATCACCACGGTGCCCTTGCTCATCACGATCATACGGGTGGCAAGGCGCGCGCAGTCGTCCATGGAGTGGCTGACCATGACCACGGTGGTGTTGCCCTCCCGGTGCAGCTCCTGGATCATGCTCAGGATACGGTCGCGGCCCTTGGGGTCCAGACCTGCGGTCGGTTCGTCCAGGATCAGGTACTTGGGCTCCATTGCCAGCACGCCCGCGATGGCCACGCGGCGCATCTGTCCGCCGGAGAGCTCAAAGGGGCTGTGGTCAGCATATTTGTCGTAATCCAGATGCACATGCGCCATCGCGCTGCGGACCCGGCGGTCGATCTCTTCCTCGGACAGACCCTGATTCTTCGGGCCAAAGGCGATGTCCTTGGCTACGGTTTCCTCGAAAAGCTGATACTCCGGGTACTGGAAGACCAGACCGACGTTCTGGCGAATGCGGCGCTTGTCGACCTTTTCGCCGTTCATATCTTCGCCGTCCACCAGGATCAGACCGTCCGTCGGCTTCAGCAGACCGTTCAGATGCTGCACCAGGGTGGACTTGCCGCTGCCGGTATGGCCCACGATGCACACGAACTCGCCGTCCTCGATGGTCAGGTTGACGTCGCGGATGGCGGTGGACTGAAAGGCGCTGCCCTTGGAATAGGTGTGGGTCAGCTGCTTTACTTCGATCGGCATAGAAGCTTGCACACCTCCTCCGTCATTTCTTCTGCAGTGAGAATGCCTGCGGGCAAGGGAAGACCCTCCTTGCGCAGATCCTGCGCAAGATCCGTCATGTGGGGGACGTCCAGGTGCATTTCCCGCAGCGTGTCGACCTGCTCAAATACCTCGCGGGGGTCGCCGGAGAGCACAGCCTGGCCGTGGTTCATCACCACCACGCGGTCTGCCTGAGCGGCCTCCTCCATGTAGTGGGTGATCCACACCACGGTGATGCCCTTTTCCCTGTTCAGGCGGCGGATGGTGGAGAGCACCTCCCGGCGGCCGGAGGGATCGAGCATGGCGGTCGCTTCATCGGCGATGATCACCCGGGGCTGCATGGCCAAAATGCCCGCGATGGCCACGCGCTGCTTCTGGCCGCCGGAGAGCATGTGGGGGGCGGATTCCGCATGTTCTGTCATTCGGACGGCAGCCAGCGCCTCGTCGATGCGGGTGAGCATCTCATCGTGGGGGACGGCCAGGTTTTCCAGGCCAAAGGCCACGTCCTCCCGCACCACTGTCGCAACGATCTGGTTATCCGGATTCTGGAAGATCATGCCGGCCTGCTGGCGGATATCCCACAGACGGTCGTCGTCCCGGGTGTCGATCCCGCAGACGGTGACCGTGCCCTCCGTGGGCAGATACAGGGCGTTGAGCAGCTTGGCCAGGGTGGATTTGCCCGAGCCGTTATGGCCCAGCACGGCCAGGAACTCGCCCTCCCGGATATCCAGGGTGACGCCGGTGAGCGCGGGCTCCGTGGCCTCCTCGTACGTGAAGGAAACGTCCTTCACGGAAATGATCGCATCGTTCATGCAGATTGCTCCTTGTTGGGAATAATATACCACCTTATATTATATCATAGATGGGCTGCGCCTGCAAGATTTCAGGGGCAAAAAGGCAAAGAAAACCGCCCGGCGCAGCGCATCGGGCGGGAAGGGAATCATTCGACGTCGGCATACCACATGGCGTAGGCGTTGGCTGCCGTCTCACCCTCCAGGACGTACATGAAGTATTCCTGATAGACCTCGAGGATCTGTGCGGAGAAGTAGGCGTATTCCATCACGCTGTAGCGGTCATAGTCGTTCAGCGCCGCCGCATCCATGGGCAGGAACACCTCGTAGCAGAGGTAGTTGCCGTCTGCATATTCGCACAGGTAGAGCTTGCCGATGTAGAGGCTGCTGTTCATCAGGTTGCAGAAGCGGACGATCTCGTCAAAGTGCTCATCCGCAATGGGATCGCGGTAGCTGGCGCAGATGGCCACGCCGTCCCAGTAGGCCAGCATATCGATATCCGCCCGGTCGCCCATGGGCGTTTCGCTTTCAAACAGCAGGGAGTAATAGCTGCCCTGCTGATCAGGAACGGTCTCGTACTGGATATTCTCTGCATCCAGCTCCGCGTTCATCATCTCGTAGATGATCTGGAGGCGCTGCTCCTCGGAGAGGTTTTCGTCAGGCTTGCTGCTGCCAAGGCTCCCAAGGCTGGAGAGGAAATCCAGCAGATTGGGCGTATCCGCCAGGGCGGCAGGGATAAAGAACAGGGTGGCCAGGAGGAGTGCGGCGAGTTTCTTGAGCATGGGGATCTTCCTTTCTTTGCGTGCTTGCGTATGGTGCCGGGACGTCAGGGGAAAGCTGAATGCAGCTTTGAGGGGAGGAAAAGCCTTTGCTGACGATCTTTATGCGCTCGGTGATCCTGTACGCGGCGTCGCTGATGGCGATGCGGGCGATGGGCAAGCGCCAGGTAGGGCAGCTGCAGCCCTTTGAAATGGTGGTGGTCATCATGATCGCCGAGCTGGCGGCCACGCCCATGGGCGGCGTGGGAATCCCGTTGCTCTACGGCATCCTGCCCATGGTGGCGCTGGTGGTGTGCCACGGGCTGATCACCGCCGCCTGCATGAAATGGCAGCCCCTGCGCGCCTGGCTCAGCGGCCAGCCTGCCGTGCTGATGCGCAACGGCGCGATCTGCGAAAAGCAGCTGCGAAAATCTGCCGTGGATCTCAACGACCTGATGGAAGCCCTGCGCACCGGGGGGATCCTCGACCCGGCGGAGGCGGGCACGGTGGTGCTGGAGCCCGGCGGGCAGATCAGCGTGTTCCCAAAGGCGGCGCATCGTCCCCTGACCCCGGCGGATATGCAGATGAATGTGACCGGGGAGGGCTTGCCGCTGCCTCTGGTGCTGGATGGCAGGCTGCAGCAGGACAACCTGCGGCGAGGTCAGCTGACGGAGGCCTGGGTAAGGCTGGAGGCCGAAAAGGCAGGCTTTCCAAGCCTTCGGGAGGTGCTGTTCATGTGCCTGAATACCAGCGGGGAGCTGCTGATCCAGGGCAAGGGCCGGACGGACACGCGCCTGGTGCAGGCCCTTGATGCGGAAAGGGCGGTGTGGTGAATGCGGACGAGCCTGTGGATCGCCCTGGCGCTGCTGGCGGCGACCCTCCTGAGCGGGTGGGTGACCTCCCGGGAGGTGCTGCGGATCTCCGACCGGTATGTATCGGCGGCAGAGGAGCTCAGCAGCATGACGGAGCACCGGGAATGGCAGCGGGCGGCAGAAACGGCGGAGGCCTATCTGAACACCTGGCAGAAAACGGTGCCGGCGCTGCAGATGCTGATCAACCATGAGGACACGGACAGCGTGACCCTATCGCTGGTGCAGCTGAAGGCGGCCATCCGCGCCCAGGACGTGACGGCCTGCTTCGTCGCCTGCGCGGAGCTGCGGGAGAACGCCCAGCACCTGTATCACCGGGACGCCTTTACCGCCGCCAATGTGCTGTGAATGCCGCTTACCGTGCGCGCTGCACGGTGATCAGGTGGATCTGCGGCGTGCAGAAGAGGCGTATGGGCAGCACGGAGGTGCCTACGCCCCGGGAGATGAGCAGGTCGATGCGGTTCTGCTTGTGCCAGCCGGAGCGGTACTGATCATCCACGCCGTCGTCCCGGAGCAGCCCGCCTACCAGGGCGATCTGTCCGCCGTGGGTGTGGCCGAAGAGCCCCAGATCGAACCAGTTCAGGCGGCGATTTTGATCCTCTGCCCGCAGGGCGGCGGGGATGATCTCCGGGCTGTGGCTGAGGAAGATGACGTAATCCTCAGCCCGCACCTGCCGGGCAACGCCGGCGAGGTCGGGATGGCCGCCGCTCACGTCGTCGATGCCGGCGAGGTAGAGGCTGCCGGCGCCGATGCGCACCTGGGTGACGCTGTTGACCAGCGGCGTTACGCCGGCGGCCTGCATCGCTGCCCGGAGCTGGCTCAGGTTGCTCTCCGGGAGGGTGCGGTCATGGTTGCCGAGGACGGCAAACACGCCGTAGCGGGCGTGGATACGCGGCATGTGCTGGAAGAAGGTCACGGCGGAGGCGCTGTCCTGGGCATAATCGCCGCCCAGCAGCACCAGATCCGCATTGAGGGTGTTGATGCGGCTGATCAGCGCGGCGACGCGGCTCTCGCTGTAGAAGGGACCCTGGTGGATATCGGTGACATACGCGATGCGCAGCTGACCGATCACCTCCGGCAGATCCTCTGCATACAGGGTCACCGTTTCGGTCTCCAGCAGGAAGGGCTCGATGAAGGGCCAGGCCAGCAGAAACAGGAGCAGCAGGATCAGCAGCAGCCGCAGCACCTTGCGCCCGCGGCTCGTGCGGGGATCGTAGGCGCCTGCGTGGCGGCCCCACTGGGACGTATCGCCGGGAAAGAGCATGGGAACCTCCTTGTGTCAGACGGTTCAGGCGGGAAGGAGCATCAGCATCAGCGGGACGGTCGCCATGGACAGGGCGGTGGAGAGCGCCACGCCCCGGGAGGCCAGCTCCCTGTCGCAGTCATACAGCTCGCTCTGCATAGCGGTGAGGGCGGCGCAGGGCATCGCCGTGCACACGAAGACGGACTTCACCACCATTGGCGGCAGGGGCGTGAGGAAGAGCAGCAGGATCATCGCCGGGAAAACGACGAGACGCAGCCCGCAGACGATCAGCAGCTTGACGTCGGTCAGGTGGGCGGGACGCAGACTGATCAGCCGCGCGCCGATGACGAACATCGCCACCGGCGTGGTGACGCTGCCCATCATATCCAGGGCGTTGTTGAGGAAATCCGGCAGGCGCCATCCGGTCAGGAAGAGCGTCAGGCCGCACGCGATGGCGATCAGGGAGGGGTTGCGCAGCAGCTTTTTCGGCTGCATGGCCTTCGGGCCGCCGTAGTAGAAGGCGCCCAGCGTCCAGCTCATCAGGTTGAAGGCGGCCACGAACACCACCGCGTAGATCAGCGCCTCCGGGCCCAGGGCGGCGGTGATGACCGGATAGCCCATGAAGCCGCAGTTGGAGACCATGGCCAGATTCGTCAGCACCGCCCGGCGCTGTGCCGGCTCCCGCGCGAAGAGCTGAAAGGCGATCATGCCGGCCAGGGCGATGGTCGCGCAGGTGAGGACGAATACCCACACCAGCTCCGTGATCAGCTGAGGATCGGTTTCCCGCTGGAGCTTGAAGATGATCATAGCGGGCTGGGCGAAGTTCAGCACCAGCGCGTTGAGGCCCTTGAGGCCCCGGTCATCCAGGATGCGGAGCTTTGCGGCCGCAAAGCCGGAGAGGATCAGCAGAAAGAGGGATAATACCTGCCAAAGAGCGGTCATGAAGCCGCCTCCATTCGTCGGTTATACAGGGCAGTCTATGCTGGCCCTGGCCTTTTGTGTTTCTGATTGCCCGGCGGTGCGCGCCCGGCGAGGTTGACTTTTTCACGATGGTATTGTACACTATTTTCAACTGATAAACAAGAACGGAGAGCATACTGCGATGAATAACTTTCGTACTTTTGATCCCTGTACCCTGCTGGCGCCGGTACCGGCGGTGATGGTATCCTGCGCCTGCCCGGAGATCGATCCCCGGCCCAATATCATCACCATCGCCTGGGCTGGAACGGTGAACAGCGACCCGCCCATGGTGAGCGTGAGCGTCCGCAAGAACCGCTACAGCCATGCCCTGATCAAGGAAAGCGGCGAGTTTGTGGTCAACCTGGTGGATCAGGAGCGCTGCAGGGCGGTGGATTACTGCGGCGTTCGCTCCGGCAAGGATGTGAACAAGTGGCAGGAATGCGGCGTCACGCCCATGCCTGCCATCGGCATGACCCATGCGCCTGCCATTGCGGAGTGCCCTGCCTACCTGGCCTGCAAGGTGCGCCAGGTGCTGGAGCTGGGCAGCCATGACATGTTCATCGGCGAGGTCGTGGGCGTGCAGGTCAGGGAGGATCTTTTTGCGGAGGATGGCTCCCTGCACCTGGAGCGTGCGGGGCTTGTGGCCTACAACCACGGCGTGTACCAGCGCACGGCGGAGGTGCTGGGGTTCTTCGGCTATTCCGTCGCCCGGCCCGAGGTGCTGGAGCGCCGCATGAAGACCTATGAAAAGTGACACAGATCGATTCATACAAATTGCGCCCATCGCAGCACAGTTGCAGCGGTGGGCGCAGTTTTTGTCAGCCGAAAAGGCGTTAAAAAACCCCCAGTTTAACTGGGGGTCAATAAGAAAAACCTACGGAAAAAGGCCTCCTATGCTATACTGAGAGTGGTCTGGCAACCGCAAAAGAAAGCAAAGGAGGCATCATCATGAAAGATGACGTAAGAAGTTTATCACATAGCAAGTGGAGATGCAAGTATCATATTGTGTTTGCGTAAAGTACAGGCGACAAATAATCTATCGCCAACTGAGGGCAGATATCGGAAAAATCTTGCGAGAACTATGTGAAAGAAAAGGTGTGGAAATCATCGAGGCAGAATGTTGCCCCGATCACATTCACATGTTGGTGGCAATACCGCCGCATTTAGGTGTAGCGTCGTTTATGGGGTATCTAAAGAGTAAGAGTAGCTTGATGATCTTCGACCGACATGCAAACTTGAAGTACAAATATGGGAACCGCCATTTCTGGTGCAGGGGATATTAGTAGGTAAGTATGAAAATGCGATCAAAGACTACAGCAAGAATCAACTGCAATAAGATATCATGAGCGACCAAATCAGCATGAAGGAACTAATTGTCCCGTTTACGGGTGAGCAGGAGAAGAAAGGCAAGCAAAAGCAGCCCCCGAGTAGGGGGCCGCCCGTGGTAACTTTGCGGTTGTCAGACTGTTCAGTGCCCTCTTTAGAGGGCGACCGCAAGTGATAAGCCCTTATAGGGCTTGGTCAAACCACCCGTTCAACGGGTGGTCATGACT